>CAJQKT010000011.1 GCA_905478995.1 uncultured Pseudomonadales bacterium | reverse complement strand
GTTGCAATCCAAATGGCAATGAGCAAGCTCCAGGTGGCGAGCAACGCCAGTGAGTAGGGCAGCATCATGGCGATAATGTTGCCAAGGCCTAGTTGGGCTTGGTAGCGCTGGGCATAGGCCAGCACGATACCAAAGTAGGGCATAAGCGGCGTGATGATGTTGGTGGTGCTATCACCAATGCGATAGGCCATTTGTGTTTGTTCTGGCGGAATGTTCAGTAACATAAGCATCGGCACAAACACCGGCGCCAGCAACGCCCACTTAGCCGAGGCGCTGCCGACAAATAAATTGATGGATGCCGACAGCGCAATAATGGCCAGTAGCAAAACAATAGGGCTGAGCTGTAACGAGCCCAGCCACTGGGCCCCAGCAATAGCCGTTACCGTGCCGATGTTGGTCCAGGCAAAATAATTAACGAACTGCGCGGCAAAAAACATCAGCACGATGTAATAGGCCATGGTGGCAATCGATTTTTCCATGCTGTCTATAGCTTGTGATGCCGAGCGATAAATCCCATTGCTGCGGCCAAATACATAGCCTGCCAAGGCAAAATAAATGGCCAGCAATGGCACTAAATTAGAAAGCAAGGGTGACCGACTCTCGGCCGTTGTTGCCAATGCACCTAGGCCAGGCCAGCTCAGTAAAATGATACCGGCCAAATAGGCGGCGCTAAACCAACCCACCCAAACGAGACTGTTGTTTTGGCTAGTGTGTTGCTGAGTAAGCTGCTGAGCAAGAAAATCTGGATTGGTGTTTGAGTTTGAGCCTTCATCGGGCTGGTTTTGTTGCCGGTTTTGATGCTGAGCAAGGCGCGGTTCCACCACATGATTGCTGACCCATCCTGCGACTAAGGTAATGAGTACTGTTGAAACAATAATAAAATAATAATTGTCGGTGGCAGTGACTTCGGCCGATGGATCAATTAAGTGCGCCGCTTCGGTGGATATGCTGGCGAGCATTACATCAACCGGGCCGATGAGCAGGTTGGCACTAAAGCCTGCCGATACGCCGGCAAATGCCACGGCAATACCGGCTAATGCAGGGCGGTCGAACGCTTGATAAAGCAATGCCGCTATGGGTATGAGAACAACATAACCCACGTCGGCGCCAATACTCGACATCACCCCAGCAAATGCAGTGACGTAGGCAAGCAGGGGCTGTGAAGTGCGTTTAACAATGCTGCGCAGCACACAGGCAATTAATCCAGAGTGCTCAGCGACGCCAATGCCCATCATGATAACGAGCACCACACCCACCGGTGCAAAGTGGGTGAAGTTGCTGACCGCTTCGCTGAGAATGCGTCGCAGCCCCGCGCCGTTCATTAGGCTGACGACGCTGTAAGTTTGCTCGTTGATAGGGTGGACGGCCGCGACATGGAGCGATGACATCACCCATGACAGCACAATCACAGCGACCGCTAGGCCCATAAAGAGCAATGCAGGGTGAGGTAGGCGATTGCCTAGGCGTTCTATCGTGTCTAATGCACGATAGGCGAGCTGCGTTAACGACATAAGGCCTCTTAACGAGTTATGGCGCTGCAAACGCCATCAAAAAGTGCGCACGACTTAACTGGGCATGACTAGACCGAGTATTGCTAAACCGCAGCGCGGCGATAATTGCGATACTCGGGTTCCCAAAAGTTTCTTTCAATGCGCTGGTCAATACGTTCATCGCTGGTCGGCCATGCGGCTCTGTCAACAATGGCCTGCTTGTAGACCGCTTTGGCAATAAACTGACTAACGGCTCGAATATCGTTGAGACTGGGCAGTAGCGTCTCGGTGTTTTGGTTGTGCGTGGCGGAGTATTCAGCCAGCGCATAACTGGATGCCATGAGCATACCATTAGTAATGTATCTGGCTTCACAGGCCACCGCACCTAAGCCAATGCCAGGAAAAATATACGCATTGTTACACTGCGCAATCGGGTAGTCTTTACCTTGATAGCTGACCGGCTCAAACGGGCTGCCGGTAGCAATAATGGCATTGCCTTCGGTCCACTCAATGATGTCTTTGGGCAGTGCCTCAACTTTTGAAGTGGGGTTTGATAGCGGCAATATAATCGGTCTTGGCGCATTGCGATAAACCTGCTCAACAATTTCTTGTGTGAACAGTCCGGCTACCGTAGACACGCCAATGAGTACCGTAGTTTTAGAATGTTTAACGGTTTGTTCTAGGCTGGCTGTGTCTTCACTGATGCCCCAATTCAACACTACACTGGAGGGCTGACAAAAACCCAGTTGAAAATCTTTGAGGCCAGACATGTTATCGACCACCAGGCCGCGACTATTAATCATGAATATTTGGCTGCGTGCTTGTGCTTCGCTAATACCTTCAGAAACCATTTGCGCAACAATTTGTTCTGCAATGCCGCAGCCCGCCGAGCCTGCGCCGCAAAAAGTAATGACTTGATCTTTGAGCGGCTCGTTTTTCGCTTTGCATGCGGCTAATAAAGTACCTACCGTAACCGCTGCAGTGCCTTGAATATCATCGTTGAAGCAGCAAATGCGTTTGCGATAGCGATCCAGTAAGCGATTTGCATTAACGCCAGAAAAATCTTCGAACTGAATAAGAGCGTTAGGCCAGCGGTTGGTTACGGATTGAATGAAGGACTCAAGAAAATCGTCGTAGTCTTGCCCAGTAATACGCGGATGTTTACTGCCCATGTATAAAGGATCATCGATGAGTTCTTGGTTGTTGGTGCCAATATCAAGCGTAATCGGCAGGGTGTAAGCAGGACTGATGCCGCCGCAGGCTGAGTAGAGTGCGAGCTTACCAATAGGGATACCCATGCCGCCAATGCCTTGGTCGCCCAAGCCAAGAATGCGCTCACCATCGGTAACCACAATGACTTTGACATTTTTTTTGGTGGCATTTTGTAGCATGTCGTCAATAGAGTTTTGGTCGTCATAAGAAATGAACAGACCGCGATGACGACGATAGATTTTAGAAAATTGCTGGCATGCTTGACCCACGGTAGGGGTGTAGATAATGGGCATGATTTCTTCAAGATGCTCAGTCACCAAGCGGTAATAAAGTGTTTCGTTGGTGTCTTGAATATTGCGCAAATAAATGTGCTTATCCATATCGGTATGGAAGGCATGTAATTGCTGGTAGGCGCGATCTTTTTGTTCGTCTATCGTATCAATGACTTCGGGCAAGAGGCCGAGAATATTTAAATCGCGACGTTCTTCTTTGCTAAAGGCATTACCTTTGTTTAAAAGAGGTGTTTCGAGCAGGGCAGGCCCCGCAAGTGATAAATACAATGGGCGTTTTGGCATGGTTTTACCTGTGACTAGGGTCGAGTTGCTCTACTGCTGTCAGCAAAGTGCCGAACTATCGTTGATTTTTCAAAACGAAGTGGGAGGACAATGCGAGAAGAGACGATAAATCGCAATTTACCGCTGACTCAGTCTACCTAAGTGGGTGAGGCGTATGAAGTGAAAAATCCCACCTGTGGGTGAGATATTGATTACTTTTGGGGTGTGAGGCGGCGAGCGATAGCGCTGGCGCGGGGGTTTCATTTCTAGCTTTTTAGCGGCAGTGTTTGACGCTAAAAAGCTAGAGAATCATTGGGCTGCCTGTGTCTTAGGCTGGGGCTGGCGAGGGGTGTATTTTCAAAAAAGGATTCATGAGTCGATTAATTGGCCCGGTAAATTTGATAGGCGCATCTAAGACCGACAAGCAAATGCATTCCATATCACCGCTTGCAACGGGTTGGTGGCTGTGACCTGCCTGCATTACTAAAAAATCGCCTGGCAAATAAATGCCTTTTTGGTCAGAAAAGCTGCCGCGCAGCACTACGGTTACTTCCTCTCCTTTGTGATCGTGGTTGGCAACGCCGCGACCTGGGTGAATGCGGTGCAGAGCCACTTCTCGCTGGGTATCACCTGAGGCTAGCTGAGTAACGCTTAAGTGTCGGCCCAGCTTTTTCCAATTGAGCTGCTCCATGGTATCGGGTAGCAATTTTTTAACACACGTGGGCAATGCCGCAGTGGTTTCGCTTTGCAGCGTGTTTACGTGGTTGGCTTGGTCCACAGGCCTCGTGGCGTCAGTGTCGCTCTGAGCGACTTTTGCTTGCTCGATGGCGGCCCATAGTTTGTTCAGTGCTTCAGATTCGTCTTCGTTTAGCTCCTCGCTGGCTGAGGGTTCAGCGGCATTACTTGTACCTGTATCGGTGCTCATAAGCGAACCGCCAATAGCGCTGAGTTCACGAACCTTGCTTTGGCATGAGCTGCAGTACTCAGTATGTGCCGCTACGCACAATGCATGAGACAGTGGAAGCGTACCCGCTGCGTAATCGATTAGCCAGTGAATATCGGGGTGAAGCCGCGGCATAGTTGGAGCCCTTGAAGTAGGTTGGTTAACGGAATTATTGTTAGCGTTGGGTTGCTGCATTGAATCACTCATGGCTCTAGCTCGGCGCCAGCTGCTTTGCTGCTACCGGTTGCGTCGGTTGGTTCAGCCTCGGATTCCTCGGCCAGTAATTCACTCATGCTAATGCGCAGCTTAGCAATGGCTAGCCGCACACGCGATTTAACCGTGCCCAATGGAAGGCCTAGGGCCGATGCAACTTCAGCATGGGTTTTGCCAGAGATGTAAATCTGTTTGAGAGCCTCGGCCTGCTCCGGGGGCAACAGCGTTAACGCATGATGGATATTTTTTTCAATGCGGTGCTGTTCAAGCGATGCAAACGGTGCCTCTTCTTCAGCCATAGGCCAAAGATCATCGGCGACTAACGGCGTTTCGGTGCGCTTGAGTTTGCGCAAGTAGTCGGTTCTGCAGTTGCGCGCAATGGTGAATATCCAAGTGCTCACACTCGCCTTGTCGGAATTAAAGTACTCTGCTTTGGTCCACACCTTGATCATTACATCCTGCACCAGCTCATCGGCCATTTGTGGCGATGTGTGCTGTGATCGGAGCATCATGCAAAAGCTTTTTATCTTTGGTGAGAAATGCGCGAATAGTTTTGCGAACGCCTTCCGATCTTGATCGGAGGCGATTTTATGCATCACAGCGGCCCACTCGTCATGAGCTAGGCGTTCTTTTACTCCACTTTGGTACATGCTACTCCTTTTCTTGCAGAGGCTTTCTATCTCCGCACCGTGAGTGGACGCGGCGCTTTGGCCGCCGGGTATCTTAGCTGGTTGATTCGCGGTGTCTGAACTAACCGTATGATTTTGAATAGATTTTAACATAACTGTTCGCCGCGTAGGAGGCACCCTTTACAAATAGATGACGGTAGATTCATTGGAATTCACGATATGCTGGATTTATACGCGTGACTTGGGCGATGAGATCATTGTGCCTACCTTGTAATGACCTATTAGCCGATCTTGCGGGTAGTGCGGTTTTTACCAGCCACAATGCCCCCCGTTTTCGTGGTGTCTGAGCCTGGCTATTGGCCAGTGATTAGCGGTTGGGTAGCGTGGCAGTGGGGCTAGCTAAATACTTGTTGGCAGTATGACAAAATATTTTCATGCAGTTAAAAGCCACCTGATATGCTCTCAGCCACCTAGAGGGGGGTTAGCTAGTGGATAACAGCGGTTATCGGGCCTAGTGGCTTTGCTATGACTAGGTGATTGCAAGTCTATGAATCTGAACCGGCGAATGTGAAGCAATTGAGTGTGGAAGGTATGAGCAAGGCTAAGAATTTTGTAAATGTGGTTATGTTTAATGGTGCATGGCTTTGCTGCGTGTTGGGTGGCAATCAGATTGCCATAGCGACAGCGCTGACGGTAGTGATGTTACATCTCAGATTTATCGCTGATGATTGGCGTGAGGTCTTGCTGGTTATTCAGGTGGTCGTGTTGGGGTTTTTTGTTGACTCGATGTTAATTCGATCGGGTGTTATTGTGTTGTCCAACGATGTGTTAATACCTCCTGTGTGGCTAATTTGCCTCTGGATTGTGTTTTCTACTTTGCTTAATCATTCGCTGCGCTGGTTGCAAAGCCAGCTCTTCATCGCGGTGCTGTTGGGTGCTCTTATGGCGCCATTTAGTTATTATGCGGGTATACGCTTGACCAATGTAAGCTTGGCTGAACCCGAGGCTTGGTCGTTGGGTTTTGTCGCTGTTGCTTGGGCCGTGGCTTTTCCCATGTGTTTGTGGCTGGCACAGCGCGCTGCCGAGCGTTTTAACGAATAAACCTCAGTAAGCTTACACTCAGCTTGCGCTCATCGTTGGGTGAGCAGTCTTGCAATTCACAGAATTTAAAGGTCGGCAAAAAAATGGTATCTGCTAAAAAGAACGCATCAGCTATTGTCTGGTTTAGGCAAGACTTGCGTGTTCATGACAATCCGACCTTACACGCGGCGCAAAGCGACGGGGACATTCTGCCCATTTATATTCTCGACGATGTCAATGCAGGCGCTTGGAAAATGGGCGGTGCGAGTCGAGTTTGGTTGCATCAATCGCTGCATGATCTTAATCGATCACTGGGCGGAAAATTGAGGATTTTTTGTGGCGATGCCAGTGAAATTCTATTGAAGTTGGTAGAAGAGACAAAGGCCCAGAGCGTGCATTGGAGCCGTTGTTATGAACCCTGGCGCATTGCGCGCGATAAGAAGATAAAAAACGCCTTGCAGGCGCTTGGGGTGTCAGCCAATAGCCATAATGGTTCGCTATTATGGGAGCCATGGACCATTTTGAAAGGCGATCAAACGCCTTACAAAGTGTATACACCCTATTATAAAAATGGGTGTTTGAATGCTCCGGAGCCACGGCAACCTCTTCCTGCGATTAAAGATATTCGCTTTGCTCAAAGCTCTGTAACTGGCGGCGAGTGCAGCCTTAAGGCTCTCAAGTTAGAACCGGCCACTGACTGGAGCAGTGGCATCAAGAAAGTGTGGCAAGTGGGCGAGGATGCCGCCGCTAGCAAGCTGGAAAACTTTATTGAAAACGGTCTGCATCAATACAAAGTGGGCCGCGATTTTCCAGCGTCTAATTGCACTTCGTTGCTGTCTCCGCATCTTCATTTTGGCGAAATATCGCCACATCAGGTGTGGCATCGCATCAAGCAGGAGGAGGCGCAGTTTGGATCGGATGATTTAATTCATTACTTGAGAGAGATTGCATGGCGCGAGTTTTCTTATTATCTCCTTTACCACTGGCCGCATATCCCCGAGGCACCTTTTAATCCTAAATATGCAGCATTCCCTTGGCGGCATGATGAGCAGGCTTTGGGTCAGTGGCAAAAAGGTCAAACGGGTTTTCCGATTATTGATGCGGGCATGCGTGAATTATGGCAGACCGGTTACATGCACAACCGTGTGCGCATGATAGTGGCGTCTTTCTTGGTTAAAAATCAGCTCATTAACTGGCGCGAAGGGGAGGCTTGGTTTTGGGATTGTTTGGTTGATGCCGACTTGGCCAGTAATAGTGCAAGTTGGCAGTGGTCGGCGGGTTGCGGCGCCGACGCCGCACCGTTCTTTCGTATTTTCAACCCTGTTTTACAAAGTGAAAAATTTGACTCGGAAGGCGTTTATATCAAACAGTACTGCCCTGAATTATCAGGTTTGACAGGCAAGTTTTTGCATAAGCCGTGGGAGGCAAAACCTGAAATGCTAGAAGCCGCGGGTATTGAGTTGGGAGTCGATTATCCACAGCCAATACTCGATCTTAAGGTGACTCGGCAGCGGGCATTGGCAGCCAATAGCTCTTTAAAGACATAGCGGAATCTTATGCCAACAAAAAAGTCATTGCCTTAGTATTAAACTGTTTAAAAGTTATTCCATCTCGGTATTGAGATGAATTATTCCGGTGTTTATCGTCAAATTAACACGGCAAATGCGTTACACTCGGAGCTCTTAGGGAGTGTGCGGTAATGAGCTTACATAAAGATGTAATAGCAGAAATTGAAGCCAGTGAAGAGGGGCCGCATATCGGTGCCTTTTTTGATTTTGATGGCACCATAATCTATGGCTATTCTGCTATGACGTTTATCCGCGAGCAGGTTAAGCGCGGCGATGTGTCAGCTAAAGAATTCGCTGAGCTTGCCGCGGCCATGACTAGTTTTGGTTTAGGCAGCATTGGCTTTTCGTCAATGATGGTGGTGACCTCTCAGCTATTGCGCGGTATGACTGAGGCCAGCTACATGGAGTTTGCGCAAGAGCTCCATGAAAAATATATAGCCCGATTAATTTATCCAGAAAGTCGCGCCTTAATTGAAGCGCATAAACGCAAAGGCCATACCGTTGCCATTATTTCGTCGGCACTACCTTATCAGGTTCGCCCCGCGGCTGATAATCTGGGTATAGACAATCTCCTGTGTACTCATCTGGAAGTGGTGGACGGTAAATTCACCGGCTCCGTTGTGCGTCCTACCTGCTTTGGCCCAGGCAAGGTTGCCGCGGCTGAGCAGTTGTCGGTTGATTATGGTGTTGACCTTGATCAAACCTTTTTTTACTCAGATAGTCATGATGACCTTGAGTTGCTGGAGCGCGTTGGCAATCCACGAGCCTTGAACCCGAACCGTAAGCTTACCGGCATTGCTGAACGCAATGGCTGGCCTATACGTCGCTTTGCTAGTCGAGGGCGTGCCGGTGTTACCGATTGGGTGCGTGCAGTAGCGGCAACAAGCTCTGTAGTCACGTCATTTGTGGCAGGTCTTCCTATTTGGGCGCTAACGGGTTCGCGAAGGCGCGCACAGAATTTTTCGGCGGCACTGTTTGCCGAAACGGCAAGTGCGCTTATTGGGTTAAATTTAAAGGTCAATGGCGAGCAGAATTTATGGGCGCAGCGCCCAGCGGTTTTCATTTTTAATCACCAGAGTAAAGCTGACGTGGTGATTATGGTCAGTTTGCTAAGACGTGATATTGCTGCGATTGGTAAAAAAGAAATACGTAATATCCCGCTTGTTGGTCGCGTTATGGAATTCGCCGGCACAGTGCTCATTGATCGTGCCAATAGTGGCAGTGCCATTGAGGCTATGCAGCCGCTCGTTGATATTATTCGTAACGAGGGAAAGTCTGTGGTGGTTGCCCCGGAGGGTACGCGCACAACAACGCCGCAATTGGCACCGTTTAAAAAGGGTGCTTTTCACCTAGCGATTCAGGCGGGTGTGCCGATAGTACCGGTGGTCATTCACAATGCACTTGATAGCGCACCCAAAGGAGATTTTATATTTCATCCGGCGACGGTCGAGGTCGATGTACTGCCGCCCGTCGATACCAGTGACTGGCGCGCCGAAACGATAGATCAACATGTTGCTCAGGTACGTGCAATGTTTCAGCAGGTTATGGGGCAGGCCGAGCAAATAGCGCCCATGGATCAGCATAAAAAAGTTGCTGTGGCTGAGCCCAAAGTAAAAAAGAGCACGCAGAAACGGTTAAAAAAAGGGTCGAGTGATTCCAAGGGTTCAAGTACAGATGTTAAAGCGCCTAAACAATCAAAGGCAGCGGCGAAGATGAAGAAAACCAAACCGAAGTCTGGTAAGAGGCCTCCGATTAGAAATAAAGCTGAGTTAAAAGGAAAAATTGAAAGCTTAACAGCGCCTACAAAGGCTGTGTAAGTGATTGTACGGACACCGGCACCGATGATTTCCATCAGGTGGGCTTGTCTATTTTTATTTTTGTCAGGAGCGCAATTGGGTGAGTGAAATTATTTGGCCTGCTGGTGAAAATGCCAATATCTTGTTGCTACTTGATGCGGCCCATGAGGTAGAAGAAGAGCTGTTGCAGGAATTTGTGGCGCAGCAATATAAAAAATCGGGCTACCCTGGTGAGTTGCATTGCGTGACTCTGCCGATTTCACGTAATCAAGAAAATATCCCCAGTGAATCGCTTGCTAGTGCTTTACGTATTGGTGACGACACCCCAGTGGTGCCTTTGCGCGTGGCTTGGCTGCGCTCACTGCATGAAAAAAATAGTACGCCGCGCTTTCGCGATTTGTTATTCGGCAACCCCCGCAGGCCTGGGCCGATGCGAGCTCGCCGCGCATTAAAAGATCACCATGAAAGAGTGAAAATTTTAGTCGCCGATTCCGCCACGATTGGTGAACTGAGTGAGCGTATTCAACAGCGTCGTGGTGAATCTTTTAATTTTGATGACTTTCCAGACTTTGTAGCGGGGCAGGCAGGACTGGCGCTCGATTTGGCTGAGCGGCGTTTGCGTGGTAATCGGTATAGAGTGCCACGACGAGTCGCAATGCATTTGAGCCATCGCCCGCGCTTTAAGGATGCTCTGCAACAGCTTGCGGTTGATACGGGGCGCTCGGTAGATTCGTTGCAAAGCGAAGCTAAAGAAATTAAACAAGAGCTTATTGCCATACCTAAATCCTTTTGGATCGATGTGATGGCAAACTTCAATCGCAGGCTGATGTCGTTGGGCTATGAATCAGAGATGGTGGTAGATCAGGCTGGTCTGGAGCGGGTGCGAAAAATAGTGCGCGAATACCCTACCGCGCTTCTTTGGACGCATAAAACTCATGTTGATGGGTTTTCAGTGTACTCACTTTTTTATGAAAATGATTTCCCTGCGCCCCATATACTCGGTGGTGTGAATATGGCATTTGCCGGTTTGGGTTTTGCGGCTAAGCGTGCCGGAGCCATATTTATTCGGCGTAGTTTTCAAGATAACCCGCTGTACAAAATGATTTTGCGTCAGTACCTAGGCTATTTATTAGAAAAACGTTTTCCGCTGACGTGGGCTTTTGAAGGCACTCGCTCTCGTGTGGGTAAATTAATGCCCCCGCGCTATGGTTTATTTAAGTATGTGATTGAAGCTGCGCATGCCAGTGATACCCGCGATTTACATTTTGTACCCATCAGCATTAATTATGACCTGATTGGCGACGTTGATGATTATACCAGTGAGCAAGCCGGTGGGAAAAAACAACCGGAAAGCCTGCGTTGGTTTATCAACTACATGCGTGGTTTACGTCAGCCTATGGGTCGCATTTATGTTAATTTTGGCGAACCCGTGGTTATTAAAAAAGCGCCATCATCTGACGATACGTTGGCGTTACAGAAGCTTGCCTTTCAAGTGGGCGTTGAGGTGAATAAGGTTACCCCCCTGACATTGCCTTCGTTAGTAGCAATGATTTTATTAGGTGCGGCACCGCGTGCGTTAACGCGAGAGGAGTTGAGTCGCGAATTGCAAGACTTGGCGGATTGGGCAAGAACCCGTTCCATTCCTATGTCGTCAACTTTCGATCCGGACAATCATGATGCCTATGAGGGCCTCATTGACGCGCTGGTTAATAAAGGCTTAGTTACTCGCTATGAGGGTGGACCCGAAGTAGTGTTTACCATTGCGGCGCAGCAACATGCTGCCGCTGGTTATTATCGTAATACGGTTATTCATCATTTCGTTAATAAGGCAATAATCGAATTAGCCATGCTCTATGTAGCTAACGAGCCTGGTAAAGGGTTAGACGGTTTTTGGCAGGAAGCTGAACGACTGCGAGATCTATTTAAGTTTGAGTTTTTCTATGCGCCCATTGATGAGTTTAGAAAGCAAGTGGACGAGGAGCTTAGTCGCTATAGCCCCGATTGGATGACCCAATTGGAAGAGAGCGGCTTTGCAGCTCAAAAGCTATTGCTCAAGTGCCGGCCGCTGGTAGCTCATGCTACTTTGTTACCTTACGTCGAGGCCTATAGGGTAGTTACCGATGTGCTGGCTAGAGTGGGAGATGAACCACTGGCGGATGAAAAAGACTGCGTTAAACAAGCACTGGCCTATGCTCGGCAAGCTTATTTACAGCAGCGCATTACGAGTGAGGCGTCGATAGGCAAGTTAATGTTTGAAAATGGTTACAAGCTAATGAGCAATTTGAATTTAGTGGGTGATGCTGATGATGGCATCGCTACTGATTTGCCCGTCGAAAACGAGCAAAATCTAGCGCAGAGACGTATTGAGATGAGTCAGAATTTTCGTGAGCTCTGTCGTCGCATCGACACTATTCGCTCGACCGCGTTGCTGCGCTAACTTTGGAGAAGACTATGAGTCTAAAAGTGGCTTTATTGGGGGGGGGCTCATGGGGTACCACTGTAGCTTCGCTGGTTTCAAGAAATGCCGAAGTGACGTTGTGGGCGCGCGACGAAGTAACCGTTACAGAAATTAATGAGCAGCACACCAATGAAAAATATTTACCAGGGGCCAAGTTGCATGTCCGATTAAAGGCCACTGCAGATATTAAAGCCGCCGTTGAAGATGCCGATGTCATTATTATGGGGGTGCCTTCACACGTATTTAGACAGGTTTTGGAATCGATAAAGCCCTACTTACCCGCTGCCATTCCATTTGTCAGCTTGACCAAAGGGTTAGAGCACAATACCGGTATGCGCATGACGGAAATCATTAATGAGGTTTTCCCCGGATACCCAGCAGGCGTATTAACAGGCCCCAACCTTGCTCGCGAAATCATGGCAGGGCAGGCGGCGGCCAGTGTTATTGCCATGGACGATGAGGCTATTGCTCACCAGTTACAGGCGGTATTTCGCAGCGGTTTGTTCCGTGTGTACACCAATGATGACGTGATAGGTTGTGAATTGGGCGGCGTGCTAAAAAATATTATTGCGATTGCCGTGGGTATGGGCGATGGCCAAGGTGCGGGTGACAATACCCGCTCAGCGTTGATTACTCGAGGATTGGCTGAGGTTACGCGATTAGGCGTGGCGATGGGCGGTCATGCTGAAACTTTTGCAGGACTTGCAGGTATGGGCGATATGATTGCTACCTGCACAAGTTCGCAAAGTCGTAACCGTCATGTCGGCGTTGAATTGGGTAAAGGCCGTAATATAGAAGAAATCATTGAGCAAATGGTCATGGTCGCTGAAGGAGTGAAAAGTGCACCGGCAGTGATTGCATTAGCCGATAAATATCAAATTGAAATGCCAATTGCTCGCGATGTTTATCGAGTGGTCTATGAAGGGGGTACAGCGCGGCAAGCGTATCGTGGTTTATTGCGTGTGGCGCCGGGTGCCGAGTCGGAGCCGGGTTGATGAAAACCATGCAGGGCCACTTTAAGGGGGTTGACGGCGGCAGTGTTTTTTTTCAAACATGGCAACCCGATACGGCGGCGAGAGCTATTGTGTTTCTTGCTCATGGAGCCGCTGAGCATAGTGGGCGTTATGTACATGTCGCTCAATACTTTGTTGAGCGAGGTTACATGGTCGCTGCGTTAGATCATATTGGGCATGGGATGTCCGATGGCACGCCTGGTTTTATTGAAAGCTTTGACCACTATATTCAAAATTTAGAAATACTGCGATCTCAGGTGCATGCCGAGCATCCTCACCTACCTTGTATTTTATTAGGTCACTCAATGGGTGGTTTGATTGCGGCTAATGCATTGTTGGATTTTCAAGAAAAATATATTGCGTGTGTTCTCTCCGGCCCCGCTATTCAAAGCGATGTGGCGCCACCGGCATGGCAAATATTTATTATTCGCTTGCTCTCTCGATGGTGGCCTCGCCTGGGTGTGCTGCAGTTAGATGCCAGTTTGGTTAGCCGTGACCCATTGGTGGTAGATGCCTATCGCCAGGATCGGCTGGTTTATAGCGGTAAGCTATCAGCCAGACAATTAGTTGAGATGTTCTCTGCTATGCAAAGGGCTCAGGATCACGCTCATGAAATAACAATCCCACTGTTAGTGCTGCATGGAAGTGCAGACCAGTTAACAGCGCCGAGCGGTTCGCAATTTTTGTATGATCATGTTGGCTCGACTGAAAAGCTGCTAAAGATTTACCCAGGTCTTTTTCATGAGATTTTTAATGAGCCAGAACACAATGAAGTGCTGCAAGATGTTCTTCAGTGGTGCGACGCACGCTTATAGCTGTATGTGGAATGCGCGGCCCAACGCGGATTGTTGGGCGCTCTTTTTTTGCATTGCAGTGCTGTTTTGAGCTGGATTTACGCCAGCGTTTATTTGCCTCCTGCTATTCGCCGCCTGCTGGTTGATGCCGCTTAGCTTTCTTTGCTTTGCGTTTGAGCGGCAGGGAAATGCAATAACTGTGTCGCAATAATTGAAATCACACAATAAGCTAAAAAATAATAAAAGCCTGAATGGATGACGGCCTCTATAAAATCATTGGATTGCGTAGCCAAAAAAGCCATAAAAACGCTAACAACGAATACATCAGCCATCGACCATTTGCTAATAAAGCTAATAAAGCGACGCAGGCTGGCGGAGGCTTTTTGATGGCGCATGAGCATTGCAATGCAAAGTAGCAATGCTTTGACAACAGGTATTACAATGCTAAATATCAAGATCAAAACGGCCACTAGTACGTTATTGTGTTGCCATAAAGCCACAATAGATTGATAAATACTTTGCGTCTCATTATAAAACTGTAGTGAGCCTAAAATCGGCATGTTGGCACTCACCGTAATTTGTAATAACGGTTGAGTGACACCCGGATAGAGAAGAGCGAGTGAGGCTATAACCAGGGTTATGGCAAAACTATTTCGAGGCGACATGTTTATCGGTGTCCAGTGTTCAGGCGAGTTGCGAATGAAAGTATCGATAAAAGATCTTAAATGAATTGGCGTCATATTTAATGAGTAAATGCAGTGAATAAAATACAGTTGCATGGATCGTGGCGTAAAAAGCTTGATGGTGAGTTTGATTGTGACTACATGCTGGCACTACAAGCCTTTTTAACCGAGCAAAAAGCGCAGGGTAAATTGATGTATCCGCCTGAACAGCAGGTTTTTAATGCGCTAAATTCGACGGCTTTTGAAGCTGTTAAAGTCATTATTATTGGGCAAGATCCCTACCATGGTGAGGGGCAGGCGCATGGCTTGTGTTTTTCAGTGCCGCAAGGCGTACCTATCCCGCCCTCGTTGGGGAATATTTTTAAAGAGCTGAAGAATGATGTCGGCTACAGCGCGCCCGAGCATGGCTGTTTGCAGGCTTGGGCAGAGCAAGGCGTACTGTTGTTGAATTCGATATTAACCGTGGAGCGCGAGCAGGCTGCGTCTCACGCTGGGCGGGGGTGGGAGCACTTTACCGATCAAATTATAGAGCGGCTGAGTACTGAGCGTGAAGGGCTGGTTTTTGTATTGTGGGGTGGTTACGCGCAAAAAAAAGGTAAATGCATTGATGAGGAAAAACACCTTGTTCTTAAATCGGTACACCCATCACCTTTATCAGCCTATAGAGGTTTTTTTGGCAGCAAGCCGTTTTCTACAATAAATTCGTATTTGAAAGCAAAGGGGCTGGCGACTATTGATTGGCAGATTTAACGGGTGCTAAATATTTTTAACAGGGATATCGCCAGCCATTGATTGTGGCAGCCCTAAGCCGAGGTTGTTTTTTTCGAGAATTTTATCCGCCCGATAGCTAGATCTTACTAAGGGCCCAGCAGCCACTTCCGTAAAACCCAGTGTTAGCCCAATTTCTCTATAGCGACTGAATTCGTCGGGATGCACCCAGCGCTCAACCGGCAGGTGGTTTTTGGTGGGTTGTAAATATTGGCCCAGAGTCAATATATCCACCTGGTGACGACGCATATCTTCCATGGCTTGTTTTATTTCGTCATCCGTTTCACCTAAACCGACCATTAAGCTGGTTTTGGTTAAAATTTGGGGGCGTTCGTTTTTACCAAAAGCTAACACATCGAGCGTTTGTTGGTAGCCTGCACGAGGATCTCTCACTGGGTGTGTTAAGCGCTCAACGGTTTCAAGGTTTTGTGCAAATACTTCAAGGCCTGAATTAACTACGGTTGCAACACAGTCGAGTTCGCCATTAAAGTCGGGGGTTAATGCTTCGACCGCAGTGGTGGGGTTAGATCGCTTAATGGCGGCTACGCAATCGGCGTAGTGCTGTGCGCCACCGTCACTGAGGTCATCGCGGTCGACCGAGGTGATGACTACGTAGCGCAAATTCATTAGTGCAACCGAGCGGGCACAGTTTTCGGGCTCTTCTGGGTCAAGCCAGCCATTAGGGTTGCCCGTGTCTACCGAGCAAAAGCGGCATGCCCTTGTGCAAACTGAGCCCATCACCATGATCGTTGCGGTGCCATTACTCCAGCACTCATTCATGTTGGGGCAGTGGCTTTCTTCGCAAACAGTAGACAAGCGGTGGCTGTCGACCGTTTTCTTAACAGATTTGAATTCTGGTGTGGTGTGGGTAGAAATACGTAACCACGATGGTTTGCGAGCCTTGCCAACAGTGGGGCTAGGCGCTTGGCCGCTTTTCATGCTCGAGCCGGGCTTCACGCCATCTTTAATCGCTGTAAACCCTTGCGGGGTGACGAATTTTACGCCGCTATTGACGCTAGGGCTTGGCGAGGGCTTTTGCTCTGCTTTGCCGGGCTGTTTGGGCCGCATAAGATGTAGGTTTTAAAAATGTTGGAAGGAGCTGCACTGTAAGCAATAGGATTGTTTACGTCAAATTTAATGCGTTGTTTGCGGTTCACAGTTGGCCAATTAACACGATGACTGGTGGGCGATTGTTACATTGAGAGCCTCTAGGGCTCCAAAAAGGGCATAGTTGGCATCGGCAATGCCTACCAATGCATACATTAGGTTTATATTTTTATTGGACAGCTGACTTTGTGAACTGATTGGATTTATCGTTGAGTTTAAAAATTAAAATATTACCTGTTCTGATGATTACAGGTGGTGTCCAATGCGCGCGATTCTTTTTCTGTTAATGATGTGTTTGATTCCTTTCAATAGCTATGCCGAAAAAGGAGGTCGATGGGCCAGTTCATCAGAGGATGGTAATCCTCGATCAAAAAAGAAAACTAAGCCGGTCGCTGTAGAAGAAGTGGATACATCAGGGCCAGTTATGTCTTTGCCCAGTGATATGGTCGTTAGTGCCACGACAGCGGCAGGAGCCGTAGTTTTTTATACGGCGAATAGCCGTGATGCAGTGGATGGTGCGGTTACTACTCAGTGTGATTATGCATCGGGCAGTGTTTTTTCTTTGGGCCAAACTCAAGTCAATTGCTGGGCAGAGGACGCCAGCCAAAATATCACTTCAAGTTCCTTCTTAATCAGCGTGATCGATGATGTTGCGCCAATAATAACGTTGCCAGCACCCATTGAGCAGGACTCATCAGATGGGTTGCCTGTCAGCGTGACCTATAGTGTGCAGGTTTTCGATCAGGTCGATAGCAATGTTGCGCTAGTGTGTTTACCTTCTAGCGGTAGCAGCTTTCCTGTGGGTACGACGATGGTGGAGTGTGAGGCCAGTGATGATGCACGCAATACCAGTACCGCAACTTTGTCAGTGATGATTGCGGATACAACTCCGCCGGCTCCTCCACCACCAGAGGAGCCGCCTGTGAATATGGCTCCAGTTGTTAATTTTTTTATGCCGGCCGTTAACACTGTTGTTCAAACCGGTGATGGGCTTGCAGTGGAAATTAATGCCAGTGATGCAGACGGATTTATTGAATACTGTAACCTTTATAAAAATGGCAATCTAATCAGGCGCGAGTCGTACGCTCCTTACCAGTGGAATTCGAACATGGATCAGTCACTTGCCGGATTAGTTGAGGGGAGTTTTAGTCTTGTTGCTGAATGCTTTGATGACTTGGGTTTGAACGCCACTGCAGAGCTTGCGATAGTGGTTGAGGCTGCTCCAGTAGCTATAGTTGCGAATGTCTTACTCGATTGGGTGACTCCAACGACACGTGAAGATGGTACCTACTTGGCCGTGAGTGAAATAGACGCATACGAGATTTACTATTATTTGGCCGATCAAATTGATACTGGCACCAGTAGTAGTATTGCTGCCCAAGATGGTCTTGGTGGATTGGTGACTAGCTATGAAATTCAGGCACTGGCGTCGGGCAACTATTATTTTTCCATTGCGACTATTGACACTAATGGCAGTGTTAGTCGTTTTGCTGATCCGATAAATCTTGTTTTACCTTGATTTTTACCTTGGGGTTCTCATCAGCAATTCATGTATTGAATTAATGCGAGGGCTATTTTTTAAAAAGCTTAGTTTGATAAAGCAAGTAAAAAGGCAAGCAATGCTCGGTTTTCTAGGCGGGTTAATTGCAAAGGCTCTACAGCATGCTCTTGTTTGGCTTGGATGATTTTTTTATTGTGAACGCCGGTTTGTTTTAATCGGTGTGCGTCTTCAGCATAGTACTGAAGCACGCCTTCTAGCGTTTCTAAACGCCCGTTGTGAAAATAGGGCGCGGTATGCACAAGACCGCGAAGTGACGGTGTTTTAAAAGCGCCGACCATCAGTGTGTTATCTTTTTCATCGTTTAACTTGGATAAGCGACAGTATTTTGCTTTTTTGTTATCGGGTAAGTCGCTGTATTTGCCAAGGCAGTTAAATGGGTCATGGCGCGCTGCGTCGAGTCCTAAAGCGCGACCATAGTCCATTCTTTTGCCGTCAAGCTTAGCGGTGTTGATATCGTAAAACTCACTGTTGCTAAATGAGCGGCCGTTGTGGCAATTGCGACAGTTGGTTTTTTTGTCATTTAAATAAAGCTTTAACCCCTGTATTTCTGATTCGGTCATCAGATGTGAGCTAAATACAATGGGACGCGCTCTCGAAGCTGTCGCAGTTTTTAATAGCTCGGCAGCATAACGATCAAATCGTGTGGGCTGTAGTTGTAAAGTGCGCTCATAAGCGGCGAGAACTTTGCCAATGTTGGCGTAAAAAGTATTAATTTGATGCCTGATTTTTTCAGGTAGTTGGTACCAAGCTGTTCGTGTGGTTAGGTCGCCTAGTGGGCCTGCATGTTGAGGTAGGTTGGCAAGCGTGGTTGTGGCAGGCAGATCGCCAAATAATTGTTGATAGTGTTTCGCGTATTCTGGGTCATCCATGATGGTTCGTAATATAGCCACGCGACTGCCACCCATTTCGTCGGCTGACTCTAACGGAATTAACGCCTGAGACCATAGCGAATCGCTGCGGCCATCCCAGTAATGCCATTTGTAATTAGCGCTACCGACAAGGGTCGGCGTGTTGCGCATAGCTGTTCCCATGCCGGCTGCTCGTGATCGTCTATCGGTAAAGGCATAAGCAGGTTGATGGCACGTTGCGCAGGAAAAGTCATTGTTGCGACTTAAACGAGTATCGAAAAAAAGTTTTTTTCCTAGCTGAACTGCCTGCAAATTGTCGGCTACACGATTGCTTGGGCTGGCGGGAGCGGCTAGCGGCTTGCTGATGTACAAGCGTTTGAGCATGCTTAATTCTTTTGATGACCAACTGACTTCAGTGTTAGTTGCGCCCGCAGCATGACAGATAAAAAATACAGAGATACACAGCACGTTAAACCAGCTTTGCATGAGGCTATGGCTTAGTCTGCGTATAACTCTTGATCTTGGTGCAGGCAGTTCACCGAGTAAACTGATTATCAATGTTAAAGGCATAGGTCTATTACACGAAATATTGAACGTAGATTCGGGGCTCTGCTAATCGGAGCGGAGGCGGTCTTTATTTTTTGAAAGGTTTAGAGCGATAACTATAAATACCAAACATGATTAAACTTAAAAGCCCAAATGCCCAAAGTGGTAATGGAATAAAGGCGTCGAATTGGTTGGGGTTGCGACCCACAGCGATTTCTTCGGCGTCGGTAATACCGTCCCCGTCGGTATCGATTAATAACGGATCGGTTCCATATTGTTGTTCTTCAATATCGGTTAAATTATCGTTGTCATCATCGGCATCGCAGGCATTGCCCTCACTATCACCATCGGTGTTGAGCTGATCGGTGTTTGGTTCTGTCGGGCAGTTGTCGATCTCACCACTAACGGTGTCGCCATCGATGTCATTGTCGGGGTCGTTAGGGAAGGCATCACATACATTGCCCACGCTGTCATTATCATCGTCTAATTGATTGCTGGCATCGTTAGGCCCGTTTGCAACAGACGGGCAGTTGTCGATATGTCCGCTCACCGTGTCATCATCAAGGTCGTTGTCTGGATCGTTGGGGAATGGATCGCAGGCATCGCCCTGAGCATCACCATCAGTATTGGTTTGATCAGCGTTATCTTCGGCGGGGCAGTTATCTTGCGCCACCGCCAGCACACTGCTGCTATCGACAAGATCTCCATCAGGATCAACCGCTAGGCCGGCATTGAGATCATCGACGTCATTGGCGCTAGGCCCTCCGGCACCATCCCCGTCAAAGCCATCACCATCGGCGTCGGTATCGCAGGCATCGCCGAACGTATCAGCGTCGAGGTTGAGTTGATTGCTGGCATCGTTAGGCCCGTTCGCCACAGCAGGGCAGTTGTCGATGTGCCCGCTGACAGTATCATCATCAAGGTCGTTGTCTGGATCGTTGGGGAATGGATCGCAGGCATCGCCCTGAGCATCGCCATCGGTATTGGTTTG
>CAJQKT010000010.1 GCA_905478995.1 uncultured Pseudomonadales bacterium | reverse complement strand
AGAAAACAGATCTTAGAAAACAGATCTAAGGACAGGCAATCAACCACTAAACCCCAGATAACAAAAAGCCCTCGCCTGGAGGGCTATAAACCGCAGTGCTGATTACGCTTTCTTGCGTTTCAAGCACCAAGAACCGCAAGCCCCAAGCCCCAAGCCCAATAGAACCACGCTAGGCGACTCAAAGAGCTTAATTACCTGTGATACTGCGACCTGAAACTTACTGGGTTTAATAAACTTACCGACGTAATTTTTTGACTTTGTATAGTCTAGAAAACCCCCTCTATCTATTTATAATTGCCTAGCTAGATCACAGAATTTTCGTCTTCGTATTCTCCCTAAACACTAACCGCCAGTTTGCTGCATTGCCAAAGTAGCTGTGACATAACCCGTGATAAGTATGCGCCACTCCATACAGCAGCCCGATTAAATCAACAACTTTTAATCGGGTCTAAATGGCTGGTATTGCGTAAGCTGCTTCATGGCCTCATCAATTGCAAAACTGTTAGGCTTTTGTCGCGAGGGAAACTGCTTAAAGGACTGACCAAACTGGAGCGCCTTTGCGGAACCATAAAAAATCCACGCGCTGTTATTTTCCCACCACGTATTGTAGCCATTAGAGTCGGTGTCGGCACGCTCGTAGGGATCGCGTCGTAAATTAAACAGTTTGGGTATGCGTAGGGATACAAAAGGTTCTCGCCACACATCAAACTGCTTGGCACGCTGCTCGGCGTAGACCACTTTCCAGTCGCCGGTACGTAAACCGAGTAATTGGCCATCATCACTAAAATAAAAGAACTCTTTGCGAGGCCCTGCAGGCTCGTCGCCTTTCAGATAGGGCAGAAAGTTGTGGCCGTCGAGATGAACCTTAAACTTTTTATCACCAAAGCTGCGACCCTCTTTCAACTGGCTTACCACCTTGTCTTCGCCAACGGCAGCCATCAGGGTCGGCACCCAGTCGAGGTGGGACATAACACTATTGGAAACTCGACCCGCGGGTATTCTTCTCGGCCAGCGCACCATCGCGGGCACTCTGAACCCACCCTCCCAGTTAGAGTTTTTCTCGCTGCGAAATGGCGAGATAGCCGCGTCTGGCCAGGTATTGTAGTGCGGACCGTTGTCGGTGCTATACATCACGATGGTATTATCATCGATATTCAAGTCCTTGAGCTGCTGAAGCATTTCACCAACCAGTTCGTCGTGCGCCACCATAACATCGTTATAAAAACCCTGACCCGATTTGCCCAAATGTTTTTTCGCAGGGTGAGTCCAAAAGTGCATACCGGTAGTATTCAGCCAGACAAAAAATGGTTTGTCAGCCTTGTGCGCACTTTTTATAAACTTTTTGGCGGCGGCGGCAAATTCTTCATCCACTGTTTCCATACGCTTGCGGGTCAGTGGGCCCGAGTCGACTATGGTCCCTGCGTTTTTGTTGATAAATGGACCTGACAATGCTCCCACCTGCTGGCTGCCATTGGCGGCAGCGCCCTCCACATTCGCTTTCGCATAGCTGTGAATAACGCCACGGGGATTGGCCATAGACTGGAACCAGGCCTCTTTCGGATAGTCAGGACGCTCTGGCAGCTCTTCCGCATTGAGGTGGTAGAGATTACCCAAAAATTCATCGAAGCCATGGTTGGTCGGCAGGTGTTCATCGAGATCACCAAGGTGGTTTTTACCAAACTGACCCGTGACATAGCCCAGCGGTTTGAGCATTTCAGCCAGCGTAGGATCCTCAGCCTGAATCCCAGTCGCCACCCCGGGCGTGCCTACTTTGGTCAAACCCGTGCGCACCGGGTGCTGGCCGGTAATAAACGCAGAGCGCCCAGCGGTGCAGCTTTGTTCAGCGTAATAGTCGGTGAACATAATGCCATCTCGGGCAATGCTATCAATATTAGGCGTTTGGTAGCCCATTACCCCATGGCTATATGCGCTTATATTGGTCTGACCAATATCGTCCCCCCAAATAATGAGGATGTTGGGTTTGTCGCTAGCCGCCAGTGCAGCCGGGCTTGCCAGAAAGATGCAAAAGTTTGCCGCCAAAGACGCGCGGAGTGTATTCAGTATACTTTTAGAAAATTTGGTGTTGATCATCTTTACTGTTCCACTGTCAGGTCAATAACGAACACTTGCTAACGCATGTGCAAGGCTAGGCCGTACTTTACAGAATTATGTACGCGTTGGTAGCTGAACTGCAAGTAAAGCATGCGAGCCCAACGGTAAAGGGCGTCAGCAGGAATGCTTTTTAGCCAATGACTTACTGGTGATTTAAAAATGTAGCTAAATACGTTAAAAACATCACTCCTACGCCACTCCCTTTTCCGGCGCACTCGACTCTTAGCATTCGAAGTGCTGCAATCAGTTGTCGCGGTTGAGACGGCAGTTCGATAATCAAGCGGAGTAAATGGCAATTGCAGATACTGACCTCGCAACCTGAAAAGTGAACTCAACTGCTTAAATCTTCATTGTATTGTCAAAAATAAACTAATAAAAATCATCTTGAACTTTTTTAATCTTACTTAGTCTATCCCTTCACTTAATTTGCTAGCCACTTAATTCAATAACGGGATGCCCAATGATTTATAAAACGTTAAACTTTGCTACTACATTTTCTACACTTCTTATGTTGAGCCTACCGGCTGCTGCCAGCGAGAGGGGTTTCTACGGTGGTTTAACAATTAGTCAATTTGAAGCTGAAGAGCAAGGCATTAGCAGTTCAGAAACCGGCCTCGGTATTATTGCTGGGTACACTTTTAACAGATATATCGACCTAGAAGCCTCTGTATTTGATGCTGGGGACCACAATGATCTTGGCATGAAAGCCGAGGGCGTAAGTCTGAGTGTTGTGGGCAAGTACCCTATTAATGATGACTGGCAATTGTTCGCAGAGTTTGGTGGCGTTTCGCTTGATCTGGCAATTGATGAGTCGACTACCACAGTCGATACGCAAGGCTTAGAAACTTTGTCAGATGGACGCGACAGCAGTTTCTTTTATGGTTTTGGCGTTAAATATAATATCGGCCAATGGTCTTTGTTCGGCAAGAACTCTCAAGCCGATACAGACGCGGATTTTAATATTTTCACTCTCGGTGCGGCTTATCGTTTCTAGTCACGAACACGAACTCTAATTTTTTCAGTAAGTCTGCTGCAACCTACCGCCGCCTACTTTTAATCTCTATTTTCTAGTTTTTCTAAGCTCATTTTATCCTTGAGGCTCATTAAATAAGCGGCACCACTGAGTATAAATATCGCACCAGCCTCTGCGAGCAGCGTCAGGGCGTCCATTTCCTTACTCTGCATCACAATCAGCCGACAGAGCGCCGTGATGGCAATGATGATAGGCAATGTCACAGGGATCCGATTGGTTGAGTAGAACGCTCCAATCATGCCAATGATTTCAACATAGATAAATAAAAGAAACAGATCAGGGAGTGTTACCTCGCGGGCCATAAAAATTTCGAAGATTGCGTCCGCTGATGCTACGACCGTCAACAGCCCGATAACCCCAAGCAAGGTTTTCTCGCTGATGATGGTAGTCCAATGCAAGCGTCGATTTAATCGGTTTCGCTCAAGAACCACCTCGAGCACGCGATCGATGGCAGAGGGCTTTTGTTGCTCGGAATCGCTGGGCTCGTTGGGCATGATTTAGTTTTCCGTAAAATGATTTCGCCTTAATATACTTGAAAATACGCAGAAAGACACCCAGAGTGTACAAAGCTTAATCGCCAGATGAAACCTACTTTACATCATCTCCGCGTCTCAGGCATGCCGACCCACCAAGCCTTAACTCAACAAGCCGCCAAAACCCGCCATCAGCAACCCTAGCCCAGAAACCCAAATTGCACCGGCAATGCGGTCGTAACGAGAATCTGTAATCTGACACCAGCTTCAGTTTCATGGCCCCAGTTTCAATAAAGCTTTTTCTTCACAGATTGGCAGGATCAGCAATGACTCTGCTTTTTTGTGTATGATACATCTCAAAATAATCTAGAGAGTGGCATATGTAGCCCCCCAGTGTCTTAGAATATAAGCGAAGCAAATGCCCTGTTAGTAGTTAGCTTACGCATGTGGTTTGGGCAACCTATAAAACTTAACTGAAATCTTTAGCGTAATCGAATTTTATGAAGGAAACCCTGCAAAAACCTAAAGTGCTTGTGCTAAGCCGAGCGGGGACTGGGCTGGCGACAATTCGAGCGCTAGCCGTCGGCGGAGCACAAATTACCGCCGCTGTTTTTAAAAAAAGTGAACCAGTAAGGTATTCATTTTGTTGTGATGTGATTGATCTTTCCAAAATTGATACTGACCAAGAATTAATGGATTGGTTGATCAGTCATGGAAAGCAACAGGTTGAGCCTTTAGTTCTTATTGCCTCCAGCGATGAACATGCCTTATTGCTCGCCAAAAATCGTGAGCAACTAAAATCATATTACCTAATGTGGCAAAATGATCACCCTACTTTGACGCAGATAATCAACAAAAATAGACTCTATCTGCTGGCAGAAAAAGTTGGTGTGCCTGTTATTCCCGCAATTAATGAGCCCAGTCTTGAAGAAGTTACTACATGGGCAGCATCTAACCCAGCTCCTTATTTTATCAAGCCGTTTTATGAAGGTAATCGAGAATGTAAGCTTACAAAAAAAAATCTGGTTTTAGCTTCAGAAGATGAGCTGATCGATTACGTAAAAAACAATGGTGCCCAGGCGTTGATAATCCAGCGGCTAATTCAAGGCGGTGACGGTTATATTTTTGACACCTATGGTTTATGCGATGAAAAAGGTGAGCTTATCACTATCGCCAGCCATCGACGGTGGCGCCAGTACCCCCCCGACAGAGGAACCACCAGCTTTGGCGAGATACCGGGTACTCAGGATGCAGCAGCTGAAGCGCTGATGTTTGAACAAACCCAACGTTTATTATCATCGATTAAGTACCATGGCATTTTTGGTATTGAATGGCTCTTAGATAAAAATACGGGCGTGTATTATGTGATTGACTTTAATGCCAGGCCATTTACATCTGTGGGGCATTTGCATGCCTGCGGCTTGAACCTGCCTCTACTGGCTTATCAAGATTTGGTTGGCGAAAATTTATCTCATGTGGAAATTGAGCCGCAGTTGAGACATAAATATTGGATTGATTTATTGCTTGATTTATGGTCCTTGCAAGATAAATTGGACGCCCGCACTATTAGCATAAGAGCATGGCTGAAAACTATTTTACGCTGCCGGAGTTGCGCTTATTGCTCATGGAAAGATCCCGGTCCCGGGTTTTACCGTTCCTTGATAATTATCAAACTTCTAATAGATAAAGCATGGAAAAACGTGGCGAAATGACTCGAGTATTAATGCCAATAGCAATGAAGGAGACCGCGTCTTTACCTGCAGGTTTTGATGCCCTTTATTATGCTCATCGCAGTCCGAGTTTTTTTGAACGGGTAAAGCATAAGCTGTCAAAAAATAAACCCGATGTATTTAAATATAAGATCATTGTTAAAAATCGCCTTGAACTGAAAGATGTTGAAGCGCTATGGCTTTCCGCAGCAACGGTACTTTCCCAAGCGGAAACAGAGCAGTTTCTGGAGCATATGACTGCGCTACAGTGGGCATACAGCCAACGCACCGGTATTGATCATTTAGCCTTATCTAGCTTTCAAAACCGAGGTATTAAAGTTAGTACGACAGGTGATTTAGTCGCTGCTTGGGTTGCTCAAATGAACCTTGCATGTATGTTGTCTGATTCAAAAATGTTACCTACGCATCTAATCAAACAAAGAGCTTTTCGTAGCGAACCAAGCTTTTGTAAAGATATCTCGGATTTGCGCGTGGCTATTGTCGGAACGGGTAATATTGGCAATCAAACAGCCGCGATGTGCAGTGCCCTAGGCATGAAGGTCATTGGTGTCAGCAAGCACCGTCAGGAACTGGATCTTGGTGGCACCGACTATGATGAGGTATACGATGTCAACGATATCGATACGGTTTTACCTAGCATTGATTATTTGATTTTAACATTACCGTTAACCGAGCAAACCAAAGGATTTATTGATAAAGCCAAGCTGGCTAAATTAAGCGAAACTGCTTGTTTGATAAACTTGGCTAGACCGCAGCTAGTTGATGAAAATGCATTGCTCTTAGCCTTAAAAAGCAATCAACTCGCCACCGCCTATGTTTCTGGTCTGCAAAATGTATCTCGAGTCCAAAGAATTCTCGCCAATCGATTGCCCAATTTACTTATTACTCATTATTCAGACGCCAATTTGAGAAAGAAGCACAGGGTTGCTTTTCAGCAGTTTTGCTCAGGTTTGATAAATTTGACTGAAGGACGAGAAATCAAAAATAGAATTGTATGAGGCAGGTCATACAAATAATTAAATGGGTAGACAGGTGACGCCGAGCAATAGCGAGTGGTTTTAGAAGACGGTCACGTATAGCCTTCCCCTCTGGCACACGCCAGATAGAACCTACTTTACATCATCTCTGCGCCTCAGGCATCCCTTCCCACCGAGCCCTAACTCAATAAGCCGCCAAAACCCGCCACCAGTAACCCCAGCCCAGAAACCCAAATAGCGCAGGCAATGATGTCATAACGCATGTACTTAGCCGCGGGCAAACCACTCACGCCGGAGAGCAAAGGCACAATACTACGCACTGCCGGCACAAGCCGGCCAATGATAATTGACAGCTCGCCATGTTTTAACAGCAACGCTTCAGCCTTGCCCAAATTATTTTTATACTTTTGCGCAAAGCGCGTGTGATGAAAGCCTGGGCCCAGCTTACGCCCCAAAAAATAGCCGACATGGTCGGCCGTGGTCGCCCCCAAAAAAGCCAGCGGTAACATTTGCCATAGTGTAGCAATGCCTTGGGCATACAAAACCGTGCAAATACTCAGCAAAATAGCGCCCGAAACAAACAGACCTATACCCACGCTGGCCTCAAGAAAGGCAACGGCAGGGATAATAAATAATGCGTAATCGCGATAAGCCTCGACCCACTCTAAAAACACATCACCAATCACGAGCCCGCTTCCGTGTAACTTGCTATATTTTTAACGACCCGCTCTTGATAGGTAACGTCTGCACTACACGCTTTCAAGCGGCCCGCCATTATTGTGATTTAGCCTGCTGAGGCACACGGCGTAATTTGGCTAGATCGTAGCCCTCTTCTTTAATGATACTCAGAAGCCGCTGATAATCAGCATCGGCAATAATCGGTTGCCGCGCCATTAACCACACGTAGTCACGCTTAGTTCTGCCGATAATCGTAAACGCGTAGTCGTCGTCGACATAAACAACGCGATACTCCGCTTTAATTGGCCAGATAAACTGCATGCCCCACACGGCGTTGCCCGTATTTTCGCGCACAAACCCCATGGGTTTATAAGTCTTTTTTTCGCCTTCAAAATCGCCTTTGTTAAATGTAAAAGTGGTGGCAATTTTTCCGTCTACGGGTTTTTCATAACTCTCTATTGCATTGTATGCATCGGTTTCGATAAAGGTAGGGATATTGGCAATAACATACCAGTCTCCAGCAAAACGGTTTAAGTCAACAAACGCTTCGGTGCGGAGCGGTAGCTGCGTAGACGTTGATTGGCAGGCGCCGACCAACACCAATGTGTATAGCAGTAAAACTTTAGTTAATGACATTATTTGTACCCGAGTTGCTTTTACCTAAGTTGTATTTATGCGCCGCGCTGATCTTTTTCAAACATTGCCTTAGCAATCTCTACTGGCCGCCAATTTTACTGACTGTCGAGTCAGCAGACAAGGCCTGACCACTACCGCTCAGCGGAATCGTTAGTGGCTCATAGCGCAGCGCGCGACCACCGGCTGCTACCGACTCCAGTGCCAACCAACGAAAATCGCTGGCACCATACCACAACGTTATGGGCCCAGCCTTTAAATCAATAAGATATCTTACTGCTGCAACAGCCTCATCGTTGACCCGCAACGACTCCTCGCCCACCCGCGTAATGGTGACATCTTCGTACTCCCCGGTTTGACTATTGAGTAGCTTATCTTCAGTCAAAAATGCCGGGTTCCAATAGGCAAAAGTCATAATGCAAGCCGGCAATTCTGTTTCGGTGCTGGCTGTATTGACTTGAAAGTAGCTATCGTTAGCCTGCCCCGCCACCGAAAACTGCTTGCCGTTAGCGTCGGTTTCTGCATTGATTGAACGCAAACAATTGCCTTGCCATACCTCAGTATTTTGATGCCTATAACGATACAAATTGACGAATAAAACTTTCACATCGAAACTAGCGTCGGTTTGAATTGTTTGCTGCCCATTAACCTGACTCACAGTAAACTGATGGCTGCCGATTTCACGACTGTCGAGCAACACCTTAAACTGCCATTGCGACTGCTGCGGCAAGCTGGCGCTGGCATTAGCGGTGAATAAGAAAAGAAGCGTAGCGAAGCAAAATTTCATTGTAGGTTTTCCTCTCAATAGCCTAATCAATAACCCATTAAACGCACTACGGCTGCCCATAGCCTTTTATAATACTACGTATGCCACTTAAAAAAGACACAACGGGGGCTTAGGGACGATTATTAGCCTGTGGATTTGTAGTGCCATAGATAGGTAATAAAGACCGCTAGCGTTTGGAGTGGTTCGTGAGGGAAGAAGTTCCCTGTAAGCGTTATGCATTTGGCAATGCGAGGAATTAGCGATGAAGATTGTCGAGGGATAGTCTGCCAGCTAGTTGCTTTTTTCTTAACCAAGAATAAGCAAAACAGGACTAGAAAAAAAGAGACAACCTGCCTACAAATCGACCTTCTAATCCTCGGGCTGAATACTTTGACGCTCAAACTCTGCGCATGAAGCGACTGCACTGGCCTCACCATGGCTCATAACATGAGCATAACAAACATCCATTTTATTGTTGCCGACCATATCGAAAATAGTGGTGCCGTTAGAATCAACAAGAACACCACTTTTCATATTCGAGCGAAAAGCCCCAATCACAGGCTCTTTGTGATTATTCGTTAGGTTGTAACCGGAAAAGTTCTGCCCTTGTTGTCTATCAAAAACCAATTCCATTTTGACATTAACAAAGCGAATATTCTCAGCGTTAATCGTTGTGTAGTGCTTATCGACGCCCATCACTGCCGCATTAGTGACCCCTTGCCATGTTCCTATTATGTTGATTGATTCATCGGCGGCGGCGAACGATGGCAGCAGTACCATGACAAGCAATAGATTAAACATAATTTGATCCCGTAAAGACAATTGTTAAGCGTGAAGTCGGTTGTTAGCAACGCCTGTTAGTCGGCTCAATTAACCAGCCGCCGCAGTTTGCTGCCTGTTATTGTCGCCAGCAAGGTTATCGGCTGACAGCTTTTGTAAATTTTCTACAGCCGCAATAGTAGCATCACGGATTTGACTCGCATCGTCCCGAACCTGATCACTTACATCGGCCATAACCGCTCGCATGCGGGCCGCCGGATCAAGACGAGCCGTTTTGAGAAAGCCCATAACCTTTTCGTTTTGAGACCAGAGCAAGCGATTCAACGCATTGCCCAGCAATACCTGTGGATAATCCGCTGGCGTGTCGGTAAATTGCATAGGCACGGCCAGAGCATTCTTTTCTTCGTCAGTGTTAAATTCAGCCTCAATAAAGCCAACCACAGAGGCGCTCAGCGATACCAACGGTGCCTGAAGCAGACCCGGAATAATTACGTCGTCCTGCCAGATTGGAGTGACCTCAAGACGCGGTGCGGCAACAGCTGTGCAGTCGATAAATAAAGAATTAACCGGAACCGTGGCCGTGCCGGCTACGCCATGGAGTAACCCAGGCTCAATCAAATTAACGCGGCCAATTTTGATGACGTGCTCGATCTGCCGTAGCAAATCCACCTCGCCTTGAGAGATTGTCGGAAAGTGAAATGTGCCGGGCAAGCTAGTTGGGTCGATGCGCAGCATATGGCCGTGCTTTTCAAGATGCAGAAAAATCTCGTCGGCGTTACTCGCCGTTGCCGCAATGCGCATTTGCTCGAGCTGCCAGCCGGTAGTATTGGCGGCGTATTTGGCACCTGGCTGCGTTGATGCTCGATTAATTAACCATGCTTCACGTGGGCGAACCCAGCAAATTTTAGCGGCATCAACGCCCATATTCATCAGCCAAACACCCACGTCCATAGCGGTTTTTCCCGCACCCATAATCACGTAATGCTCGGGTGGGTTGGCGCCGCCCATCCAGGCTTCGGGCAGCTTGCCCGGCGTGGTTAGCTGCACGCCATCGGTAATATCAAACTTGCGCTTGTGCGTGGCGGGTACTGAAGCCGTAAACGTGCGGCAATCAACCAGCTTACGCCGCACATTAACCTGCGTTTCCTTACCCGATAAACTAGACACGAAACTATGCTCGCCACTTTCACTTTGTTGATACTTAGACATGGGGTAGTAACTTACGCGCCCACTGGGAATAAACCGCTCGCGCATAGCACGCTCAAAATAACTGAGCACCTGCGTACCTGTAGCCAGCTCGTAAAAACCTTCATTAGGCCCAGCGATGTCAATCCTGTCATCGCCCATGTCCATCGAATTAAGCCCATAGGTTGCGCTGGGTTGATGAAGCGTTACAAACGGATAAGCGACATTCCAATGCCCACCCGGTTTAGGGTGCTGGTCGACGAATGTAATATGCGCATCGCTATGATCGAGTAGTGAGTCGGCAAAGGATAAACCTAGCGCACCAGCCCCCACAATTAAATAGTCGGTGTCGATCTGAGCCATGTAAAAAGTCCTAATGTGTGATTTTGATCAATGGGCAATTGAACAGCGTAACAGGCGCAATATCTCTCAGTCGCGATATTACAGGATTATCGCGCACCCGATGCAACCATAACTCATGTCGCTCAGCCGATGCCACCCCACTACCTCGGTGGATTACAAGAATCTCCCATGAGCGCTAAGCCTGAAGACAAAAAGTCTGCCTGTAAAGTGACATGGTAGCCATACGCTACGGTTGTATGCCAAGATCAACGTATTGGGTGTGCTTACCCAGCCGTCGCCATACCGTGCGCTGGGCACATGCACCAACCTACTCTTGATGCGTTGTTATTGTAAGCTATTCAGCTAAATTATCGCCCAGTGTATCGCTATCTTGATAAGTTAGACCAAACCCATAGGCAAACAGCGGCGCATAGTTGGCATCATTGCGATTTAACTCAAATTGGGCATCGCTGGCAGGCCATGAGTACGATAGCGTACCAGTAAAATCATGGTTCACAGCCCCTAAAGAGGTTCTAAAAATAACATCGGCCACACCTGCCCCTTCACTGCCGGGCAACCACGCCATGACAAAAGCGGTAGAGGCATTGAGCTCTTTATTCATCCAAAAGGGTCTGCCAGATAAGAAAATAGATACAACGGGAATATTTTGCGCTTTGAGACTTTGTAATAATGCAAGGTCAGATTTATTGCCCGCCTGATATTCAATACCACTGAGGTCTCCGCCGGACTCAGCATAGGGGCTTTCGCCAAACACTACGACAGCAACGTCCGGCGGCGCGTTGACATCAAAAACACCGGCAGTACTCAAATTAACCGTACCGCCGGCAGCAGTAACAGCGGCTTCAATACCGCTCCAAATAGATGTAGCCTGTGGAAAATCAGCATTGCTGGTACCTGTACCCTGCCAAGTCACCGTCCAACCTCCGCACTGCATAGGAATATTGTTAGCCCCGCTGCCCGCCACTAACACATTGGCGCTTGGGCTGAGTGGCAGCAGGCCACTGCTATTTTTTAACAACACCAACGACTCGCGCACCGACTGACGCGCCACACTTTTGTGCTCAGCAGAATTAAACCGAGTCAGGTCATTTGCATACGTTCGCAGCGAAGGCCTACTCGTATCAAACAAGCCACTGCGAATTTTTACGCGCAATATGCGCGTCACCGCATCATTAATACGCGCCATTGATATATCACCACTAAGCACTTGCGCCTTAGTGTTCGCCGCAAACGCCTGCCAGTCAAAAGGCACCATAATCATATCAACACCGGCATTGATAGCCTGAGCACACGAGTTGTTTGAACAACCCAGCACTTGCGCATGGCCATTCCAGTCGCCCAATACAAAACCATCAAAACCCATCTGCTCTTTCAAAACCGTCGTCAACAAGTACTCATTGCCGTGCAACTTGCTGCCATTCCAACTGTTATACGATGCCATTATGGTTTGCGCACCGGCATCTAACGCCGAAAAATAGCCTTGCCCGTGCACATCGCGCAGGTTTTCTTCGCTGCTGATGGTATTGCCTTGATCCACACCGTTACTCGTGCCTCCATCACCCACAAAATGTTTGGCTGTGGCCACAACATGAGCGTCATTAAATAAATCTCCGCTACTTGTTTCGCCCTGCAAACCCTCAACCATTTCACCGGCATATTGATTGACAATTTCCGGATCTTCCGAATACCCTTCATACGTTCGACCCCATCGGTCATCACGCACCACCGCAAGCGTGGGTGCAAAAACCCAGTCGATACCCGTGGCCGCCACTTCTAAAGCGGTTGCTTGGCCTATTTGCTTAATTAAACTTGGATTGTTCATGGCGCCCAAACCAATATTGTGCGGAAAAATAGTCGCGCCCATGACATTATTGTGGCCGTGGACCGCATCGGTTCCCCAAAGAATTGGCACTGCAATTCGGTTGTTAGCTGGATCAATACTGGCCAAATAAAAACTATCGGCAAGACTAACCCAGTCAGCCACGCTAGACGATTTATTGCCATTAGGCCAAGACCCACCCGCATTGAGAACAGCCCCCAGGTGATAATTGCGCAGATCATTGGGGGATACCGCATGGATCTCGGCCATGATCATCTGGCCCACTTTTTCATCAAGCGTCATTTGATTCAAAATTAATGCAATCTCTTGATCAACATCACTATTTACCGCGCTATTAATGACGGGCCACGTTATCTCAGGCGGAGGTTCGGGGGGCTGTGTATCACCGCTGGTAAACGCATAGACGTTCGCCTCCCAAATAGAATAGCCATAAACACTCGTGCGGCTTACACCATAAATACGCAGGTAACGATAAGTGCCCGACAAATCCACTTGGTCGGTGCGATCGCCGAAAGTGCCGCCGGTTTCATTGGCTAGCGCGGCCCACGTGACATTATCGGTAGAGCCCTGCACCTCATAAGTAGCGGCATTAGCGGCTTCCCAATAAATATCCAAATGTGAGAGCGCATAGCTCTGACCCAAGTCGAGCGTCAGCCAGCTTGGATCAATACCATGCGACGATTCCCAGCGCGTGGTGTTATCGCCATCTACAGCAAAACTTGCGCCGCCTGATGCGCCAGAGCTACTGGCACTAGCTGTGGCCGATACTAAAACCGGTGGCGCAGGTACTTGGGCCACTAGATGCATACGGGTTGCAACGCCCGACAATATGTCGACCGAAATAAACGCACACACTAAAACTACTGACCCCGAACTAATTTGTGCTAACCGCCCCTTGCCAATAAATGCAACCATTAACGCAAGCATAATAAGCCCGGCTACACCGGTTAAAGGAACGTTAACGCTCACCGCGTCGGGCTGCCCCGGCAACGATGCCCCGTTATTAGGGTCAGAACCAAAGGCCAGCTCTAAAGCATCACTAACGCCATCGCTATCTGAATCGATACCACCTGGGTCTGGCGCAGGCACCGTTGAACCTACAAAGCCTTGCGCTAAATTAGCGCTAGCAACCACCGCTAGCGGCACAACAATGTCGATATCCACCGACAGACCATTGACCTCACCTGAGATCGTCAGATCAAGTTCACCAACGGCGCCTAATGAGATGCCATTGGGGATATCAATATTGACGGCTAATAAATCACTGCTATTGGCCAAAATGCTATCAGGCAGTAGCTCAATACTTACCGAACTGATAATGGCAGGCGAACTATGACTAAGACTCACGGCGTTATAACTGCTGCTGTTCGAGTTACTCAGTAAAATATAAATTGTATTATTTTGACTGTCAGCTTCTACATCGTAGGCATAAGCCGCTACCGATGAAAAAACTGAACACAGCAACAGCGCAAGAGCGCACGGCAAAAACCTCCGATCCAAACGCGGGTGGACAAGGCTGAAAATAGCGGCAATGCTGTTTGCTAGATTGGTCATAATCATTATTTTTAAAATTTTTTTGCAATGGTGAATTGATCTATTAAAGACCTGCACAATTAACAGGAATTAACCAAAGGCGCTGGTATTAGCCTTAGTATAAGTCAGAGCTGAACTTACAATGACAAAAAGGATAGGAGTTGCGACAGAGAGGCTAGTTAAACAGCTAACCATGCTGATTAGTATAGCAGTTAAGCGACCCAAGCCATTAAGACGCCGCTAAGCATTGAGCAACTGTTGTTCTTGAAACGATGCTAAACCTGCTTGCACTAAATCGTAGGTTTTATTGATGTTACTGGCCACATCTCCTTCGAGCACTTGCAAACTATCGAGAATATCACGAGCCTCACTAAAACCTTGATCGATACCACCACCTATCACCTGCAAAAATTTTTCTAGCTGCTGTTCAAAACCGAGGGTGTCGTTACTATTTTGAAAAGCCCCAAAAAAGGCCGTTGATTGACTAACAATTCTTGAGGCCGTCGCTTCAGGCGATACGTCAGTGTTGTTATCAAGCGTCACCGACAAGCTGTCTTCACCTAAATACGGTGCCAACTGCTCGTTGATAGCCTCTATGGCTGCTTTTAACAGTAATGCTTGCGGCTGGTCTTTGGTGCCAATGCTTACACTTTGCTGCGACTCTAAAATAGCTTTGTTGAATTGGCGCTGGCTAATTTGCGATTCTGACAACGGTGCCGGTGTAGACGCACTGCCTACCGATGGTGTTGAAGTCGATGGGGTTGAAGCCGATGGTGTTGAAGCCGATGCTGAATTAAGTGGGTTAGTAGGCATGGGGCACCTCTTGCTAAGTTAGGTAGCGGAGGCTTTAAGTATCGCTTAACTTTCATACAACTGCCAGTATAAGCGAAGGCACCAAAATTTAAGTCTCGGTATTATAATAAAAAAGGGCTCTAACCCTTTGAATAGATAGGTAAACCATTCGCGATTTTGCCATGCAAATACCGCGACTGATATGCCAAAAAAACCTACCCAGCCATGCCGGTGCTTTTTTGCGTCCCTTAAAAAAAGTTCAGCGGCACTTTAATATAGCTAATGCCGTTTTTTTCAGCCAAAGGTAGTTGCCCTGCTCGCAAATTTGTTTGTAACGATGGCACCAACAATTGAGGCAAAGCCAGTTGTTGGTCACGCGCTTCACGCAAGGCTATAAATTTCTCTTCAGCCGTGCCCTCCTGCACATGAATATTACTTGTGAGCTGCTCGTCTATGGTGAATTCACATTGAGGCCTGCGATTATCGGGGGGGTAATCGTGACATATGAACATTCGTGTTGCCCGTGGTAATGCCAGTATTTTCTGAATAGACAACCACAGTTGTTTGGCACTACCACCGGGAAAATCACAGCGCGCGGTTCCAACATCAGGCGCAAATAACGTATCGCCCACAAAAATAATGGCGCGCTCAACGTAGAAAGCCATGTCGGCCGAGGTATGCCCAGGCACATGCAAAGCTCTTACGTTAAGAGCACCTACCTTGAACGTTTCATCCGGCGCAAAGAGATGATCAAAAAAAACATTCGGTCGCGCATTCACTTCGCAGATGCTAAGGGCTTTACTAAAAATATTACTGACATCGTTGATTTCAATACTGGCGCCTATTTTGCCGCCAAGATGTTGCTTGATATAGCTTGCCGCACTCAAATGGTCGGCGTGAATATGCGTTTCTAATATCCACTCCAATGACAGCTGATTGCGTTGAATAAAAGCAATGATTTCATCGGCTAAGGTAGTACCTGTTCTGGCGTTGTTATCATTATAATCACACACTGCATCTATCACTGCGCAAGCCGAATGTGGCCCTGCATGCAGCACATAGCTAAAGGTAGATGTCACGGGATCGAAAAAATGTTGCACCAGCGCAGTCATAAAGTATCACTCGGCATCGAAAAGAACTGGCCATGCAGCAGCAACCCAGCGGCAACCAAAGCCAGCATAGCAAAACTCATTTGCAAAAAATCATCACTTAACCACGACGACCATAGCCGAGCGAAAAACATACCTACAATAGCAGCGGCAATAAACCAAACGCCGGCCTGAGGAATCACTGCGCCTGCACTTAACACCTGCAAAACCGTTCCAGCGGAAACCAGCGCGATAACTGCAAGCGATGTAGAAATCGTACTCTTTGCATTTAAATCGCTGTATTGGCGAATTGCAGGCACAAGAAAAAATCCGCCACCCACACCCAGCATACCGGTCAATAAACCCGAGACACCGCCAATACTACCTAGCGTTAAAAAACAGCGCTGGCTCCAACGAAACTTTCCGGTTGCCGGATTAGTTACGCAATTTTTTTCAAAAAATCCCTGTAAATCTGCTCGGCTTGGGCGGTAGAGCATTTGAATCATTATGCGCAAACTAATAAAAACCAGCAGCGCCGAAAAGATACCCACAAGTACCGCAGCGGGAAACAGCAGAGCCAGCTTAATACCCAGCGGCGCCAACATGACCCCCGCAATGGCCATTAAAAGCGCCGCCTTGTAACGCACAGTTTTTTTACGCAGCCCGTCAATAGCGCCGATAAAAGCAGCCACACCAATTGCGATTAAAGCAATCGGCATAGCCTCTGGGATACTCATGTGCAGACCCAACGCAAGCGCAGGAACCGCGAGTATGCCACCACTGCCCGTTAACCCAAGAGCCAAGCCAACACCCACGCCTAAGAGAACTTCAAAAATCATGCGGTTAATTTATCTCTGCTATAAAAAATAATTCGGCGAGTAAAGATTTTTCATCAAGCCACCAGAACTCGCTCCTGCCCTTGCATCCTTAAACAACGGCATCTTTTGACGAAGCTTTTTTATCAGCTGCCACTTTTATCAGCCGCGAGGATTGCGCGCTGAATTAAGCCGCCTCGCTGCCTGACGACAAGCCCATGGTTAAAACCGCCATTTTTTCGCCCTCAACGTATTGCTCCATGACAAGCTGCTGCTGGTTTTGTGTAACGGTTTTCCATATACCTACTGGCTTTGGGATGCCGCGCAGAACGATTGGCATGGCGCGTGTTTTTAAACGGATAACCGGATCGACATGCTCGTAACTCTGCTGATCACCGCACAAAATACTGCTGGCAATAGACCTTGCTTGATGGGCAATCGGCTCAATAAAACGGCACGCAACACCATCGATACTGATGCAGTCTCCCAGCGCATAAATATTTTTCTCACTGGTTTGTAAGCTGCGCGCATTCACCGCAATACCATTATCAAAAGCCAAACCCGCCTGCTTGGCTAAGCGGTTGTCTGTTTGCAAACCCGTTGCAGCAATAAGCTGGTCATACGCGAGCTTAGAACCATCTTCAAGCACGATATATGACTCACCAGAGGCGGCCTTTTCCAAACCTGCAATATGTGCATTGGCATGATGTTCAATGCCCTGCTGCACCATAGAATCGACTAAACAGCTCGCTGCCAATGGAGGTAGCAATGCTAAAAGCGGATGCGCATCGCGGTTGATGAGACTGACGTGATGACCGGCCTTGTTAAGGTCCTCTGCCAGCTCACAACCAATCATGCCCGCGCCAATGATAGCCACACGCTGAGGCCCAGCACGCAGCGTTTTCTCCAACCCTCCCCAAGATTTAAGATGGTTGACGTGCCAGCAAGTATCAGCCGCCAACTGTTTAGGTAAATAAGGCTTGGAACCCTGCGCAAGAACTAAATGTGTGTACTCGATAGTGCCACGCGTGGTCCGCAACTCATGCCGAGCCGTGTTAAGTCCAACGGCAAAGGCATTAGTGATAAGCTTGACGCGTAAGCGCCTGCCGGCATCCTCGGCCGATTCTCGAACCAGTTGCTCGGCAGAAACCCCGCGACTCATAGCAACCGACAGCTCCGGCTTGTGATAGCGATCCCCCTTGCACGCACTTAACAGCGTGATGGGTATATCGGCATCATCTTTGCGAAGGGCTTCAATAACTGACCAGCCCGCTAGACCAGCGCCAATCACAACAATGCCTGGTTTTTTTGAAAAAGCCACGGTCTGCGGAGCAGCACTGATTTGCGGCCGTTCAAACGGTTCAAAGTCGGTTTTGGTCACTCCACACAGCGGGCATTCCCAATCAACGGGGATGTCTTCAAAGCGTGTGCCCGGCGCGAGACCGCTGTCCGGATCTCCTTCGGCCTCGTCATAAATGAGACCACAGGCTCGACAGATAAAAAGGCGCCACGGTTCAGTGGAATGAGTCACACCCACTAACCCTCACTCATCAGTTTGGCCATTTCCCAGCGCAGATGTTTAATAGCGGGCGTGACGATGCCAACAAAATGCGCCTCTCGAATAAGGCGTTGCGGCTTAGATTTCATCAAATAGCCACGAGCGCCCTGATGCAGCAGCGCTGATTGTGAGGCCTTTAATGATAATTCAGAGCACTGAGCCCGGGTATCTAGCACGTCCAACATATGTTCCTTACTCGTGTCGTAAGGATTTTTAGCCAATTGCATAATACGCGCGTGAAGATCTTTTAATTCGGCCTCTAATTCATCAGGCCGATTATGAAGAAACTGATTCACGTGCCCCAGCGAAACCTCCACCTCACGACAAGCATCAATTGAAGCTTGAGTAACACCCATCGCCCATCCTGTTTGCAAAAGGATGAAGGCACCGCGAATTTTTTTAATAAAAGGTCGGGCCGGGTCGGCAATAATTTGCGCATCACTTACAAAGTATTCATTTAAATTAAGCGCCCAAGTGCTGGTGCCCTCCATACCTGAAAACTCTGGACACTTAGTGAGCTTGACCTCCTCATTGATGTCTAGCATAAACATCACTTCGTGCGAACGGCTGCCATCGGTATTGTCAATAGCCGCAATCGCTCCACAACACTGGCCATCAGCAATATGACTTACCCAAGGCAGCGTACCCGAAACAACATAGCCGCCCTCTACTTTACTGGCCTTTAGCGCCATAGCTTCAATGTTAGTAAATGCCTTCATTGGGTTAGACAGAGCCGTGCCACCAAAAGTTATTCCCGTGGCGTGGTCTGTCATGCGATTGACCAAAGCAGGATTACCCGACAGCTCCATATATAAACCGCAGACATCTTGGCACCATGTGATAAAACCCGTTGAACCGCAATGGCGGCTAATGGCACTCATGTTGTTGATGGCAGCATCGAAGCGCTCACCATAAGCTTTCAAATGTGGCAAAAAAGCACCGGCCTGCCCCAACTCACCCATAATGTCGGCCGGGTAATAGCCATCTTGATCTATGCTATTGGCGACGGCCGACAGTCGCACAGAGGCCACCCTTTCGACATCGCATAAAATGCGTGCATCATCGTCCCAAAAGCTTTCATCTTCATTAGACAAAGCAGTATTGTTCATATGTTTTCGCTCCAATTGATAGGCTTAAGCAGGCAAGGCACACGTTAGTCCATTCGGCTAATATCGAATGCAATAGGATTACGCATCGTGTTCGCCACTGGCGAGAAATGGTTAGCATGCTTCACCACTTCATCTAGCTCTTCTGGGCTAGCATCGCCTTCCACATTCACTTTCACGCGGATGTCTTGGAAACCCATATCTGCTGGTTGCTTGTCGGCACCACCGGCACCCCATGCTGCAGGATTACCGATATCGCCTTCCATGAAGATCTCCAATTTCGACAGTTTGATATTTTTCCAAGTCGCTACCGCAGTAATACCAACCGCTAAGCAGCCACCCAAACCAGATAAAACAATTTCACCAGGCGCAGGCGCCGTGTCTTCGCCAAAGAGATGCAGTGGCTCGTCGACCACAACTTCGTGCTGGTTGATATGGCTGACAGTGCGATACTGACCGTCGGTGACGGTATGGACTTTATTAGTGCCACGCATTTCAGGATTATTGCGGCCTTTTTCTGCAAACGTCGCTAGACCATCGCGATCGATAGGGCGAAGGTAGGAAGTAATAGTGGTAGGTGCTTCAACACTCATGGTGCGTCTCCGATTAAAATTGCCTAAGGTGGACATTGTCACAAGGATAATGCCTTCTCTATGGCTTAATGCAGAGGCTATGCCAACTATAAAATTTATTTTTTATTTTATTAAAATCATTCACTTAAAATATTATTGTTCATACCAGCACGCTTTGACCCAGCCCCAATCAAAACAATGTCTGACATTGTTATACATTTTTGGCAGAGCACATTACAGCGACAAAAAAAAGTAATAACGCCGCTAGCCGCTAGCTTTCAATTGCAAGCTTTTCTAATCGATAACGTAATTGCCGCGTCGTCATACCCAGCAAACCCGCGGCGCGAGTTTTATTCCCACCCGTACGCTTTAATGCGTTAATAATTTCGTCGGCCTGATCCACTCGAACGCGATTGTAAAGACGACCGCTGGGCGCATGCTCGGCCACGCCTGCTGGCTCAGAATGAGCCGACAGGGGTGCACTCACTGCCGAGCGAACCGGCAGAGCTGCAACTGGCTGCGTGGTTATCTCCGACGCAAGGTGGCTATTAATGACTGATTCTTGATTAAGGATAAGCTCAATGTCACTGCTTTTAATACTCCCATCGAGCGAGATGAGTACCGCGCGCTTGATGACATTTTCTAACTGCCGAATGTTGCCAGGCCAATTATAACTTTCCAGTCGCTCCAGAACGCCTGACTCTAATATAGTGCTGGACCGATACTCTTGATTAGCCCTGAGTAAGAAGTGCCGAGCTAAAATTCGGATATCGCCATCGCGATCGCGAAGCGCAGGCAGATAAATAGGAAATACATTGAGTCGGTAAAATAAATCTAAACGAAAATCACCCTTATTAACCGCTTCTTGAAGATTTTTGTGGGTCGCTGTAATGATTCTGACGTCAATGGGAATATCTTGGATTCCGCCCACGCGCTGGATCACCTGCCCCTCTAAAACACGCAATAATTTCGATTGCAACTCAAAGTTTAAATCACCTATTTCGTCCAAAAACAAAGTGCCACCGTCGGCCAATTCCAACTTACCCTGCTTTTGCTTCACCGCTCCAGTAAAGGCTCCACGCTCGTGGCCAAACAATTCCGATTCGAGCAACTGCTCGGGAATAGCAGCACAGTTAATGACTAAAAATGGCTTGTCTTTGCGCGGGCTGTTGAGATGAAGCACCTGTGAGAAGCGCTCCTTGCCCGTACCCGATTCGCCATTCAAAAAAACGGTAACGGCTGTTTCAGAAACCATCATTATTTGTTTTAGCGCATTACGAATGGCTCGGCTCTCGCCCAAAATGCCATGGTCGGCTTGCTGATTGTGCAAGGCCCCCTTAAGCTCTTTATTTTCTTGCGTTAATTGCTCGGTGCGAAGATCAATTAAATGATTAATTTTTATAATTTGCGCAACAAACGTTGCCACAACTCTTAGTACGACTAAGTCGGCATCAAATGAACGTGAGCGCTGCCGTAAACGATGCACACCCAATACGCCAATGGTGTTGCTACCATCTAAAATAGGCACGGCCAGAAAGGAGACTACTTCTTGAGGCAACGTCTCTCTATCAATTGCCCGGCATAAAAAGTCGGGTTCTTCATCAATATTTTGCACCACAGACTGTAAACCGGTACGCATAACCTTACCGGTAATACCATCATCAATGGCATAAATGCCGCGCGCCTGCTCTGACTTTTGCAAACCATAGCTATAGCGAATTTGCAATTTATCTTGGGTAACTGACGGCAGCAGCACTCTACCGCGATTTAAACCTAAAAATTCTGAGATTAAACGTAAAATACCAGTGATGGCTAATTCGGGCGCATCCGAATTACCGATCAGTTTGGCCGCCTCGTGAATCACCCCCAGATCGAAGTCACCAGCCTCTTCCATCATTGGCGCCGGCTGCTGCAGAAAACGGGTGTTACTTGAGGAAGTGTTATCCGAATTAGATTGATCAGCTTTGTTCGAAGTACTCATGCCACTCGCTCATTTTGTTAGACATTGTCAACAATACTTTTCTGTTGGCAAAATCCGTGCCCAAAATGCTTTAATACGAGCCGGCCGGAATTTTCGATAGTCTATTAATACTAGAATCGCACTCCCGTACCACCACAGAATACGCAAGCTGCTCACGTGCTAAGTCCGCTCAATTAATGCGACCTGAAGGCTAGCGCCACGCTCCGCGGAAAACAAACTCCAGCTAATCTTCCAAGTGCCAGTTAAATCGCTTAACTAGCAGGCCGCATAGCCAATCTAGACAGTAACCAATCACGCCTATAACCAATACGATTGCCGCCAGTGTATCGTAAGACAAGGTGTCTCGCGCGTCGTTAATTGCATAGCCCAAGCCACTAGTTACACCCAGATACTCGGCAGGAACTAAGACTACCCAAGCCACACCCACAGCCAAGCGAATACCAGCCACCACATCCATCATAATGGCGGGCAAGATAATCCGACTCAACATTTGCGGACCCGAAGCGCCCAAGTTACGTGCAACCTTGAACCAATTTGGGTCGATCTTGCGAACTCCATGTGCGGTTGAAAACATAATGGGCCAAACAGATGCCATGACAATTAAGAATATTATCGCTGCATCCCAACTCGCAAAAGCCAGCACCGCAATCGGCATCCAAGCCAACGGACTTATCATTCGTAATACTTGAAAAGGCACGTTAGCAATTTTCATGGCTATACCAACATAGCCAATCAATACCCCAACAGGCACACCAATGGCTACGCCCCACAACAAACCCACCAAAATACGGTACAAACTGGATGTAATGGCTTGTACTAATTCACCGCTGAGAACCAAGGCATACAACGCCGAAAATGTCGGCCCCGGCGCAAACGCCGCAAAGGCCGACAAATCGGGGTCATTTTTAATCAAGTAACCGCCAAACCACCAAAGCGCCAAGAGACACAAACAACCCAACACCGGATATTTGAGCTGGTTAGCCAACCACAGAACGCCGCCCACTAGGGACGACATATCAGTGTGGTTTTTTCCCAAGCTTGCACTGGCGGAGGTCATAGATTGATAATCTCTTCGCGCTCAAAGGGATTTTCAGCATTGAAACCTGGCACATCTTCCCAGCCGCTGTGCTTCTCCATGGCAGCCTTAACAAATTGATAGTCGACTAAGTCTTCAACCACAAAGTTAGGGTCTAAATCATTCAAAAATGTAGCATCGCCACCCACTAACGTACTTTTGAGCTCGTTCACAATTAACTTCGTGGCTGATGGGAAAGGCCATGGTTGAAAATCGATTCGCCCACTCTTCCAGTCAGGATTTTGTATCGCATCGGGCTCTGCATAACTTTCCTCGTCATAAAGTGTCATGGCACGCTCAACTACATTTGCCTTCATGGGCAAGTATCCCTCACCATCTTTAGACAGCAGATACGCAACCTCTTTTTTGTTTTGCTGCGAGTAAATTTGAGCCTTAACAATCGCGTTCATCACTTTCTGCGTCCACTCAGGATTAGCCTTGACCTTGTCCTCATTCATACACACCACACAACATGGGTGGTTTTTCCACATGTCGCCAGTAAAGCGCAGCATCTTGCCGCCTGCTAACAACTCGCCTGCTGCGTTAAAGGGCTCAGCAACAATGAAGGCGTCGATTTTTTTCGCCGCAAGGGCCGGTGGCATATCTGGCGGGGGCATAATTTGTAAGTTCACTTCATCGGCTGCCAGCTCTTCTCCATAACCTTTTATAACTGGCTTTAATCCAACATTCTTCAGAGCCATTTGTAATACGATGTTGTGCATTGAATACCAATAAGGCACCGCCACCTGCTTACCGCCTAAACCCTCAAAACTTTCTACACCGGTATGCTTGCCTACCACCACCCCTGAACCATTGAGGTGGGCCCAAGACATAATTTTTACTGGAAAGCCATTGTTGTAACGCATCCAAATAGGAATGGGTTTTAAAAAATGCACTAGATTGAATTTACCCGCCGCAAAACCTTCAATGAGTGGCGACCAACCACGAATTAGTGTTGGTCTCTCGGTCTTAATACCCTCTTCCTCAAAAAACCCCTTCGCATGGGCAACCAACAAAACCGTCGCATCGGTAATGGGCAAATAGCCGATACGCAGCACCTCATCTTCCGGCGGCTGAATACTTGCCCAAGAAGCTGCGCTGCCGGTTAAGCCAAATGTTGCTGCTAAGCCACCCATAGCGAGCGAATCCATCACAAAATCGCGGCGATTCATTTCATGCTCTTGAAGGTAATCAAGATCGGCTTGACTCATAGCCTCTTCGTTTGGCTCATTGGTGCTTGTAGCGATGCCTGGTGTGGTGGTTTTTTTCATAATGCTTTCCTTTTGTGTAAGTGAATTAGGCTGCAACGGTTTTGCTGATCGAAGTATCTGTTGGTTGACTGTCAGGGGTTTCTGTTTGCACAAACATCTGCATTAATTCATCTCGCAAATGCTGAAACTTATGATCCATATGCCGACGAGGCCATGGAAGATCTACGCTCAGTTCGTCGACAATACGGCCGGGATTTTGCGACATAATCAACACGCGGTCGGCCATCGTAATGGCCTCATCAATGTCATGGGTTACAGTCACCATGGTGATATTGAGTTTGCGGCAAATAGCGGGCACCTCTTCTTGCAAGGCGCTGCGAGTAAACGCATCCAGAGCCGAGAAAGGCTCATCTAATAAAAGCACCTCCGGCTCGGTTGCCAGTGACCGTGCCAGCGCCACGCGCTGCTGCTGGCCGCCCGACAAGCTCTGTACACGGGCATCTTTTTTGTCATGCAACCCAACCATATCTAACAAGCCGTCAATTTTTTCGCTCGCTTGGGTAGGCGAAACGCCAGCAAACAACAAACCCAGCGCAGCATTTTCTTTTACCGACATCCACGGGTATAACGAAGCCTTTTGAAACATCATGTTCCATTTGGCACTGGGCTTTTGCACTTGCTTGTTGTTGATTCGCACGCATCCCTCCGAAGGGATTAAAAGACCAGCCATCATGTGTAAAAGTGTTGATTTACCGCAACCACTGCGCCCTATAAGAGCGCACAACTCGCCCGGCTTGATGCAATTATTAATGCCTACCAAGGTGTTGGGTCCCGCCGCCTGATAGCGGTGAGAAATATAATCAAGTGAAATCGTTGCACCCATAAGGGCTGCTCCTGAAAATGAAAATTTGTCGCAAAAAATTAAAGCAGAATCTACCTTTTATAAAGCAATTAACAGGCCATAAATGAAATCTTCATGCAAATCATGCCGTTGTAAAAAAATAAGAAAAACAGCTGATTAAAACTGTTAGCTGGCTCCAGTCATTGTCCAACATTGGCAATCTATGTGCGAAAAAAAGTGGGGTATTGTCGAGCGATAATCGCTCATTAAATATTTATGGCAAACCACTTGACGCCTGGTCAGTAAGGTCAGAGTCCTGCGATAAAGCCAGCCAAGGCAAGAAATGACAGGCCTAAAAAACAAATAAAAATTAAGGAGGGAAAGAAGGAAGGGTTTTTTATATAGGGATAGGTTTTATTTAATCTTTGAATTAATCAAGCAAAAGACACTAGCAAAGGTAGAAAAGTACCCGCCACTGCTAATGGATTTTATATCTTCACGCCGTATGACATAGAATTTCAAGTGGACTTTATCTAAATCTTATTATCTCCCTCTGATTATCTACAAACGAGGCCAATTAACGCATCAAAAATTATCTACATAACTTTGAATGAGCGGCTGGTCCAGTTACGCAGCGACCAGCCGCATCAATCTTACAACAATATACCGTTTTAGATTTTCACACCAAACCACACCCACAATTTCTGTGTGTCAACGGCATACCCATCGCTACTGTAATCGGCATATTTAATACCTGCAGTATAGGCTTTACCAAACTTCATACCGTACACAACATCCAGCTCTGAACCATAATCATCACTGCCATTGTCGGCTGCAAAATCATGATAAATCGCCGCTAGCTTACCAGGGCCGACTTTCGTACCTACGCTTATGTAAGTGTCGACCAAACCGTTGGCTGGGGTGCTGATGAACGTGTCGGCCCAACCATTGAACTTATGTACCGTCGCCAATGGCGTAGCGAAACCTACCTCACCATCATCGGAGCCCAACACTTCATAACCAATTTTAGCGGTAATGCCACTAACTACTGCACCTGCTTCTAAAAACATGTAGTCCATTGAATTATCAACGCCCGCATCATTCTCTAAACTTTGGCTGGCATACTCTGCCGCGTACATAACTTTGATGTCATCAATTTTAGTGCTGCCCGTTAAGCTAATGCCATAAGTGTCTCGCACAGTATTGAAGCCGAAATCATCTTCTAACAGATACGCATAGCCTACTATTTTTCCAAAATCAGTGGTGTAAGCTGCATTCAAAAGGTTATCTTTTGAATCTTGATCCTGCACTTCCGCAAAAATTCTATTGCGGCCATAAATGTGCGCTAAGGTAACCGATAGTTTATCCATAGGCTCGAACTTAGCCGACACCGCATCATACGTTGCCCGATCCTGACGCCAGCCAACATGACCGATAAAACGCTGACCATCCAAAGCGATTACCTGAGCGCCGACTTTAGCAGTCACTGACTCGTTGCTATATTGAATAAACGCCTGATCAATTTCAGTTGTCCCTGGATCAGCAATCACTGAATAGACGCCAGTGTTAAAGCCTGTTGGGGGTACAGAATATTCATCTTGGCCGGCAATAGCGCGGCTATCTTCCATTTCAACCAGCGCTGAAAAGCCGTTATAACTACCCGTTTTATAGCCTACACGGGTTCTAATCGTTGCTGCGGTTGCATCTTTTTCTGCATTGTCCTGCTCAACAGTTTCATAACGCATGCGAATATCAGCAAAACCCTTGCCGCTAGTTAGCGCCTCAGTAATTGAATCGGCTGCAGTGGCCGTGGCTGTAACAGACGATGTCATAACAGCTAGGCACGCGGCTGCCATAGTTTTTGGACGAAGTCCAAGAGGTCGCGTGCGATGTGACATATAACTTTTCATAAAATAATCCTCGATTGACTTAGGTTGATTGATGGCGTTAACCATTTAACGGTACGTTGATAGAGCTGCTGCCGTTGATGCAGCTTTTAAAAAAAAGAATTAAGCGCTCACCCCTTATGCCACAGCGTCAGTGACATTATCGCCACCTTCTTTTTTGTTAAGGACTAGCCTGCGCCCAATAAATACTCCCAATTCATAGAGCAGCCACATGGGTAGTGCTAATAACATCTGCGAGATAACGTCGGGAGGCGTGAGAAACATGCCCAGAACAAAGCAGCCTACAACCACGTAGGCCCTCTTGTTTTCGAGTGACTCCGGGCTTACCGCGCCCGATCGAATGAGTAAAATAATTGCAATGGGTATTTCAAAAACTACGCCGAAAGCCATAAACAGCTTTACAACAAAGTCTAAATAGCTGGAGATGTCGGTCATCACAGTGACGCCTTCTGGTGCCATAGAAGTAAAAAAACCAAACACCAAAGGCAGAACGACAAAATAGCAAAAGGCGATGCCACTATAAAAAAGCAACACGCTTGAGGCGATTAAAGGCAGAATTAATGACTTCTCATTGTTGTATAAACCAGGCGCTAAAAAAGCCCAACCTTGGTAGAGCACCACGGGCAAGGATGCTACAAAAGCCACAAAAAAAGTTAACTTGAAGGGGGTAAGGAAAGGCGTTGCCACTTCAGTTGCAATCATCGAAGCATTTTCAGGCAAAAAAACCATTAACGGGTTGGCGATAAACGTATAAATTTCGTTAGCGAAGCCTACCAACGCCAAAAAAACCAGACCAACGGCAAGCAGTACATACAGCAAACGGTTGCGCAGCTCGAGAAGATGACTGACCCACGCCGTTGCACCCTGCTTAGTTGAGTGTTCAACGTGTGCATTCATAACGCTGCACCGCCGGGTAGTGCTTGGTTAATGTTGGTTTGCGCGATTTGCTCGGCTGCGTCTTCACACACCAATGGCTCTTGGTCCTTATCGGGCACAGCAACCTCGGCTTGGTTGTGTAAATTATCGTAGGCGTCTTGATCATAAGGCATGGCTACTTCGCCCGAGTCAATTTGCCTGTCGATGTCAGATAAACCGGCCTTAATTTTACTGAGGTTATCCATTACATCTTCGTTATGGATTTGACGTCGAATATCGTCCATCCCTATTTGCTTTTCTATTTCACTGCGCGCACTACTTAGGCTTCGTTTAACTTTACCGAAGGTGAGCGCCGCCGAGCGAACAGCCTCAGGCATTCGCTCGGGCCCCACTACCAGCAGAGCCACAACCGCAATCAGTAATATCTCAAAAAAGCCCATAAGCTACTTGGTCTCGGCCTGGCTGGCTTCCGCCACCACTGCTTGTTCGCCAGCAGCAGAGTCATCACCAATCGCTTTTTTAAAACCTTTAATAGCTCCGCCTAAATCACCGCCAATGCCCTTTAATCGCTTGGTGCCAAATAACAGCACCACGATGGCAAGGACAATCAACAGCTGCCAAATACTAATTCCACCAAATCCCATAACGCTCTCCTAAACTTGTTTGTTGTTAATTGCGAATGCTCTAAACTTTCTGTGCCAACCTAGCTGGCTCTGGCCTATACCAACGCAGTTGGCTCTAAGCTATACCAACGTGCTTGGCTGAGATCACAGCCAACTAATAAAATCACTAAAGACGACGGTCACTCACATCAATGGGGACATCGTTGATGCTGGCTTCGCGCCGTTGCATTTGACCGTTACTCGCAAACTCCCACTGTTCGTTACCGTAAGAGCGGTACCACTGCCCTGCGTCATCGTGCCACTCATACTCAAACTTGGCCGAGATGTGATTGTCGGTAAAACTCCATAGCCACTTTTTGAGTTTGTACTCATGCTCTTTTGCCCATTTACGTATAAGAAACGCTTTGATTGCTTCACGGCCATTTAAGAACTCGCCTCGATTACGCCAAGTTGAGTCCTCGGTGTAAGCCATACAAACACGCTCGGCGTCGCGGGTATTCCAGGCGTCCTCCGCTGCTTGAACCTTTTGTTTAGCCGTTGCCTCAGTAAAAGGCGGTAAAGGTGGCTTGAGTTCCATGGTCAACACCAATTATTTCTTTAGCTTCCCGGCCAATCGGCCTACGTTTTGCTCATGTTTAAATTGAGCTCACCAAGCACTGTGCTTACCAAGCGTTGTATTTAAGAAACTTTCCATCCATGGTGATGATCACGCGGTCACCCTTAGGATTTTCTTTTTTCTCAACTTCCATAGTGAAATCAATAGCACTCATGATGCCGTCACCAAATTTCTCTTGGATGATTTCTTTTAAAGTATCGCCGTAAACGCCCACCACTTCGTACAAGCGGTATATACACGGATCGGTAGGCACAGCCTGGTCCCATATTTTGGTGGGGAACGCCTCGAGAGCTGCGTTCACCTCTGCATCAAGGCCCAATATTTCGCAAATAGCCGCTGCCGCTGGTACAGGTGTGCTATTCATGCCTAAGCAGCAAGAGGTAATAAATACCGGGGACATATCTGCAGCCGCAGCAATGGCTTCCCAGCTCAGACCTTTGGCTGCTTTAGCAACCATAATCATTTCGGTCATTTCAATTTTTGTCATAATAATTTCCTCTCGTTCGATACAAAAAGTTAGATGTGAAATTTATAAATCTAAGCGGCCGGTACAGCCAATTTTTCTGGCGCCTGATCAATTACAATCGGTTGCTCAGCATCCCCTGGCGGATTAATGGCCACGGGATTGACCGTTACGGGATATTCGTTGGGCTGGGGTGATTGGCCCGATAATTCCTCCGAGCGATTAACAAGAAAGTCGACCAGATAATTTCGGATTTTGTAATAGCCGGGGTCGTCAATAATGGTGCTGCGTTTACGCGGGCGCGGAATATCAACAACAACTGACTCCGCCACGCGGGCTTTAGGACCGTTAGACATCACTATGATGCGATCGGCCAGCAATATAGCTTCATCAACATCGTGCGTAATCATGAACACTGTTTGCTGGGTTTCCTCCCAAATCTTCACCAGCTCCTCTTGAATCAACCCCCTTGTGAGCGCATCTAGTGCACCGAAAGGCTCATCAAGCAGCAATAGTTTGGGCTCGGTGGCAAAAGCCCGCGCGATACTGACTCGCTGACGCATACCGCCCGAAAGCTCTGAAGGCTTGAGCTTGCCTTTACCGCCCAAGCCCACCATTTCTAAATATTTATTACAGTGGTCGTCGAGCTTTTCTTTAGTCCAACCAGGCCAGCGCGCGCGCACACCAAAATAAACATTTTGAAAGACCGTCAGCCACGGTAGAAGGCTGTAGTTTTGAAAAACAATACCGCGATCGAGGCTTGGGCCAACGACCTCTTGGCCATCCATAATCACGCCACCCTCGGTAGGCTCATCTAAGCCTGCCAGAGCATTCAAGATAGTGGACTTACCACAGCCGGAATGACCGATAATGCAAACGAACTCGCCTTTATGGATACCAAAATTGGCGTTCTCATAAATTGTGGTGGGCTCCTTCTCGCCTTTCACCGGGTAGCGTTTAGCTAAGTTTTGAACGTGAACAAAATATTGCGACATTTTCTCTTACTCTTTGTATTCAACGAATTTCAGGGCACTAGACAGTAGTAAATCTAAAATCATGCCCACCAAGCCGATCATTAAGATGGAAAAAATCACAGCGGTTAAATCTAAATTGTTCCACTCATTCCAAACGTAGTAACCAATACCCGTACCTCCTACCAACATTTCGGCCGCAACAATGACAAGCCAAGCAATACCAATTGAAATGCGCATCCCTGTAAGAATGGTTGGTGCCGCTGCTGGTAAAATCACTGTAAAGGCCGTGCGCAAGTGACTCAGTTCATGTGTACTTGCAACTTTCAACCAATCTTCACGCACGCCTGCCACACCAAAAGCTGTATTAACCAACATGGGCCAAATGGAGCAAATGAAAATGACAAAGATGGCAGATGCTTCGGAGTCCCTGATAACAAATAGGGCCAGCGGCATCCAAGCCAGCGGAGAGATGGGCCGCAACAGCTGAATGAAGGGGTTAAGTGTTTGGTACATCAGCGGTGACATGCCAATCAAAAAACCTGCCGGTATGGCAATCAAAAAAGCCATGAAAAAACCGGTTAATACTCTATAGAGTGAATAACCCAACTGAATACCAATACCCTTATCGTTAGGGCCGGCATCGTAAAAGGGGTCGCTAAGCTCCTTAAATGCCAAAGTGATAACCTTCGATGGTGGGGGCACTCGCGCCTCCTGATCGGAAGCCCCCAACAACATCTCATACTCGGTAAGTGGCTCGGTACTCTCTGGGGGCTGAACTACCAGCTCCCAGAGGCCCAAGAGTACGATGCTGAACACTACTGTGAGCAGCATCGATTTCATGCGTAACGACATATTTAACGGCATGGTCTCTATCTCTTAATATCGAAACTGGCGATATATTCTTCGGGCTTGTTGTAGTCGAACTCTTTACCCATGATGGTGTAGTTCTCATAGGTTTTGTCCGGCGCACCGTAACCCAACTCCGTTAGCATCTTCTTAGCATCAGAAGCCAGATACACCTGCTCAGCAATTTTCTTGTAATCGATACTGCCTTCCACATAGCCCCATCGCTTCATTTGCGTGAGGATCCACACGGCCATTGAGTGCCATGGGAACGGGTCGAAGTCGATACGATCGGGAACTTTTTTAACCGCACCTAAACCGTCGGCATAGGTACCGGTAAGCACCTGCTCGATTACTGGAATCGGCTGATTCAAATAATTTTTTGGCGCTATTGCTTTGGCAATATCTTTTCGGTTAGCGGGGTCTGAAGAAAACTGCGTGGCATCTACAATAGATTTCAACAAAGCGCTGTAGGTGTTAGGGTTGGTCACAGCAAACTCTTGGCTGCAGGCAAACGCACAGCACGGGTGCCCTTCCCAAATATCTTTAGTCAGCATGTGAAGGAAACCAATTTTTTCCCACACAGCGCGCTGATTAAAGGGGTCTGGCGATAAGTAACCGTCGAGGTTACCGGCGCGCAAGTTGGCCACCATTTCTGGCGGTGGAACGACTCGAATTTGAATATCTTTATCAGGGTCGATGCCAAATTCAGCCACGTAGTAGCGCAACAAAAAGTTGTGCATGGAATATTCGAACGGCACACCAAATTTAAAGCCCTTCCACTGTTTCGGGTCACGCTTATCTTTGTGCTTGTTGGCTAATACAATGGCCTGGCCATTGATGTTCTCAACCGCGGGCATAATGTAAGGCTTAGCTGAAGAACCCGCCCCCATCGTCATTGCCAATGGCATGGGCGTTAACATATGCGACGCGTCGTATTCTTTATTGAGCGATTTATCGCGAGCAACTGCCCACCCCGCCGTTTTAATCACTTCTACATCTAGACCATACTTTTCATAAAAGCCCAGCGGGTGCGCCATGATGATGGGGGTTGCACACGTGATGGGTACAAAACCGACTTTCAACTTGGTTTTTTCTAGCTGGCCAGCAGACTCTTTCACTGCGGCCTTGATGGAATCCATTGGTAACATCGTGCCCAATACAGAAGCCATGGTGCCGCCGCCAACTGCTTTCATAAAGGTGCGGCGATGCATATCATTGTGACCAAAAATACCGCGAACAATCGCGTTTTCAACCGCCTGATCGAGCATGTCTTCACTAGAGTCAAACTGCTTTTTGTGAGTAGTATCGGTCACACTACTTACCTGCATTTGATCAGCTTGCTGCTCCATTAGGCGGGTGCGTTCAGCATCGCTTAACATAATTGGTGACTGCTTTTGCGCGGCGCAGACCGCGCATTCGCAGCGCTGGTTGTGCTTTAACGAAGCATCACCGTCGTAGGGATTGTTCAAACTATTAATGGTCATTTTAGAGGCCTCTTAAAATTTAACTGCACTATTAAAGTGCAAGGTTTGCTGATTGGGTTGCTAGCGGATCACCGTGAAACCTATTGACAACGGCTATAACGATAAAATTAAGCTTCACACCCTCCTCTTTGCCAGAACTGTGCCAACCCACAAAAATATTTTTAAGTCATTGAATTAAATAACTTATGTGCTTTTATTCAGTCGCGAAAAAAAGCCACGAAAAATCGTTATGCACGAATTCTCGTTGCCTAAACAACGAAAAATTGAGATTTGGCATAATTATTGAAGTACTTAACGCCAAGTAAACGCACTAACACTTCCAAGCCATGAGATTTCTTTACGTATGACCACTGAACAAAAAATATTTATGTCCTCACCGCTTGCTCAGGTGCTGGTCGATCCGATGACCGACACCATTTTGCTCGCAAACATAAGCGCCCAAAATACTTTTTGGTGCCAGAATAAAGCCTTAATCAACCAGCCATTTAGCCAGTTTTTTGCTGGGTTATTTCCTGACTTGGTGGTACTCACTCAAGAAATCTTAACCAAAGGCAAAGCTTGGCGTGCCGAAATGATGTTGCGCTCACCAGAGGATAAGCATCATCGAAAGGTAGAGGTGACGGGATATATAGCGGGGGATTTTGCTAAGCATGAGCCGAGTTTTCGTGAAGATGAAAATGACCAACCCGACAGACATATTGTTTTTTGTTTTCAAGATAAGGAGGTGATTGATCGAAATCGCGCCGCGGCGCAGGCCAATGAGCATTATCTATCGGGGATCAGCCAGTGGCGCCGGGTTGAAAAAGTTTTTCAGGAAATAGAGCAAGATAATCAACTCATTTTGAATGCTGCCGGCGAAGGCATTTATGGCGTTGATAGCGAGGGACGAACCACATTTCTCAACCCTATTGCAGAAGAATTACTAGGCTGGTCAAAGGAAGACTTATTTGGAAAAAACATTCATACAACAATACATCACTCGCATTCATCGGGTGATGCCTATAACAGCGTAGAGTGCCCTATTTATGCTGCGTTTTGTGACGGCGAAGTTCATCGCGTGGTCGATGAAGTATTTTGGCGACGAGATGGAACGTCATTTCCAGTGGAATACACCAGCACCCCCATCAAAGATAACGGCCATTTAGTCGGCGCTGTGGTTATTTTTCGCGATGTCACTGAGCAAAAACATTCGCAAAAAAAGTTGCTGGGGGCCTTGCGTGAAATCGAATCACTCAAACAGCGCCTTGAGCAAGAAAATGAATATTTAAAAGAAGAGATTAGCGACAATTCTAATTATCAAAACATTGTGGGAAAAAGCTCTGCGGTGCAGCACCTAGTCAATCAAATTGAGCTGGTCAGTCCCACAAATGCCACTGTATTAATCTGCGGGGAATCGGGCACGGGCAAAGAATTAATCGCCCGCGCCATTCACGAGGCCAGTGAGCGCTCTCACCGGCCGCTAATCCGAGTAAATTGTGCAGCTATTCCTCGTGACTTATTTGAAAGTGAATTTTTTGGCCATGTAAAAGGCGCCTTCACCGGAGCCATTAATAATCGCTTAGGGCGGTTTGAGCTGGCCGATGGCGGGACTATATTTCTTGATGAGGTCGGCGAAATACCCATAGAACTACAGAGTAAGTTACTTCGCGTACTACAAGAGCAACAGTTTGAACGCGTGGGAGAGGCAACGACCCGCAAAGTAGATATTCGTGTAATTGCAGCAACGAACCAAGCGCTAAAAACGCTAGTAGAGCAAAAACTGTTTCGCGAAGATCTTTATTTTCGTTTAAATGTGTTTCCTATTGTATCGGTACCCTTGCGCGAAAGACGAGAAGATATACCGCTACTGGCCATACACTTTATAGAAAAATCGGTCAAAAAATTTAACAAAGGTCCAATGAAAATTTCATTAGCTCAAACCAACCAACTGATGAATTACGACTGGCCGGGCAATATTCGCGAACTTGAAAACATCATTGAGCGCCAAGTGATAGTGTCTCCCGGTGAGAACTTAGTATTTGATAACCTGCCTATTAATCAGAGAACAGTAGTTGTTGAGAAACGACGCAATCAACCGCAAGCCATAGTGACCGAACTTGACCGCAAGCAACAATTAAAAAGCGATATTATTGATGTGTTAAAAGCGACCGGCGGCAAAATTTATGGTCAAGATGGCGCCGCGCAATTTATGGGGATAAAACCCACGACGCTCGCGTCACGAATAAAGAAATATAGAATTGATATAAGTGCTTATAAAAATCAACCATAAGCATAAATGGGCTAC
>CAJQKT010000009.1 GCA_905478995.1 uncultured Pseudomonadales bacterium | reverse complement strand
TTTGGTGCATCAAGCTCCGTTAGACCTATGGACCTGAATGGCGGGTTTAGTAAAACATGGCGACATTTTGACGGCCCGCTATCACGAGTTGCCCATGGCTGTTCCACACTTCCATATTTTGACTAGAATAGCCGTCGCGGCCATGCTCAGCGATACTTTTTAACAACCACCATCCGTCTTGCGTGTCGATATTTTCGGTTAAAAAATTCATTGACCAAGTCATTGAGCTGACCGGCTTAAACTCTTCAAACATGGGTAGCAGCGCAGGCGGAGGCATGTCTGCCAAGCTAAGTAAGCCGACCAAATTATTGGCGGCTTTATCTTTATGCCTCACCCACAAAGACACCGTTGATTGCTTGGACCCAGTAATGGGTCGATCGCCTTCGGCTAGCAGGCAGTCGAATTGGTGAGTAAAGGGCGGTCTTTGTGCCGAGGTAAAAAAATCTTCAGACTCCTGTGGCGAAGGCAAGTCAGGAAATGACATGAAGTCTTGGTCTATGCGTGATGGCCTACTGCTGCCAAAACAAAAAACAACATGGGTAGCGAGGCCTTTTTCACCTTGTAACTCGGCGCTAATAAAGCAGACCGAGCCGCCTTGGCGCATGAGCTTTGTACTGATGCTAACTGTGCCACCAACAGGGCCAGCAAAGCTGACGTGTGCAGACCGAAGTGGCGGTAGCTCAGGGTAGGTGCGCTGCACAGCCTCAAGGCATAGCGCCGCTGATAAACCACCATAAGTGGTACGGCCTTGCATCCAGTTGGTGGGTATGTCGGTGGTAAATGTGTGGTCGGCGTTTTGCGAAGTGCTGTTAATGATGTCGCTGAATGTTGATGAGTTCATAGAGTGCCAAATGAGAAGAGTCGGTGATTAGAGGCCTCTAAAACTTGAGGCTCGCGGGTTTAAAAGGCGCTAGGGGCCAACCTGCAAAATATAATGGGCCACGGCTAATTGTGTTTCTGGGTCGAGATAATTTTGTGCCGGCATAGGGGGGTAGTTGGGCTGTCTTTTAATGGGCGCATTAATGTAGGCAGCTAGCCCTTCGGGGTTGTCTTTATACATAGCTTGAATGAGCTGCACCGGTGGGCCAATGAGTCGGCCTGTATAGCTATGGCAGCCTGTACAGATGCCCAGATAGGCAATTTCGCCACGCTCGGATGGAGCGATTACGCGGGGCTCGGCACCTCCGGCGATTAAGTAATTGTCGATATTGTCAGTATTGTTGAATGTGCATTCAGAAAAGTCACCGATGCCTACAGCATGATAGCGATGTCGATTAATAATGCAGCTGTCTTGGCTGGGCCCGATTTGAAAAATATCAATATTGCCGGTGTGCAACTCAGTCAGCGCGAAGGCCCTTATAACATCAATGGTATCGTAGCCATTGTTGATCATTACATTGTCTAAAATCATCGCTCTATCAGCATTCGGATCCGAATCAAGGTCGAGGGTGAGATTTTCCGCATTGGCATGGTCGGTAATTAAAATGCCCGCAGTTTTATTGTTGCTAATAATGTTGCCTTCAATAATGACGTCGTCAGCGGCCATGACCAAAATGCCGGTGCCCGCAGGAATTCCCGCTACCGTGGATCCCGGTGCGCCAAAATTTGCGGTGTTGTTGTCGAGAATAAAGTTGTTGCGAATGATGACGTCGTAGGTATCTTTGACCGGCAAACCTGGCGTAATAAATGCCAAAATCCCACCAGTGTTGTGATGCGTGTGATTGTGCTCAACAATCGCATGGCGGCTATTTTCTATTTCAATGCCCGCTACGCTATCAAACACTTCGTTGTAGGCCACGTGTATGTTGTCACTCATGCCCACATAAATTGCCGCATCGGCGATGCCCGATACCACGTTATGCTCAATTAGCCCATTCTTGCCCAGCTGAGGAAAAATGCCGTAGATGCCGGTGTCAATAATAATGTTGTTGCGAATTTCAAAATTGTTGCCGGCCTGACTCATAATGCCGTTGCCTTTGTAGGCAGTGATTTTAAAATTTTCAATAATGATGTTATTGCCTGAGTAAAGAATAGCATCGTTGAGTTTGCCTAGGCCATTGAGCGTCGCGCGCTCACCAGCCAAAATTACGCCCACTAAATGAATGTCGTCTTTATCGATGTAGACCGTTTCGGAATAGGTGCCAGGCATTACTTGAATGGTGTCGCCAGGCTGCGCGCGCTCTACCATTTTTTGAATGGAACCGCCGGGCTCAACAACATGTACGTTGCCGGTTTTACTGCGAGTTTTTACCGCGCTGTTACCATGCGGGACGACCTCATTGCTTGGACGATAGCCGCCACTGTAACTCGCACCGCCCAGGCTCGATGTGATGGTGGGTGGCTGATGTTTATTCTGGCCAACGTACCAGCCAGCTACAAATACAGATAGCGCAAAAAACACAAGTAGCGCAATGGTCAGGCCTGAACGTTTACTGTTGTTCATAGTGGTTCTCCTGGTGCATCAGCGGCAGCCCTGAAGGCACGTGTGCTGGAGTGTTGGGTATAAGGCTTTCATCGGTCAACGTATGCATAAAATCTACTAAGCGATCAATTTCTTGAGCGGTTAAGTTGGGCTCTGAAATGTGCCAGTGCAGGAGCAGTTGTTCTTCGTTATCGACCGCATGTCCGCGCCCTTTATTGTAAAACTCAGTGGCCTCGCGCAGGGTGTTGAATCTACCCGAGTGCATATAGGGAGCAGTGTTAGCAATGTTGCGTAGTGTAGGGACTTTGAAGCCGCCGCGCAAAACGCTGGCATTAAAGGTTTTTTCTGCCCCTATATCGCGCGGCAAATCACTGGGCTCGGGAGTGCCAATGACCGCAATTTGTTGGTTGGTGAAGAGCGGTGGGGTGTGGCATTGAGAGCAGCGCGCAACAAACGAGCGAAAAATATTGAGCCCCTCTAATTCTTGCTCGTTGAGCGCTTGATGGTACCCATGTGCATATTGGTCGTAGCGGCTATTGAGCGATATCAAAGAGCTTTGAAAAGCACTCAATGCGGTAAGAATATGCTCGATGCTCACGGCTTGGGGATGTTCAGGAAAAGCCTGCGCGAAAAGTTTCTTGTAGGCAGGGCTTTGCTGCATGCTGGCTAACAATTTGGCAGGCGTGTTGCCCATTTCATTTACGCTAAAGAGCGGGCTTTTTGCTTGTTGTTCTAAGCTTGTGGCCCTCGCGTCCCAAAAAAATAAAGACAGAAAGCCGCTGTTCCATAAAGTGGGCGCAGAGCGCTGTTGTATGCTGCCATTGATGCCGCGGCCACGCCCCATACCATCGCTGAATCCTTGGGCGGGATTGTGGCAGGTAGCGCAAGACAGACTGTGGTTTGCTGATAAAATCGGATCAAAAAACAGTAGTCGCCCTAAATCAATTTGTTGTGGGCTGAAACCATCGCGTGCCTCAGGCAGCGCCGTTTTGAGCCCGCCTACACCGCGGTCTTGGAGCGATTCATATAATTGATAGCGATGGCGGAGCGAGCATCGATTGTCGGCAGCCAATCTGTAGCTCGGTGGGCACTGAGCGTTGAGGGTAAACTCAATGTTGCTTGATGCAAGACTGTGGTTAGGTAGTGTAGTCATGGCCGCCCCAATAGACAGGGCAACCCAGGCCACGCTATATCGAGGCAGCGCAGCGCAGACGAAAAAAGCCGAGTGTTGCACGATGGGCCCGATCACAGTGCGGCCTGAGGGTTTATAACGGTGGTCAATTTTCGCATAGTTGCCAAAGTATACTCCACCAGTAGGCGCTATTTGATGGGCAATGATTGCCATTTGGTTACAAATAGTTGATAAAAAAAGAGCATCACTAGCTGCGCCTATGTAGCTACGCGAAAGTTTTATTCTATAGGAAATACGGTAACGGATGGATCATTGAGCAGGCCGAATTAGCTTGAACTTTAGCTGGGAAAGATGTTCACTATACTGATGAGAGACTTGATTGGCTCAGGGAGCCTGCTGCTAAAAGTTCTGTTGTTGATGTTTACCATAAACGCCAGTTTCGTTTTTGGGGCTTGCTGCGCAGCTGTGAACAGTGATTTGAGCGAGGAGCAAGCGCCTTGCCATGACTCGAGCGATGAAGGCCCTAGCAGTTTTTTTGAAACAGGCGGCGTTGACCAGTCGAGTGATCAACACGGTGGCACGCCCGATACATGCTGTTCTGCATGTACGATGATGCAAGCCTGCACCCAAACCGTCAAACGTGTTGAAAAAGTTACCGATGTTGACTTTTCTATCATGCCATTAATGTTGACGGCCAGTAATATTACCCCACCCTTTAGGCCTCCCATCTTGCACCTAGTTTAGAAAAATGAGCCCAAGCGGGCTGTGTCTTATTTTTTTATTCAAAAGGTAGCATCATGTTGCGAAAAATTACTTTTCTTGCGCTTTTATGCGCTATGTTTTCTGGTTCTTTATCGGCACAAAATTATGTCGTAAGTGTGCATGGCATCGTCTGTGAGCTCTGCTCATTGGGCGTGGCAAAAAAATTGCGAAAACTCTCTTTTATTGATCCCTCAAATTACGACAAAGGCATTAAAGTTGATATAAACAATCAATTGGTTTATCTGGCAGTTCGTGAGGATGCGGCGCTCGACAAAACTGTTTTATTTGATGCGATTGAAGCCGGTGGCTATCAACCCATTGAGATTTGGGCAATTGATTCGGCTGGTAAAAAGCTGGAGGTGAGCCAATGAAAGGCGTGTTATATCTGCTTTTACTGGTGGGCGCTTGTAACACGGCGCTTGCGCATCAGCCGGTTATGGATATGGCGCCACGCTGGAACAATGGGTACGGTATTCAAACACGTACTGAGCACGCTAACTCAACCACAACGCAGTGGCTTGAGGGTGTTTATACATTTAAGCCTTCGGTGCGTATGACGTTTAAACTTCCCTATGCCGACGGTGAGTTCGGTGATGCGATTGTTGCCGTGCCTATTAAGCACTATAAAAACGCCGGGGGTTTTACTTCCAGTTGGGGGCTTACCCCTTCAGTGGCGATGCCCACTGGCGGTGGCAGCGATTGGGACGCGGGCTTAAGCCTTAGTTACAGTGCGGAGACTGCTTCTCTCTTTCAGCTTTATGATGTTTATACGCTGGGTGACAAAACGGGGTTGGATGTCAACATAGGTCCTGTTTATGCAGACGGAAACGGATCTTCATTGTTTACCTTGTGGGACGTTACCGCCGTAGACTCAGCATCTGGGCAGCGGATATTAACCGGCCCCGTACTAATGTATTTTAAACGCAATGTTGTAGTGCGATTCGAATATAAAATGCCTTTGCTTGATAACGATAACGAATGGGATGGTGATTTTATAAGTGCCGGCATTGGTATTGTTTATTAATGGGTTAAAAGCGTCTACTGCGGCGAGGATGTTTGTTTTTCTCAAGCATCGAGTGAGCTGATTGATGAGCGCTGACTCAAGTGATTGCGAAATTTAAATGATAGTGAGGTCTGCATGAATAAACCGCGCTCATGGAGTTGGTTGCTCCTGTTTACCACCTCTGGCACGCTATTGTGTTGCGCGATGCCTATAACGTTAGTCACGTTGGGACTGGGGGCGACCGTCGCAACCATGGCGTCGTCTGCGCCGTGGCTGATTACCTTAAGCCAATTTAAAGGGTGGATGTTTTTAGCCTCAGGTCTGCTGATTGCACTGGCCGCGTGGGTGGTTCACCGTTCGGGTAGAAGTTGCCCAGTCGATACTGAATTAGCAGCAGCGTGCGAGCGCGCAGACGTTTGGAATCGACGCTTTATTTGGGTGTCAGTGGGAATCTGGATGCTTGGCTTTGTTGCCGCCTATGGTTTGCCTTTTTTTATATAAGAGGATTTTATTGAAAGATATGTATAAGCGCATCAGGAATTGGCTAAGCACTGATCCGTGACTAGCCCAATTGACCGGGCATTAATGAAAACATTGAATGGGGATATGCCGGCCTAAAAAGTTTTTATGCGGGATGCTTGGCGGCGGAGCGGCGACCTAATGCAATGAGCAGCGCGGCAAGCAGCATTTGCAATGTGCCATAAAGTAGTAATGCGAACAGAACGGTATCGCCTAGCGCAGCTGTTGCCACGGCCGCAGCGGGAAACAGTGTGGCTTTGATGAGAATACCTAAATTCACATTGCGCACCACCACTTCCATTTCAATGGCTGAGCAATCGGCTCGCTTGAGTCCGGTCAGGCGCCCGCTACCCCAGCCAATAATAGCAAAGAGCAGCGTCAGGAAAACAATAATCAATGCGTTGTCTAAGCCAAAAGCGGCGATGTCTAATCGGCCTGCGCTACCGGAACCCACTACGATTAATCCAATGCCTAGCAGCGAGCCGCGAATACTCCACTTAGATACAGGTACGGCACTTTTTGGAAAAAAATGCAGATAGAGCATACCTAGCGACAAAGGAATGAGCAGAGTGAGTGCTATCTCGCGCATAATCAGCAGCCTGGGCATGACGAAATTGGCCGGCATGTAGTCGCCCACTAATAATTCGAGAATAACAGGCGTAGAAAAAAGGCAGGCCAAGGTCGTAATGGCAGTGATGCAAATAGATAGTGGGAAATTGCCGCGCGCAAAATAAGTAAAAAAGTTAGAGCTCGCGCCACCAGGAATAGCCGCAAGCAGGGCGATAGACACAACAATAGCGCCCATCAAACCTAGCGTTGTGATAAATAATAGAGCCGATAGCGGAATAACGACCAGTTGTACCAATGTGCCAATGGTGACTGATTTGGGTTCTCGGGCAACATCGCGAAAGTCGTTGCCGGTCAACGTGGCACCGACACCGAACATAGCCAATATAAGCTGGATAGCGGCAAACCAATATTCGTGAGCGATGTAGAAATCAGCCAAGCTAAATATTCCGTTGCAATGGGATATGAATGATGTGGCCTAAATATGCCAGGTAATTGTTGCGATAGACACAAACACAATCCGCATAATACGCCAAAAATCGACCCAACGCAGAAGGCGCTTATTGAAAGACTATTGCAGCCGTTCAATAAGCGCTTCGTTCAATCTGGCTTAGCTAGCGGCAAAACGAGCGGTGTGGTAATCGGTGCTGCCAAATGAAAATTGAATGGCAGTTAAGCGTTTGAAGTAATGGCCTACGTCTAACTCATCGGTGACGCCAATGCCACCGTGAATTTGAATAGACTCTTCTCCGACTAGGCGAGCTGCTTTGCCAATGCGGCTTTTTGCGGCGGAGAGTGCCTTAGGCGCTTTGCCATCTAAGCGATCCATTTCCATGGCAGCCATAAGCAATATCGACTTAGCCTGCTCAACCTCTATGAACATATTCGCCATGCGGTGTTGCAGAGCCTGGAACGTTGAAAGCGTTGTATTGAATTGTTTGCGAATTTTGCTGTATTCGACGGTTTTGAACAAAGACATTTGCATGGCGCCAACGGCCTCTGCGCAAATGGCTAAAGCCGCTCTGTCGATAGTCATTTCAATAACGTCTATTGCTTCGCCAACATCGCCTAACAGGTTACTTGTGGGGAGTGTTACGTTATCAAACCATATGTCGGCAGCACGTTGACCATCAACGCTCGCGTAAGACTCACGTCGAATGCCTGCAGAATTAGCATCAACCCAAAGTAAGCTGACGCCTTCACGATCACAGGCGTCACCTGATGTGCGCACCGAAACTAAGATTTTTTCAGCTGCGGCGCCATTTAATACAACCGCTTTATGCCCGTTAAGCACAATTTCATCGCCATTAATAACAGCGTTACACTGTATGTTGGCCAGCTCATAACGGCTTTGTGGCTCTGCGTAGGCAAAGGCTAGTTGCACATTGCCTTCCATGAGGGGCGTGAGAAGTTCGGTTTTTTGTTCGGAACTGCCAGCTTCGGCGATTAACGTGCCAGCCAGTATGGTGTTGGCTAAAAACGGTTCAACTAGCAGGCCTTTACCAAACTCTTCCATTGTTACGATCAAGTCAACTGCGCTGCCACCAAAGCCGCCATCATCTTCTTTAAACGGTACGGTCAGCCAACCCAGCTCGGCAAATAACTGCCAATGATCTGCGCTGAATCCCGTCTCACTTTTTGCAATAGCTTGGCGGCTATCCCAGTCGTACTCTGTGCTAATAAATTTGCTAACGCTATCTTGCAGCATTTGCTGCTCTTCACTGTATGAAAAATCCATTGTCTTTCCCCGCTTACAGGCCGAGTACGGCTTTGCAGATAATATTGGTTTGAATTTCGTTACTACCGCCATAAATAGTTGCTTTGCGGTTGTTGAAATAAATGGGTGCACTTGCAGCGGCTTGGTCTGGACCAATTGGGACTCCATCAAAGCCATCCATAAACTGATCGCGTACAAAAGGCAGGCCGTAATAACCAGCCATCTCTACATTAAGAATATCGATCGTCTGCTGTATTTCAGTGCCTTTGATTTTCAAAATAGATGATTCTGGTCCTGGCGCTTTGCCAGTGCTCACCGCAGCTAACGTTTTAAGTTCGGTGTACTCCAGCGCCAGCAGTTCTATTTCTAACTCAGCTACTTTTTGTTGCCATGCGTGGTTATCACTCAGCATAGAATGGCTACCGGGCATACCGTCGCTGGTTTTGGCTGCTTTTTCTTTGAGATCTTTCAGGCGATTTTTGCTGTCAGTAACGCCGGCTATATTCGTGCGCTCGTGGGTGAGCAATACTTTAGCGTAAGTCCAGCCTTTACCCTCTTCACCGATTAAGTTTTCTGCAGGCACTCGCACATTATCAAAATGCACTTCGTTGACCTCGGGCGAGCCGTCTAGCAGATAAATGGGTGAGACGTTAATGCCCGGCGTTTTCATATCAATCAATAAAAATGAAATAGCATTTTGATTTTTCACATCGGCGGCGCCGGTGCGAACCAAGCAAAAAATCCAATCGGCGTGTTGGCCTAATGTGGTCCAAGTTTTTGTACCATTAACCACGTATTCATCGCCTTCGCGAACTGCCGTGGTTTTTAATGAAGCTAAGTCAGACCCTGCATTGGGTTCAGAGTAACCCTGACACCACCATACGTTGCTGGCCAAAATATCGGGTAGGAAGCGTTGTTTTTGCTCTTCATTGCCGTAGATGTAAATAACCGGTGCGACCATTTTCAATCCAAAGGCCATCACTTCAGGGGCGCCCGCTTTAGCGCACTCGTTGCCAAAGATATATTTTTGGGTCGGCGTCCAACCTGTGCCGCCGTGTTCCACGGGCCAGTTGGTCGCAGCCCAGCCCTTTTTGGCTAGAATTTTCTGCCAGTTTACGTAGTCATCTTTGCCCAGTTCAATGCTGTTGGCTGTTTTGTTACGGATTTCCTCAGGAAATTCCTCCGCTAGAAACGTGCTGACTTCCTGCTGAAAGGCCAGCTCATCTGCCGAAAAATCTATATTCATGTTCGATTATCCTCTTTTTTCACGTGCTAAAAAACTCGCACACATTATGCCAATATATTGCTCAAGTTGAAAGAGCTTGCGTTATTTTGCCTGTTAGCGGGGCGGTCGAAAGGCTTGTTACCTGAACATACGCGGCGACTACACCCATGCGCAATGCCTACTGTGCTCTTTACGACCTCACGATCTGTCGAGATCATTGATCGTGAGGCTTTGCCGTCATGTTCGCTTGCTGAAGAAGCTTAGCAGGTGAACACACATACGCGCGGCTTTAAGCTCAGTTGCAATGAGGCCTCAGGCTAGGCTGCGTTAAGTGCGCTTCCGGCAAGAGTAATACGGTGCATTAAGCGCATTTGCCCCTGGTAGTCATTGTCCGCTATGTGCCAGCTACAGCGGTTGTCCCAAAAGGTCACCGACCCGGGCAGCCAATTAAAACTGCAGGTGAATTCAGGTTGCGTAACGTGAGCATAGAGCTCCTCGAGGAGTTCTCGGCTTTCGTCAAAGCCCCAATCCTCAAATTGCACCGTATGGCCAGGGTTCACATATAGCGCCTTGCGACCACTTTCTGGATGGGTGATGACGACAGGGTGGGTTGCGTCACCGACTCGGTCCATGCCGCCTAATTGGTCGGCTAGATCGGTCAGGCGGTAGAGGCCATTTTCGCCATAGAGATGCTTGTTGGAATGAATGGCGCGCATAGCGGCAAGACGCTCTTGCATGCTGCTCGGTAGTGCCTCATAGGCTGCGTAGAGATTGGCGAAGTGGGTATTACCGCCTGTTTTGGGAAGTACTCGCGCTACTAAAATGGATCCCATAGCGGGCTCATCATCGTATGAGTGATCGGCGTGCCAGCCACCACCAATATTGGTTTGCTGTGTTTTTTCTTTGCGAACCTCGGCAATTTCTGGGTGTTCTTTGGTGGTTTTAAAAAATTTGTTGACCACAATGCTGCCAAAGCGCCTTGCAAAATGCAGGTGCTCCTCGGGGGAGAGTTCTTGGTTGCGAAAAAAAAGTAAGCCATGCTGGGTAAAAGCCTGACGCAAATTGGCCAACTCATCGTCTGTCATTGAGGCCAACTGAAAATCTTCGACAGTTGCTCCACAATTAGCACTGAACGGCGTTATTTTCATGGGCTACTCCATTTTTTTAGGTATGCTTTCTTGAACTTGTTTTTATTCTTGCATAATTGGTTGGTGCTGGCATGTTAAAAATTAGAAAAGGTTAAAGAGGGGGGGAGTGCTTGGTTGATTGGTTAGACACGGTAGAGCGTTGATGGGGCGTATTGGTTTTGCTGCAGCCCGGTTTTTTTAACGAGTTGAAAGTATTTTTCTATGAAATATACTTGAAACGCACCGGCGCGAGCCTAGTGGTAGGAGTGTATAGGCTGGCTGTTATTTGACCTCCTGGACCGCAATGCTATGCTAATAATCAGGCATGTTCATAAAAAAGGCTGTAATAAAAATTGACTCAAAACCTTTGCAAGAGCAGGATATGTTTTTATCCCTGTATTTGACAACCGAAGTGGTGATATTTGAATGAATGAGCTACGACGCATCACATACACCAGTGCTTCAGCACTCGAAATGGATCGGCAGGCTCTGCTCACTCTGTTGCACGATGCTCGCAGCTATAATGAGATTGATGACATTACAGGCGTGTTACTCCATGACAAAGGCCGCTTTTTACAATTAATTGAAGGCCCGAGAGCGGCCGTTGCAGAGCTTCTTAATCGGCTGCAAGCCGATACACGGCACGAGGAATTTTATATTCACGAGGACGTTAGCACTCAGGTTCGCCTGTTCCCCGATTGGAAAATGGGGTTTGGCGATTTGCAGGCCTCTGAGTTGGCGTTTTTGCCGGGCATTGCGAGCCAGTCAGAGCAACAAGGTAGGCTTTTTTTGTTGGTAGATCGGCTGCCTGAATTGGCGCAGCAGTTGCACCTTGCGCTAGCTGAGGTTGGCTGATCGCTCGTTTAAATATCCCTCGTTATCCTCTTCTAACATTCCCCCGTTTTTAAAGCCCGCAGTATCCTGTATCCTGCGCGGCACAAATCGATCACTTGTTAAGCTCGGTGATGATCTTAAGTAATCAGTTCATTGATGGATGGTGTGATTGTGCAAAAATTTTTATCTCATGTAGGTTTTGCTGCGGCTGCGTTGCTGCCATTAATTGGTAATGCCGATATTAAGGCCCTCGGTGATGATGGTCGTAAAATTATGCTCAAAGATAATGGCAGCTGGGAATACATTAGTAATGATCGCTTAGCAACTAGTGAAGATGGCAGACGTGTGCTTATTAAGGCTGATGGTGATTGGGAGTTTGTTCAAAATACGCAGATGCCAGCGAAAGCTATTCAAGTAAATGGTGCGCAAGTGTCGGTTAACGCATCAATTGAGAAAAAGCTAGATATACAGCTGCAACAAGTAGTCACCGAGGAGTACAAGGCGACTGCGGGCAAGCGTATTCGGTATGATACACAAACCGTTTTTTACTTTGATGTGAAAGTCCCAGTCAATAATGCGGAACTAACAGGCAACCTCAGTCAGCTTGATGGCTTTAACATTGTTGATAATAAAGGCACCGAATATAAGATTGTTTCAATACAGCCGCAGGCAGAAAATTGGGTTGCGGGTGGCGAGTACAGTTTTCGTGTTCGGGTCAATGGATCGCCCAGAGGGAGTATTCGGCTTGGCGCAAAAAAAATAACGGTAAGTATTGATGCCGATGTTTTTGATACGCCCACCTATCTTAAATTTACCCATCGAACCGATGATATAGTTATCAAAAAAGTGAATGGGTTCTAATTAGGTAGCAATCTTTAGACATGATAAAAAAGTAACAGATCAGCCGTAATTTTTTAGTGGTTTGTAGTTAAGCCATTAAAAGTAAGCGCTGCGCACACAGTTGCAGCCCACATGATTGCCTGCGGCTTGCGTAGTTTTATAGAGCTAGCTGCGAGTTGTTGAGTTAAGCTCACTGGCTGAGAAAGTTTATTACATGAGAAGAGCCTAATGTTTCGTATCTTAAAATTCTTTGTTGCAGCTATCCTGCTAATTTGCTTAGCCTTGGCAGGCTTGCTTGTAGCCTATACGGTGCCTGATCGTCCTGTTGATGAGCTAAAGCTGCGTTGGACGAATGCTGCCTCACAATTTGTGGACATTGAGGGGATGCAACTGCATCTAAGAGACGAAGGCTCGCGCGATGACCCAATGCCGATGGTGTTATTGCACGGCACGAGCGCCTCTTTACACACTTGGGATGGTTGGGTCGATGAACTTAAAGCCCAGCATCGTGTCATTCGCTACGATATGCCGGGTTTTGGCTTAACGGGACCTGCGCCAGACAGTGTTTACAGCGTAGAAAGGTATGCAAAAACGGTGATAGCTGTTTTGGATGAGCTAGGTATTGAAGAGTGCTTGCTTGGCGGTAACTCATTGGGCGGTTATGTGGCCTGGGCAACGGCTGTGCTTTATCCCGAGCGTGTTAAGCAATTAGTGTTGGTGGACCCCAGTGGCCTCCCGTTTGAATCGCAGTCGATTCCTTTGGGCTTTAAAATCGCTCAGACGCCGATTTTAAAAGAATTGATGAAAGGCGTTTTACCTCGATTTGTCATACAGCAGAGCGTTGAAAATGTGTTTGGTGATCCGTCGCTGGTTACCGCTGAGTTAGTTGATCGTTATTTCGCACTCACCACACGCGCCGGCAACCGTTTGGCTCTTGCCGAGCGCTTTAAACAAACCCAGCCAGGTGCGATGGCTACGCGGTTGCAAGAAATAGATATTCCTACGCTCATTTTATGGGGCGAGCAGGATCGTCTGATTCCTCCTGCGCTGGCGAGCCGCTTTGAGCACGATATTACAAATAGCCAAGTGGTTCTTTTTGATAAGCTTGGTCATGTACCCCACGAAGAAGACCCTATTGGCACAGTGGCCATGTTGAAGGGCTTTCTTTCTCAATTGCCTCGCTGATGCTTTTTCTGGTTCGCTGATGCGCTTTTTGACTCGCCTCAACGGCTCGCTGCAAACAAAAACAACTAAAAAGTTGTGAGTCGCGCAGTCGCAGATTAGGTAGCTGCCCTTAGGTGCTTATACGGATACACGGTATTCTCACTTGTTACTACAATGCGGCCGGCTTGCACTAGGCGCCTGCTTTTCAGTTGATAATGAGCGTCTTATATTGGTACAAAGAAAAGCAGATGAGGCGGGCAATTTGCACCAGTTGAAGCTATAGTTTAGTACTGAATAAAATTTTTTATGCTAGCAACGCCTTGTTAAACATGGTTTTATTTAATCCGTTGGCCAATCTTGCCTTAGATCCAGGAGTCGAACCATCTCTCGATACCATGCAGCGTCAATTGTGACTGCTCCGCGCTTACGTGGCGCTTTTGTGTGGGTCTTTGGCGCACTGATAATTATAGCCAGCATGGGATTTCACCAAGCGGCACATGCACAGGCATCGCACGAGCCCAGGGCGAGTATATCGGACCTACAGAAGCAGTTTTCTCTATCGGGTACCTGGCGCTTTAAGGCTGGAGATAACCCGGCCTGGGCAGCACCAGACTTTGACGATAGCCTCTGGGACAGTAAGCCTATTCCGGGGCGCTGGCCTGCGGGTGGTTACCCTGAGTCTGGGCAGGTTGGCTGGTATCGTCTGACGGTTAAATTGTTGGCTGACGGTGGTTTTGGGCCACTGGATGATTCGCATCTGGCCCTGCTTGCGGGCAAGATAACCAGTGCTTTCGAAGCCTATGCTGGCGGCTACCTGCTTGGCGGCGCTGGCAAGTTGCCACCTTTGGCCGAAAGTGACTACGACCGCATACAAGTTTTTCAAATTCCGGAGTCGGCTGTCACGCCTGATGGCCGACTCGTGCTGGCGTTGCGCGTTTGGGGTGGCGATTTGACACTCGTCAAAGCCTGGGGCGCCGGTCCGTATCAAAGCAGCTTTGTACTGGGCGGGCATGAGGATTTGATGTTGTCTGGGCTAGTGGTGAAACAGGTGCCGGGGCTTCTAATTTGCGTCCTTTTTATTGGCTTCGGCTTTTATCATCTTTATCTTTATCGACGTAATCCTCAGCTGAACAATTGCCTCTGGTTTGGCATTATGGCGATTAATGTCGCTGTTTATGGATTCATGCTTACTCAGTGGAAGTATGCGTTTGATTTTTCATTCATTACTTTAAAGAAAATAGAATTCGGTAGTCTCTATGTTTTTCCGGCTGTGGTCATACAAATGCTGTGGGGCTTGTTAGATACTAAAATTGAGCGTTGGTTGAAAGGCTATCAAGTTATTTTTCTGTTATTGGCGGCACTTGTAGTGAGTATTCCTGGGTTGGATATCCATGTCGCCACTTTAGGTGTTTTCCAGCTGTTGATATTACCTCTGATGGTGCTGGTGGCAGCGCTAGAGTTTCGCAAGGTGCGTGAGGGAAATAAAGAGGCTAAAACAGTATTTTTTGGACTGCTAATTTTCGCAGCCACCTGTGTCAACGATCTCCTCATCGATTTTGCTCAAGTCGATACGCGACGCCTTATGCCGTTTGGGTTTTTCGCGATTATGATTTCTATGGGGGTATCTTTGGCTAACAAGTTCACCGCCAGCCTTAGTCAATTAGAGAGGGAGGTTGCTGAGCGCACATTTGAATTGAGTGCCGCTAATGAGCGTCTTGAGGCGGTAGCGCGCATGGATCCTTTAACCCACATCTTAAATCGGCGTGGCTTTGCTGATGCGGCTCAGAATGAGATTCAGCGCGTTTTTAGAGGTAGTAAGCCATTTAGTCTCGTGCTGATGGATATTGATCACTTTAAGCGGTTTAACGACTCTTACGGTCATGCCGGCGGCGATCATATCTTGGTGCGAGTTACCGCCATGCTGCGTGAGCGGATTCGAGATATCGACCGAATTGCTCGCTGGGGAGGCGAGGAGTTTATTCTTTTATTGCCTGAAACCGATGAGGCGGCTGCGGGAGCTCTTGCCGAGAAGCTTCGAGTAGCTGTTTCGGAGAATTATTTTGAATATGAAGATAAACGCCTTGCCATTGCCTTAACATTCGGTGTGTCTGCTTACCGTAAGGGTGATAGTTTTGATGCCTGTGTTGCCCAAGCTGATGCGGCAATGTACCGCGGTAAAGAAACCGGCCGTAACAAAGTGGTGTTGCATGGCGGCAGTGATTCGCCACGTGTAAATCATCCGACGCATGGTTTTAATTCTCAGTGATGCGGATCAATGTAGCTTGCCACCGATGGATTATGTAGTTTACGCGGTTCCCTTCTTTCTTGTAGCTATTGTGTTAGAGATTAGCTATGGGATTTTTAAAAATAATAATACTTATCGCCTCAATGATGCTGTTAGCAGTTTGTTTATGGGTTCTTTGCGCACCTTAAATAAGCTGGTCGTGATTGGTTTTGGTGGTTATGTATTTGCAGCTATTGAGACGCATTATGCCTTGTGGCGAATGGATATTAATTCATGGGTTACTTGGGTTTTTGCGTTTATTGCTTATGACTTTTGTTATTACTGGTTTCATCGCATCAGCCATGAGCGGCAAATATTCTGGGCGGCGCACGTAGCTCATCATCAAAGCGAAGACTACAACTTGAGTACTGCGTTGCGCCAGACCGGCACGGGCGCTTTGATTACTTGGGTGTTCTTCATGCCTCTTTTTTGGATTGGTGTGCCGTCCACCGTTATCGTGAGTGTTGCCTCACTCAATTTAATTTATCAGTTTTGGGTTCATAGTGAGCATATTCCGAAGTTGGGATGGGTTGAGGTTTTTTTTGTGACGGCTTCTAATCATAGGGTCCATCATGCTCAGAACGATGAGTATATGGATAAGAACTACGGAGGCGTGTTTATACTCTGGGATAGACTGTTTGGCACCTATAAAGAGGAGGAAAATGAAATCCCCTGTGTTTATGGCATTCGGGGGCCTCTTAAAACGTTTAATCCTATTTGGGCCAATCTGCATATTTATGTGAAAATTTTAAAAGAAATAATCGCGGCAAAAGACTGGAAAGAAAAGTTTTACGCACCATTTGCTAGAACAAGCTGGCAACCACAAAGTGTGTCGTCTCAGTTAGTCAAAGAAAAATTTAATCCTGCTACGTTCACTAAATTTAATCCTCAAATATCACTGATAAAAGGCGGCTATGCTTTTGCGCAGTTGTTGGTACTGACGTGGCTTGGATTCATGCTGCTGGAGGGCGCATTGTTTACTTATGTTCAGCTTTGCATAATTGTTGGGATGATGGCTTTTACTATGTACTGTACTTCGCTTTGGCTCGATGGCAAAACAGGTTTCGTGATGGAGATTATTCGGCTAAGTGGTTGCATTTTTTTAGTGGCTTATGCCTATCAAGCCGGTCTTGCGCAGAGTCTTGCAACGGGTTTGTTTATCTATGCGTTAATTAACTTGGCTTATCTTCTGTTTATGTGTCGTTACGAAGTGGGGGCGAGCGCTAGTTAATATTTTCTTTCTTTTGCCAGCCTGCATGATGTGATAGTCAATCAAGGCCTCTCATTGATTACTATCTCCTGGCAGTGAGCGCCTCCCAAGGCGTTCTACGGAGCTTTGACTGAGGGGGGTTGCACTTGTCGTGCCCCCGGTGCTTTATTACAAGTGGCGCCATCAGTAGGGCGAGCTGCACTTCAAGACCTCCGTCCCTTTGAAACTCTAAAAGTGTTACCTTTTTGCGCTATGCAAGTAACAATTAATAACAAAAAAACACCCATCAAGCATAAAACCCACTAAGTACAATAAAAACAATGGCTTAAAGCGTATAAGTTATTTTTTGCCAAGTCTTACCAAGTGTTTTCCTCTGTTTATCGAGGGATTTAGCGATCCATGTCTGCTACGCTACGTATATATTGTTACTTAAAGTAACGCATCGGCACGAATGCTCGGTGCAACGCTTAAGTGCCAATACAGTCGCCCAATTTCATCAGAGGATTTACCCATGAACACCGCCCATTGCATCAAGCAACTGCTTGTGCCCGTCGCACTCTTTTTGTCACTACTGTCTTCGGGCAGCTCGGCTGATACCAGCCTTGAAGGGCAGGCCCACAGTGTGGGATTGAAGAGCGATACGCAGTGGGCCACCGATGGCGGCTATGTCGCAGCCAGCCGGAGCGGAGCGGCTATCTATTTAGATATCCAATATCCCAAAATAGATCGGTTATTTGCTTACGATCCAAGTCTCGTTGATTTGCTGCAAGATTCGCTCACTCGAGAGCTTACCGAAAGGCTTAATGCGACTTTATCGTTAATTGATTATCGTATTTCGGCAATATTTTGAAGCCGCGTCAGTAAATGGCGGTGCGAGGTGCGCCACCATTTATTTTGCTCGGAATTTCGCTGAATTAAAGGTGTTTGGGCCGCGGTTGCTTGCACATGGTAGGGTTGGGTCGCAGGCTTAGTAGGTGGTGCCTACAAACCCACCATCAATGCGTATATTTTGTCCATTGATAAAAGCGGCACGCTCGCTGCACAAAAAAGCCACTAAGTCGGCTACTTCTTCACGTTCGGCGATACGCCCGCATGGGTTGGGAAATTCATGCTTGACGATATGAGCCTCAATAGCTGGCCAGCTTTCGTCGCGCCCTTCTTTGCGAGCCCGCTGTTTAAAGCCTTCTTCAAGCTCAGCGGTTTTTATGTAACCGGGTGATACCGTATTAACCGTGATGCCTGTGCCACTGAGCTCCTTAGTTAGGCTTGCACTCATGGTTGCAAGTGCGCCTTTGGCTGCATAATAGTGTGGCATGATGGCATTAGGTTGATGGCTGCCAATGGTGCCTAGCTGAACAATTCTCCCCCAACGTCGAGCTTTCATTACAGGCGCAAGCCCCTGAATTAATAGCATGGCTGACAAGACATTTTTTTGGTACATATCAATCCAGTCATCGGCGCTAGAGTGATCCCAGCTGCCACGACCCGCGGTGCCGTAGTTATTAACGAGTACATCAACATTCTCGGTCACGCGCGTAACTTGTTGCAGCGTTTGCTGAGCCCCCTCGCTCGTGGCCAAATTGCCCCACACCCACGCACTGTTGGCTATGCCTTTAGCGGTGGCCTCGCTAGCGCCTTCTTCATTGCTGTGAATGATGACCTGCACACCTTCATCGGCAAGCGTGCGAGCAATGATTTCGCCGGTACCTCGGTTGCTGCCGGTAATGAGTGCGGTTTTTCCACCTAGCTGCAGGTCCATAGTTTAGATGCTCAGTAAGCCGTTGATTTGAGGTGGTCAGCTTGCTTTTGAGGGAGTGATAATTGCCTCACAGCCAGTGCCGGCCAATAGTTTATCGACTTTTTCGCGGTTTGGGCTGCTCAAGGCTTGGTATTGTTCGTTAATCCATCTTAAGCACTTGGCCTGATAAGGAAAGGTTTGCTGTGTCCAGGTTGCCCCATCGATTTGGGCTTCCCACATTGTTTCACCAGCCTCCACGGCGCGGGCATTAGCTAACAGCGCGGGCGCATAAACCCGACCCAGCTCGTTTAGGATACCTCGCAATGTGCTGGGTATCTGATCCGAGGTGTTCCAGTGACTATCATCGGCTTCGCAGCCACTTTGATCTTCCATTAACGCCACCCAAGCCACGGTGCGTGGAGAGAGTTCATGCGTAATAGCGCGCGGTGTCGGATCAACGCCAACTAACTGTGTCAGTTGACCATAGAGCGCGAAGTCGGCGGCAGCCGGACGCTTGCCCAAAAGAAAGGGTTGTTGAGCTAAATGAGTGTCTAGAGCCTTTAGAAAACGACGGTAACTAGCGTCAATGATGGGTGCGGTAGTGTCGTTAGAGCCAACGACATAAAGTCGGTCGATTTGGCGTTTGGAAAAAAAAGTTTTAAAGTGCTGATGTTGGTCTTCAGGCAAGCTAACACTGCCGCCAAATGGTAAAAGTGTGCCGGCATTGTCGGCATCTTCAGCGGGATGCCAGCGATAGTGGAACATATATTTAGTGCACCATTCATCAGCAAAATCTTCGAGCAAATAATCAATAAATGCCACAACTGGGTTAGAGGGTAGTACAGAGCGTTGTGGGTGCATAGTTTCTAGGCGACGAATAATCGGAGTAGAGTCACAAACGGCTTCAAGCTGTTCGTTTTTATTATTCAATAAAAAAATCGGCAGTAGCAAAGGTTTGGGCTGCTCTATGTTCATCGCATCTAAATCGTTACCCGGCATGGGGCTCCAATTGACGGTGTAGGGTATATGTCGGTAGCGCAAGAGCGCGACCATTTTTCGCGTATAAGGGGAAGCGGTTGCACCTAATAGATGAATACGTTCGGATTGGGCCATGTTTTATCTCCTTTTTCGATCTTTCATGAGCGGTCAGAGTTAGTGGCTATTTCAAGGTTCGGGCGCGCTGAAGGGCCGTTGGCTTTGGTAACTTTGTATCTGACGATTTTGCTTGCTGCGCATGCTACCATATTGGCATAATGGGTGTCATTATATGACGCTTTAAAATAAGTGCAGCCGACATGAAACGAGTTGGTTTTGATTTTTTAGTACGACAAAAATTTTAGGGAGACGGGCAGTGGAAATATTGATTATTTGGGGCTTCGCATTGTTATTTTATGCCTGTTTTTGGTGTTGGTACGTGGGATTTCGAAAAAAAATAACCGCGGAAGAGGTTGATGAGATTATGGTTTTTTTCAACAGCCATGACAGCATGAGTGAAAAGCGTAAGATGAGCTTACAAAAATTTTTCTCCAATGACGACGGCAAAGACTTTGTGATGGTCAATTTGCTCGATCTGGCGAAGCCTCGTCGTGAGTCGAGCAAAAAACTTGCGGCCTACCAAAAAGTTTTTTTAGGGGCGCTGCTGCGTAAGGCGGGTCACCCAGTATTTGTCGCTACAGCTGCAAGCGGTAATATAGAAAATGTTGCCTGCGAACATGCCGATGATTGGAGTGCGGCAGGGATGGTTCGCTACCGCAGTCGGCGCGATCTTTTAGAAATCCTACCAGAGACTTTTGGTAGCGAACATCATGCACTAAAACTAGCATCGCTTGATAAAACGTTCGCCTTTCCGGCCGCTCCTTGGTTCATATTTGGTGGCCCGCGCATTGTTATGGCATTAGCAACTGCTCTAGTTGCGGCCGTGGTGCAATGCATAATTGTCTGATGGGCGAACGGCTGACGGGTTGCCCATCTCAAATAGCGTATTAACAGCGGCTTAGTATTCATGAGTACAGACCAAATTGATCTAGAAAAAATTCATCCAGAACTGCGCGATGTGTATAGGCATATGCCTAATCTACCAATGCATAACCGTTTATTTCTCGGGTTGTTTAATCGTTTGGCAAAATACGTGATTAAAAGCCCAAAACCTGTAGATGGCGTGACCATTACCAATCAAGTAATTGGTTCGGCGTCTGTGCGTATTTATCGTCCATGTGGCGAATTATCGGGTGCCGGTCTATTGTGGATTCATGGCGGCGGCTTGATTGCAGGTAGTGTCGATATGAACGATCGTGATTGTTCGCTCTATGCACGAGATTTAAATTTAGTGGTTGTGTCAGTTGATTATCGCTTAGCGCCTAGGCATCGTTTTCCTAGTGCGCTGGATGATTGTGTTTCGGCTTGGTATTGGTTTCAGGCCTCAGCGCTAACGTTAGGCGTTGACCCCGAACGTATTGCGGTCTCGGGACAAAGTGCGGGGGGTGGCCTAGCTGCCAGCCTGGTGCAGCAACTAGCAGCTGAGGGCGGCATACAGCCAGCGGCACAAGCGTTGGTGTACCCCATGCTCGATGATCGAACAGCGGCGCGGCAAGAGTTAGATGCTTTAAAGCATCCGATGTGGAATAACCGTTGCAATCGGGCTGGCTGGTCATGGTATCTCGGCCAGGCGCCCGGTGCGGCTGATCTTCCAGCTTATTCCTCAGCAGCACGACAGATCGATTTAACAGATTTACCGACTGCATGGATCGGTGTGGGCGAGATCGATTTATTTTATCCAGAAAACTGCGAGTATGCAGCGCGTTTGCAACAGGCGGGGGTGTCTTGCCAACTGGTGAGTGTGCCGATGGCGCCTCATGGGTTTGAAGCCGTGGCGCCACGCACAGCGGTGGCACGCAAGTTTCGAGCTGACTTCGCGCTATTTTTACGCGAAGTGCTCACGCTAGCTTAAGAGCTAATCATTAAATCACGCGCGCTGAGTGAGCGCGCGTGGCTATAAAGGCTTAGGTGGCACTCATACTCGGTCGTTCGTTAACTTCACCATACCAACGTTCAATATGATCAAGCTTAGGGATTTCAACCACTTTAATTTGCTTGGCAAAGTCGAGCGCTGCCACCAAAGTGATATCGGCTATGCTGAATGTGTCGCCAGCTAAGTAGCTATGACTGGCCAATTGCTTTTCGAACATAGCTAATGAAGCCGTTGCTTTTTTTGCGCAAACCTGGCCCCATTCTTTAACGCACGTTTCGCGGTCCTTAAAAAATCCGGTGATATTGCGAAAGGCACCTGCCACCTCGAAAAAAAACTTCTGCTCAGCCCGACGCTGCCACATTTCTATTTGGGCGCTGCTCAGTGCGGTACTGCCTAACAGATTAGGTTCGGGGTGGATGCCCTCTAGGTAGCGACAAATAGCAACAGACTCGCCAATACAAGTGCCATCGTCTAGTTCTAGCATAGGTACACCGCCGCCTGGGTTTTTAGCTAAATACGGCGCGCTAATGTTTTCGCCGCTGCGAATGTCGATATTGATACGTTCACAGTCGATGCCTTTTTCAGCCATAAAAATATGTACGCGTCGCGCATTAGGACTAGGTGATTGATATAGTTTCATTGTCAAACCTTGATTGTTACGTGGATTGAGTGTTTTCCTTGCGGGCGGCAAGCAGGCGTTGAATTTCAAACGCAAACAGCCACAGTCGATCTTGCCCCCACAGAGCGAGTACTTGATGACCATTTTCATCGAGCAGGCGAAGGCTGGGAACACCCCAAAGACCGGCGTTGTACATAGCAAGCCGATTGTTCTCCACCAGCGTTTGCCAATCAGGCTGGCCAAGGTGCTCTTTGGCTAGGCTCCAGTCAAGCCCGGCATGGGTGACAACTTTTTTTAAGCCTTTGTCATTGTTGGTGTTAATGCCTTCGACAAAAGCGGCGCGTAAAAAGCTCGACAGTAACTCATTACCTTTGCCTTGTTCGCAGGCCCATGGATAAAGCGAATAGCAGCGCCGCACGGGCTCGCCAATTGGATCATAAAAATCACCATACGGTACGTGGGCTTCTCGCGCTTCGCGGGCGGTATCTGAAAAAATATACATGCCCTTTTGCCGCGTGGCGGGCACACCACGCATGACCATAGGTAAAACAGGCCGCACAACTAACTTAACGCCGGTATCCTCGGCGAGTTTGACGGCGCGATCGAAGCTTATGGCGGTATAGGGGCTGCGCAGGGAGGGGTAGATTTCAAGCGTAAGGCTGCCATTATCTTTTAGGGTGCCCAGGTTGAGCAGTGGTCGCGGGGCTAACAGTTGTTCTGTGTTGCTATGACTGCCATTAGATGCTTCTTGGCAAACGCCGAGCTGCGCCAACCGCTTTTCTAAATGATAAAGGCGGTCTACGCCCCAGTACCATTCTTTACCGTAGTAAAACATAGCACCCGAATAGTGTTTAAGTTGGTCGCGTCGCGCGTTGCCGCTTGCAATGCATGCGGATAGCTGGCTCGCCGACGCACAGCCATGGCTCTGAGCAAGTGCTTGTAATCGGGTTTCATCATTGGCCCATAGGCTGAGACTAACCTCTGCAGCACACTCAGGCCATTGTTGGGTGTCTTGCGCGGCTAAAATAGATGATGCCAGTTGAACAAGTTCGGCGTGCGGAGCTGAAGCGGCTTGCGAGGGGAAATTGAGCCCGTAAAAGGGCGCTATTTGAGCGGCGTCGGTGCGCGACAGCTGCAGTAATAGCTCGGGTTCTACCGAATTATTGCCGGTGGGGCCGGTCACTAAATGGCAGCGTAAATCAATCGCATAGCGTGCGGCTAGGGGTTTTAATAGTTGCACGGCTAAGTGGCTATAGCCATCGTCTATTTGATGAAAATATTCAACCACATGAGGCTGCTTATCCTTAATGCGCCGATGCTCGACGTCGTTGCGTTGCTTTTGTAATTGCTTTGGGCGCATTAGGTGGGTCATCACCTTTGATTGAAGCCAGCGCAAAAGAGGTGTGGGGCTCATGGAAGCAGGGCCGCCTTGGTCTTGAAATTGCTGGGTCATATTGACGCTCATTGAATTGGCAGTAATACTGACAATTTAAACATAAAGGAAGTTCTACCTCAATACTCGCGCCTCGGCTACTAGCAACTGCGGATGGGCTTACGAGAAAAAGGCTCGAATAATATCGGGCCGTTCTAAGCTAATAAAGTGATCAGTGCCCTGTGTTTCAATCACGTCAACTGCCGATGATTGCTTGGCACTTTCGAGCATTCCGGAGCGAGATAACACGCTATCGCGCTCACCTACGAACAAAGTTGTGCCTTTAAAATTAGCGTAATAATCGCAACTCGCTTCGCTATGAAATCGGAGGATATCAGCAAGGTTGATTTGCGCAGTGGCATATTGTTTAGGTGTAAAAGGAATCGCCGCGACATGTTTATTTTTGGCCGCATTAGTGACCCACATCATGGGTGATTTAAGTCTCATCGACTCAGGCAGAATGCGCAGTAACGATAGTATCAGCGGCATTAAATAAAACCCTACTGGCTGTAACAGGCTTTCACCTTTATTCACGAGGCGCCCCTGTGGCACGACAGCAGCTTCTAACAGTGCTTCTGTGTTGCTAGCACGATCAGGCTTTTGGTGGCCCGCCTCAAGCACTACCGAGCCGCCTCTAGAATGCCCGTGTAAAACTACGCGTTCTTTGCTGGTCATATTTTCGAGCACCAGATTGAGGCAATAAGCATCGTGTGCAATGGTGCCAAGCGGATAGGGGTTGGAGGCTACCCACGCAGGCTTGGTCACCGCCGTGTCGTCGGTGAAGGGGTTCTGATAATTGCCGTTGTTCAAAATGATGATGCGTGCCGGTACATCGCGATACAAGGCAATAAAGTAGCGTATGTCTTCAAGAAAACCAGGAAAGCAAACAATCGTAGTTTGATTTATGGCATCTTCAGGCAAATGCGATCGATCGGGGCAGCAAATGAGATGCTCTCCAACCTGAAATAAATCGCCATTGAACACTTCGCCAGGCTGTGCGCGCCATATTTTTCTGGCTAAGTAAGTTCTCAGCGCATGGGTTAGTACTGCGGCTATACCTGCATACACTACGATTTTAACCATTAGATTAATCGCATCGGTCATTGTTTTCTTCCTTTGAATTAGCTGGTTTGGCGCAGTAGTCGCTCAACAATATTTTCTAACTGTCCCAGCGTATTGCATGAACTGGCATCGTGGCAATAGGCGGCATAGCGAGGCATTTCTGAATCGCCGCCGCCCCACATTGATTTGGATTCGGGGTTAATCCATATAACGCGCTGGCTACGTTCATACAACGTTTTGAGTAATTGAGCCTTGGCATCGCCGTAATTATTACGCGCGTCGCCTAAGATAATAATGGTTGAATGGTTATCAATGCTGTCTAGGCACAGGCTTGAAAAGTCTTCGAAGGCCTGGCCATAATCGGTGGAACCCATGCTCCACTGTGCGTTGACTAATTCGATAGCCTTTTCAATTGAATATTGCGCAAAAACATTACTCACCTCACCCAGCGTGTTTGAAAATGCAAAGGCGCGTACTTTAGGCAGCACTTCATGTAAGCTATAAAGCAGCATCAATAAAAATCGCGAATACAATGCAACCGATCCACTGACGTCACAAATAGCAAAAACCTTAGGTCGATCGCGGCGTTTTGATTTCCAGTGTGTGTCAAACATAATGCCGTCGTTCGAGATGTTTCGAGCGATAGTTTTGCCGGCGTTGAGCTGGCCTTTTTTAAATACACGTTTGCGTCGGGCGTGCTGGCTGGCCAGTTTCTTGGCCATCTTTTTAACCAGTAACTGCATGTCACGATGGTAAAGGCGATCAAGGCTGGAAAGACGTGCTTTTTTTAATACCTCTTCGCGAAGTTTTTGCCTTGATTGGCTGGCAAATAATAAATATTTTTTTTCAACGAAGTCACGGACCTGCTCACGTAGCCAATTAAGTCGTTCAGTCAATTCATGTGCAATTCTATGCTGAGCTGGATCTCTATTTTGCTCTAGTGCGCGAATAGTCTCTTGTAGTTCGTCCATTCCCATTTGCTTTAGCATGCGCCAACTATAGGGTCCTTTTTGCGTGAATACCTGCATATTGTTTACTTTGATGGCTTCGCCTGCTTGAGCCATAGCAATAGCAATGTCATTGGAATTATTGGCCATTAGTAGGTTTGCCAACGAAGCTTCTACTGGTGAGCCGTGCTCGGAGGTATCCGATTGTAGCGATATGTCTGGCTCAAACGAGGTTGTGTTATCAATAATAGTGTCACTTGGCATGTCGTCTGATGCTGACAGATCGTTTTTATTAGCTGCCGGCCACTGCTCCACAGAGTCTTGCGATAAGCTTGGGGTGTCCGCGCTAAAAAAATGCTCAAAGCAATAATTAAAACTTTCCTTTTCAGCTTCTGATTTTGCCAAAGTACTACTTAAAGCTTGTTTGAGCAGTTCACGGTTGTGATAGCCAAGGAGCGCGGCGGCGTGCATAGCGTCAATACTTTCAGAGGTAGAAACTCGTACATCGGCATTGCGCAGAACACGTATAAAGTCGACAAGCTTTCTATCCATAGCAATCAACTAGCATTCAGAGAGAATATTCATGAGCGCTTTTTTGCCATTAGAGCAGGCAGTTCAGCTTCGATATTTTCTATGTCATCTTGAAATTTAAGAATGACATTGAGCGTGTTACGAACAATATCTCGATCGAGTGTGTCAGCATGCAACAACAATAAGGTGCGAGCCCAGTCGATCGTTTCACTCACAGCGGGCAGCTTTTTAAGGTCGCGCTGTCGAATCTGCTGAATAAAATCGACCAGTTGTTCACGCAGTTGGATTCCCAGTTCCGGTACGCGCGACTCGATAATACGCTGCTCAAGTGCTGCATCTGGGAACGGAATATATAAATGCAGGCAGCGACGTTTGAGTGCATCACTAATCTCTCGCGTATTGTTACTGGTGAGTATGACGATCGGTTTTTCTTGCGCGACTATCGTGCCAATTTCGGGTACTGAAATTTGGTAGTCCGACAAGATTTCTAAGAGCAGTGATTCAAATTCATAATCGGCTTTGTCAAGCTCATCAATCAACAATACCGAGCCGTTAGGTTCTTGCATAGCTTTGAGCAGTGGCCTGGGTTCGATAAACTCGGGTGAGTAGAATACGTCGCCAAAATTGTGTAGCCGGGACATCGACTCTTTTAAACCCTGAGCTCCGTTAAGAATATCGCCCAACTTTTCTTTTAGTACTTGGGTATAGAGCAATTGTTTGCCGTATTTCCACTCATATAATGCCTTGCTTTCATCTAGCCCTTCGTAACATTGCAAGCGAATTAGCGGCAGGCTCAAATAGTGCGCGACGGTTTTGGCCAGTTCTGTTTTACCCACACCGGGTGGCCCTTCAACTAATATTGGCTTATGTAAATGCCAGGCTAAATATATGGCCGTAGCGATTTGTGTATTACAGATATACCCCTGCGCGTCAAAGCCACGCTGAATGTCTTCTATGGAGGTCATCAAAGGGGAGGCTTCGTGCATTTAAATGTTCGCCGTTAGAATATGAACAGGATCTGTGATTTGAGATGCCAGTTTACACGAGTACGCAGGTGATCAGTAATCGCTCTTACAATATTGACATATATTGTGCCAAGAGTTGATAATGATGAGGCTTCAGGGCTTAATGCCTTGGTCCATTAGATGAATAGTAGCCGGTACCTAGGTGAGGAGAATAAATGAGCGAGCCCGTTACGCAAGTGCGCTTTGCGCAAGAGGCAGACGGTATACCTAACGCTGAAAATTGGCAGTTTACCCACGATCCGATACCGCCACCAGAAGAGGGCGAGATATCGGTGAAGATGCATTTTCTTTCCGTAGATCCTGCCATGAAGGGTTGGATCACCAACAAGCGGAGTTACATTCGACCGGTTAAAATTGGCGAAGTAATGCGGGGCTTTGGCGTGGCTGAAGTGACGGCTTCACGATCGGATTACTATCAGGTTGGCGACTTTTGCACAGGTTTTACCGGTATACAAACTCATGGCACTTTTAATAGCCGCCATTTACGCAAAGTCGACGCGAGTTTAGCGCCACTAAGCAGCTTAATGGGTGGTTTAGGTATGCCTGGTTTTACGGCCTATTTTGGTTTACTAGACGTGGGTCAGCCACAGGCGGGCGAGACTGTAGTGGTGTCATCGGCTGCAGGAGCGGTCGGTCATATTGTGTGTCAAATCGCAAAGCTCAAGGGCTGTCGTGTGGTGGCCATTGCGGGTGGGCCAGAAAAATGCCGTTACTTGAGTGAAGACTTAGGTGTCGATGCGGTGATCGATTATCGTCACGAAGAAATAGCCAGCGCTCTTAAAAAGGCTGCGCCAAACGGCATTGATGTTTATTTTGACGGCGTGGGAGGCGACATGCTTGATGCGGTACTGATGCAAATTAATCGTCTTGCACGCATCGTTCTTTGCGGTGCCATTTCACAATATGAAAACCTCATAAAGCCTGAAGGTCCAGGAAACTATTTTCAGTTGATTGCCCAAAGTGGACGTATGCAGGGTTTTACCATGCGTGATTATATGCATCGTATACCCGAGGCTTTTGTTGATTTACTGACTTGGCAGAATGAAGGGAAAATAGAGTTCCGGGAGCACATTATTAATGGCATTGATCAGTTTCCTCGCGCTGTTGAGATGATTTTTCAGGGAGAAAACCAGGGTAAATTAATGCTGCAATTGATTAGCGAGCCAGAGGCCTGATGACGAATTCAACGACTCCCGACGTCACATTATATGGCGCGCCCATGTCAATGTATTCGGGCAAGGTGCGTGCGTATTTACGCAAGCACTGCATAGCCTTTCAAGAAGTCATGCCCGGTGATCTGCGTTTTCGCGAGAAAATCTATCCGCAAGTCAAGCGCGGTATTGTGCCGGTTTTAGAGCACGCCGACGGTCAATTAGTCCAAGATACCGTCGATATTATTGATCACTTTGAAAATCATAACTTGGGTAAATTTTCGGTCTATCCATGCGAGCCTAAACAGCGCCTTGCTGCACTCATACTCGACCTCTTTGGCAGTGAGGGCCTGTTTAAAGTTGCCATGCACTATCGTTGGAATTATCTTGATGTTAACGAAGACTTTATTCGTTATGAGTTTGGTGACCATGCAGTTCCCGGAGCTAAACCGGACATGGTTGCCCACGTTGCTGAAAAAGTCATGGGACCCATGCAGGCTTATTTGCCATTGCTAGGCATTAATTCAGACACAATACCCGCGATAGAAGCCCAGTATCTTGAGTTGCTATCGCTGCTCAATGCCCACTTTTCTGAGCACCCTTATTTGTTGGGCGGTCTGCCTAGCGTTGCTGACTATGGTTTTTTTGCGCCACTGTATGCCCATTTATCGCGTGACCCGCATCCCGGTATGCTTATGAAGCAAAGCGCGCAGCGTGTTTATCGTTGGACCGAGCGAATGAACGCCGCAAATGCTGATACACCTGAGTATGGCAACTATGAAGCAGCTTACTTTCCTGACGATGAAATACCGAGTAGCTTACACGCTATTTTGGCGCTGATAGGCCGCGATTATATGCCTGAAATACGTCAGACCCTGTCGAGTATTGATACATGGCTTGCGCAAAATCCGCAGGTAGAAGCGGGCAGTTGCGTGACGGCTAAACCGCGCATAAAGAGCTTAATGCCAATGGACTATTCTTTTCGCGGTGTCACCATGACCGGTATGGTTATGCCTTACCGGTTGTATATGTTGCAGCGTATTACGGATACATTTGCCGAGCTCCCAGCCGATGTGCAAAAAGAGCTAACCGAATTTTTTGATAGTTTGGGTTTGGCTGAATTGTTGACAATGAAAGCCCAGCGAAGGGTTGAGCGTGCAGGTCATATTGAAGTTTGGGGTGAAAGTGTTGGTAATTCTTAGTTCGACTTTTTTATCGTTTATTGATTGAAAAATCGTTTTGCGGAGGCTTTTGATCGGTGAGGGATTTCAATAACCAAAGTATCGTTATTACTGGTGCTGGTAGCGGTTTGGGTAAAGCCACTGCTCTGCGCTTTGCTCGCGCAGGATGGTCTATAGCCGTGGCCGATTTAAATCAGAAGCGTGGCGAAGTAACGGTTGATGAAATTACTTTGTTGGGTGGCACGGCATTTTTTCAGCGATGCGATGTGGCGAAGCTCGAAGATATTCAAGCCTTGCATGAGGCTTGTGAGCAGCGCTGGGGTGGTGTCGATGTGCTGGTGAATAACGCAGGCATTGCATCAAGTATCGGTCCCATCGATCATGTCAGCATGGAGGAGTGGCAGCGCATTATCGATATTAATTTGATGGGGGTGGTACGAGGATGTCACGTTTTTTCCGGCCCTATGAAAAAACGTGGCAGCGGTCATATTGTTAATATCGCGTCTATTGCTGGGATCACATCGACGCCAATGCTTGCAAGCTATAATGCGGCCAAGGCGGCCGTCATTGCTTTATCTGAAACACTTCGTTGGGAGTTGAAAGATAAAAACATGGGTGTAACGGTTGTGTGCCCAGCATTATTTCCGACTAATTTAACCGAATCAATTCAAGTGTCAGGCGGCGTGCAGCAAGCCATGGTTAAGAAAGAGATGGCGAAATCAAAACTGAGCGCCGATGATATTGCCGGCGCTATTTATGATGCAGTGCTGGTCAATAAATTTATGTTGTTACCTCATAAAGCAACACGGTTACAGTGGTGGCTGAAGCGTTTATCGCCCGATATGTATCAATGGTTTTACTCTCGGCAAACCGCTAAAAAAAAGCCCGGTAAATAGAATTTTAATAGGCTCTAAAAACTTTTGTTAGGCCTTTTTGCTTAAGTAAATGCTTGGAATAGATCAATGAAAATATTGCGCACACCCGATAGCTGTTTTGACAATTTGCCCGGCTATAACTTTGAACCGCACTACACCACTATTACCGATAGCGATGGGAGTGAAATACGTATTCACAGTATTGATGAAGGGCCAAGAGATGCCGAGCCTATCTTGCTCATGCACGGCAACCCTTCTTGGGCCTATTTATACCGACATATGATCCCGGCGCTATTGGCAACCGGTCGAAGGGTTATTGCGGTGGACTTAGTAGGTTGCGGTCGCAGTGATAAGCCCGCCAAGAGAAAATATTACACGCTAGCCAGGCACTATGAGTGGATGTCAAAGTGGTTGCTGGCAAACGAGCTCAGCAATATTACGCTTTTTTGTCAAGACTGGGGTGGCACAATCGGTTTGTATCTTGTGTCGGAGTTTCCAGAGCGCTTTGATCGCGTTATCGCGTCTAATACAGGAATACCGGCGGGTGAGGGCGGCAACAAGTGGCTGCGTTGGTGGTTAAGAATTATGAAAATACTACCTTCATTCCCTTTCGATCTTGGATTTAAAAATTCGGTGTTGCGTCCACAATTTAGTGACGCGGAATATTTTGCTTATAAAAAAGCACCATTCCCACAAAGAAAGTACCAGGCAGGCATACGCCAATTTCCGCAATTGATCGCAATATTGCCTGGCAATCCAGGTGTGCCGCTCAACAAGATTATTTGGGAGAAATTAAAAACGTTTGATAAGCCATTTTTAACTCTTTTTGGCGATAAAGACCCAATTTCTTATCGTGGCGAAAAGATTTTTAAGAAATTTGTGCCGGGGGCTAAAGGCCAAAAGCACAAAATTATTGCCGGAGCGGGGCACTTCATTCAGGAAGATAAACCTGAAGAGTTGGTTGAGGCAATCATACCGTTTTTGGAGGTTAGCATATGAGTTTACCATCGATTCAAGAGCGAGCGCTGGCTGTGCTAGGCAATAGACAGTGGACGTCGAACTGGACATTAGACGGGCGTTCCGTCTATGGTGAAATTATGGAGCTTGCTACGCTAAAAATATGGTTATGCCAGCAAGCAGTAACGCCCGAAGAGTACGAAGCACTACAAGTTCCTACAGGGTTTATTAAATCAGGCTTGGGTAAAGCGGAGCATGATGCAGCTTTTTTTCGTCGCGCACCCGGTGCGACAGAAAACGGCCAGCTTGCCACAATGGTTGTTGATGGAAGAACCTTTGCTCAGGTGGCTATTCCGGGTGAAATGGAGCCAGGCTTCAGCGAAGTTTTAGTGCTTGCGGTAGATAAGCATCATAGTGTGATGTTTGCTGCAGGGCGGACAATTGAAATTTTAGATTGCGGTGATGGCATGGCGTATGTGCCGCAAGTTAGCGATGTTGTGGGTTTGCCCGGTATGACTCGACAAAACGAGCGCGTTTTGCCCGATGGTTGGTCTATTAACAAGGTGACGCTCAAGCACGATCTGTATCTAGAAATACCCAACCCTGCTAGGGTCAGTTTTTTCTTTAGCGGGCATTCATTTCAGGGGCCGGTCAAAATCGACTTAGATTAACGCGCTGCTTGTACGGGCCGATACGGGTGACCTACCACTTTTCGATATAGGGCCTAACATCCAACTCAAAGGTCCACGCGTCACGCGGTTGCGTGTGTAAATACCAATAGGTTGAAGCGATTGAGTCTGGGTTCATTAGGCCGTCGGGCGGTAGGTTATTCACTGCGTCGTCACCTTTGGCGCCGCGAATCCTTTCACGTACCCAGGTGGTGTCGACCGCGGCGTCAATAATCAGGTGCGCTACATGAATATTTTTTGGTCCTAGCTCGCGAGCCATTGCTTGAGCATGGCCGCGCAAACCGTGCTTAGCTGCGGCAAATGCGCTGTAGCCGTTACTACCTCTTACGCTTGCCGTGGCGCCAGTAAAAAAGATGCTGCCTTGCTCGCGCGGTAGCATGTAACGCGCGGCTTCACGCCCAGCTAAAAAGCCTGAGTAGCATGAGAGTTCCCAAACTTTTCTAAAGACTCGCTCGGTCGTCTCCAAAATAGGGTAATAGACATTGCCCCCTATATTAAAAACTACAACTTCGATGGGGGCTTCGGCTTCAGCCTCGGCAAAGAAATCGGCAATGCCTTGTTCTTGACGAGCATCGAGGGTCTTGGCTCGGCAAATACCGCCTTCCAGTGCTATCTCTTCAGCCAGCGGTTGCAGCTTTTCACCGTTGCGTCGTCCAGCATGAACAATATAGCCCTCGCGGGCAAACCGCCTCGCAATGGCAGAGCCAATATAATCTCCCGCACCAATAATCAGTGCCGTTTTACCACGATGACTCATCTTCAATTACTCACGGTTGCGCTCGCTATTCGCTGTGTCATTAAAGGCCATTAGTTTATGACATTTAATCACGCGGTGGCAGACCATGAACCATGGTTAAAAAATCAAGCTTGGTCCCGGCTCGGCGGTGTTCCGATAGCGCTTGATATTCAGGGTCAGCATACCAAGCATTAGCGATACTCTCTGACGGGAAGCTGAAGATAATCATGCGATTTTCACGCGGTGTCTCGCCTTCTAAAGTAATAGGATTGTCATCAAAGGTGATGAAACTACCACCGTGCTTTTTTAATAATCCAAAAAAGCCTTTTTCATAAATACGGTATTCTGGTGCATCTGTGACAGCCAGATTGACGACGATGTAAACGGGTGTATCGGCCATTACTATTTCCTCGGAGAATAATTTAAATAACAGTTGAAATACTGTTTAGTTAGTTGATCGTATCGAGCCAAGTCGCAATGGCCTGGCCAATTTCTGCGGGTGAATCTTCTTGAATAAAATGGCTGCCTTTTACTGTAATTTCGCTTTGATTTGGCCAGCCTCGGCAAAATTCGCGGGCGGCCCCAACCAAAATAGAGCCTGGCTCGGCATTAATAAATAGCTTGGGCAATTTTTCATTATTGCTTAGCCATTGTCCATAGCTTGAAACCAAATCAACCATATTGGCAGGTTCGCCATCAAGGGGGATTTGGCGTGGCCAATTGAGCGTCGGTTGGCGATCATCTGCCGACGAGAAAGGGGCGCGATAATGCTGCATTTCTGTGTCGCTTAAGCTGCGCATCACTGAACTGGGCAGTACGGCTTCAATAAACAAATTGCGTTGTAATATGAGCTCCTCCCCTTTTTCTGATCGAAAGCCCTTAAAAATGCCGCGTGCGCTTTCTGGCCAGTTATCCCAGCTTAGCGGGCAGACAATACCTTCCATATAGGCAATGCTGCGAACTGACTCTGGATGCTGCTCGGCCCAGTAAAAGCCCAGCGCGCTGCCCCAATCGTGAATCACAAGGTTCACATTTTTTTCAACGCCGAGTTCCTGCAGCAGCCCCGCCAAATAACGATAAGTGCTTAAAAACGAGTAGCGCTTAGGGCCTTCATTAGCTGGCAGTTTTTCCGAGTCGCCATGGCCAATCAGGTCGGGAGCAATGATGCGTCCCTTGCCACTGAGCTCAGGGATGACATTGCGCCACAGATACGATGAAGTAGGATTGCCATGCAATAACACAATAGGGTCGCCTTCACCTTCTTCAATGTAAGCAATCTTTTTTCCATCAACGAGGCAGGTTTTTTTTGTGTAAGGCATATCAGCGCTGATCATGGGGGTTCCTTTAATGGATGGAATTTTTTTCAGTTGCCACCTGTGCGTACGCCAAGCTTGGTTATATTTTCAGTGGCGTGCTCAAGGTTTTATTGAGCAAGTCCGAGCATTTGCGCTTCAGTGGTTAGCAGCGGACTGATAGCAGGATGAGATTTAACCCGCTGAATAAAGCTCGCTAGCAGCGGCCAGCGCGCAGCGTCAACCTCATAGCCGGCATAACTTGCATTGATGAATGAACTAATTAGACCGATATCCGCTGCACCAAAATCTTCAAAAATAAAACCTTCGGCGGGTACTTGGGTTTCGATATAATCTAAGCAAGGAGGCAGTTGCTGCGTAATAATCTTTTCCACTAACGCCTCGTCTGTGGCTTGTTGCAGTACCATTGGTCGCATAAATCGCTGAAAGAAAATACCTGAAGCCAACTCGGCTACTTTGGTATCGCCTAGGTCTTCCAGCCAGCGCGCACGGGCTTTATCGGCAGGGTCAATTGGATATACGGCAGGGTTGGGGTAGCTGTCTTCGAGGAATTCGCAAATCACCGTTGAGTCGCAGACAGTGATGTCGCCATCTTTAAGCGCGGGAATCTTCCCCAGAGGACTAATTTTTTTGAATTCGGCATCGTTGGCAAACGGCATTTGCTGAATGTGCTCAAAAGGCAGCTGCTTAATCGCCAACACCGCGAGGACCTTGCGAACGAAGGGCGAGGCTGATGCCCCATAAAGTGTAATCATGTAAGTGTCCCAAGGGTCGATGAAAGCGTTTGATAGACGTGATTGTGGAGCATGGATCGTGGACCATTGTGATAGGGCGAATGCTCGAAGCTACGCAGCTAAGGCTTGGTAGCTTAACATGCTGTCATAGATCATGCCATAATAATTATGCGGCGG
>CAJQKT010000008.1 GCA_905478995.1 uncultured Pseudomonadales bacterium | reverse complement strand
TGAATTATTAACTGCTGATTCGAATGCCCAAGTAATAATTGGCGAGTCTATGCAGTTATTAAGCGCTGTGCAGCTTGCTGCGACTATGACTGAAGCGACTATGCTTGAAACGGCTATGCCTGAAACGGCTATGCGTGAAACGACTATGCCTGAAACGACTATGCCTGAAACGAATAGGTTCGAAGCCACTAGTCAGGATGTCATTACGCAAGACGCCATCGCGCAAGACGAGCGCGCGACTCATCCAGATAAAGCCAGCGATGAAGATAGCACTCAAATCAATGAGCAAGAAGTGCAAGAGCAAGAAGCTCATGAAGAAACAATTAAAGAAGAGGCTGGCGTTATTCCTGTAGTTGAAGTGACGTCAAATGAGGTCGATAGCAACACACGTGATTCCCACTATACCCTGCGCGATATTTTCTTTGAAGAAGCGGCTCTGCAGTTAGCGGTTATTACTGAATATACCGATAGCCTTAGTGAAGACGCGAATGTCGTGCCTAGCGAGCGTGTTAAGCGAGCATTTCATACTTTGGTGGGCGGCTCTCGAATTGCCGAAATTCAACCAGTTGCAAATATCATGGAGTCAGCTAATTTATTGGTTGCGCATATGGGCGGCAGTAACTCAAGCCATGCGAATCAGCACAGCCTTTTGATCCGCACTTCTCAATGGCTTATGAATTTCCTAGCAGGCACCCCAGATACTATCGAGCTAACCGAGCAACTCGATGAGGACTATCATGTTGAGCTTGAGAGAACACTCGCGGCATCAAACACCACTATCGATGCTGAAGATCATAGCGGCCTACTTGCGCTCAGTGGTTTAATTGTTGATGGGCGCCAATTCTTGCGAGCTTGGCGCTCGCAGGCAAGTGTACCGACACAATTTGATACGTTAATTGCTGGGCTTGAATCCATTGCGGATGCAGGCGCTGCTATTCAACCGATTAAAGAATTGGTTGAGGCGATGCTGGTGTCGTATCAATGCAGTGCTGTTGTTGGGCTGCACTACCATTTTTATAGCACTTTAATGCAAGCGCATTTAGATCTTGAAGATATGCTGGACTGTCTCGCGGCAGGGCAAGCGGTGGTGGCAGTAGCTACAACAGACGAGCTGCTGGGTTTAGTCAAATCCGATGAGGCTTTGGCACAGCGTATTGCTGCATCGAGTAAGCAGGCTGAGGATACTGCAAGTAAATCAAATATTGAGTTCATGGATGATGAAATTGTAGCTATTTTCCTTGAAGAGTCACAAGATCTTATTGAAGAGCTTGAGGCCAGTGTTGGCGAATGGCTTAATGACCAAAATGAATTATCCTATCTTGAGAGTCTATTGCGACCATTGCACACTATCAAAGGTGGTGCGCGTATGGCGGGTCTAGAGGATGTGGGCGATATTTGTCATGAGTTTGAATCGCTTTTAGAATCGGCCAGTAATCAACGTATAAAAATCGACGCCAACTTTTTCAAAAAGGTCAGCCATTTTCTTGCTGATTTGATTACGCATTTTGCTAATGTAACCCGGCGTGAAAAAATTCAATTGGTGGGCCATAGGAATGCCGAGTCTGGGCCTGAAGAAGAGAAGCGCGTCTCAGAGACCGTTAAAGTCGATGCTCAATTGCTTGAAAAGTTAGTTAACTTAGCAGGCGAAACCAGTATTTCTCGGTCACTCATGGAGGAAAAAACGAATGAATTTACGCGTTCTATTGATGAAATTGATGCGACCGTTGAGAGGCTAAAAGAACAGTTAAGAAGGTTAGAAATAGAGACCGAAGCGCAAATTAGTTTTCGTCAGGAGCAAGTCGAAATTGAAGGCCTCGATGAATTTGATCCGTTAGAAATGGACCGTTATTCTCAGTTCCAGCAGATTTCCAAATCATTAGTGGAGTCGGCTTCTGATCTGAAAGATCTGAAGATAACACTGAAAGATAAAACTCGAGACATTGAAACATTATTGCTTCAGCAGGCGCGCGTTAATACCGAGATGCAAGAGGGCTTGATGCGCACACGTACCGTGCCGTTGTCTCGGGCCATTGTGCCGCGCTTACGAAGAACTATACGGCAGGTGAGTGGCGAGCTTGATAAGCCAGTGAGCTTTACTATTGGTAGCGCCGAAGGAGAGCTAGACCGATCGGTCATTGAGCGCATGGCCGTTCCCCTTGAACATGTGATACGCAATGCCATCGATCACGGCATTGAAACTACAGCGGATCGAAAAAAATCGGGCAAGCCTGAGAGCGGCTCTATCCATCTCGATATTAATCGCGAGGGTGGCGATGTTGTTATTAGATTAAGTGATGACGGGAAAGGCATTGATGTTGATGCCGTTAAGAAAAAAGCTTTGGCTTTAAGCTTAATAAAAAAAGGCGATGAGCTTTCGGATGATGAAATTAAGCAGTTTATTATGTCGGCAGGCTTTAGCACTGCAGCTAAAATTACACAGATTTCTGGTCGCGGAGTCGGCATGGATGTTGTGCAAAAAGAAATTCATGATCTTGGCGGTACGCTAGAGCTGCTGTCTGAGCAAGGCAAAGGCACGACGTTCATCTTTAGGTTGCCGTTCACAGTATCGATGAATCGTGCCCTGTTAGTCGGTGCTGGTGGCGAAACGCTTGCGGTGCCGTTAGATTCGATTGAGGGCATCGTGCGAGTGAGTCCGTACGAGTTAGAAGAGTACTATGGCGACTCCGCTATTGATTTTATGTATGCAGGTCAGCGTTACGATTTTCGCTACCTAGGTTCATTGGTCAATGGCAGTGAGCCCCAGTACAGCGCTGATATGGTGGGTGCATTGCCCGTTTTACTCGTGCGCTCGGGCGATAAGCTGGTTGCGTTTCAGGTTGACCGGCTCTTAGGAAGTCGCGAAATTGTCGTAAAGAGTTTAGGTCCGCAACTATCCAACATCGAGGGTATTTCGGGCGCGACTGTGCTGGGCGATGGTAGCGTCGTCATGATTGCCGATTTGGCCGCATTGGCGCGTAATGCTGCGAAGTGGTCCATTGATGGTGTTAGCAGCTTAATTGCGCAGCCTGCAGAGCGTGATTGCACTTTGGTTATGGTCGTCGATGATTCGGTTACGGTACGTAAAGTGACTACCCGCTTACTTGAGCGGCAGGGCTTTGAGGTCATCACCGCAAAAGATGGGCTGGATGCAATCGAGAAATTGGAAGGGATAACGCCCGATATTATGCTGCTCGACATTGAGATGCCGCGACTCGATGGCTTCGAGGTAGTCACTCGGGTAAGGCACGAAGAGCGTTTGGCATCGATGCCCATTGTTATGATTTCATCACGCACCGGCGACAAGCATCGCGAGCGGGCCATTGGGCTAGGCGCAAATGGCTTTTTAGGCAAGCCATACCAAGATAGCCATTTAATTAGTACTATCAGCGAGTTTCTTCCCGACAAAGCTGGCTCTACGGCCGTTAGTTGTTGATGTTTTTTATTATGGCCGCGCGTCTTTTTAAATCGGCAAAACGAACATTCTTAAAGGTAAAGGTTCTTATTTAATGGAAGCACTCCAGCAAGATCATTCTTTGTTTAACCTCACTGTGATGTTATTGCCGTTGCAGACCGATCACCTGCTGCTGCCTGATGTGATGATCGCTGAAATTTTTGAACCCAGTGATATCGAGGTTAAGGTTGAATCGCCAGAGTGGTTTGTAGGCTACATACAGTGGCGAGGCCAAGCGGTGCCACTGATTAGCTTCGAGGCTCTCAATGGCTCAATGGCCGTGCCCGCGGCCTTAGTGCAGCACGTTGCAATTGTTGAGAGCACCTTGGGGCATGGGCATTTACCCCAGTACGCAGTGGTCGTGAGTGGTCGGCCCACGATCCTGGACATCACCGACGATCAAATTAAGCCCTACGAAGGGCGGCCTCGCGGCCGAGCTGAAGTGATGTCGGTGATGCTTGATCAAAAAACGGCCGGCATTCCTAATGTCAACTGGGTCGAGCAGCACTTGCAAACGTTTATTTTACATCGCTAGCTTTATACCTGAGCAGGGTGCCATGCTCTTTCAGCTATTGAGCAAGCCCTTGAAATATCGGCTTGATCGACCATAACTATTTAATAAATATAGACTTTTTTCTTGCCCCTCTCTTTTTGTTAATTCGGTCGTTTCAAATCCCCTCGATTTTGCTGCCATTGCAAGATGTTTTGGCCCTCCGCCTCTAAAAACAGCCCCTGCCAGCTTACTTATTTCATTTCAGGCTATTGTTATTGCACGATTTTATATTTATATTGATTACTATTGATATAGAGTAGCGAAGCGTTTACACTTCGCTACTCTATATCAACATAAGTTGGTTTTTATGCCCGTCAAGCGTTGTGCGTCTTGATTATCGTAAACAATTATTAAAGGGTTAGCCGAGTATTCGGGTCTCTATGATGGCCTCATCAGCAATTAAAAAAGCGCCCGTAAGCGGAATGGATCGGGTAGGAATGGCTGGCGTTGAGGCTTTGCTCAAGGCTAGTGCCGATGGTCTGCGCTTGAACATTTTACAAGTGCTGCAACACGATTCTTACGGTGTGCTGGAGCTTTGTAACCTTTTTGCAATCAAACAATCGGCGATGAGCCACCACTTAAAGGTGTTGGCCCTAGCGGGCTTGGTGACTACTCGGCGCGAAGGTAACGCCATTTTTTATCGGCGAGCGCTGCCAGCAGTAAGCAATAACGAGGCACTAGTGAGTCAGTTGTTCGCGAGCATCGACGCTCAGCCGCTCGATTCAGTTATGCAGCATGCCGTAGACCGGGCGCAGCAGCATCGCAGTGAATGCTCTTTAAAGTTTTTTGCCGAGCACAGTGAGCAGTTTAAGGCTCAGCAGGACTTGATTGCGCCCATCGATGAGTATCGTGATGCGCTCAATGAATTAATTGATACTTTATTACAGGTGCCTCAACAACCACTCTCGTATAAACAGGCCATTGAGATTGGGCCCGGTGAAGGCACGTACTTGGCCGATCTTGCGCAGCGTTTTGAGCACGTTATTGCATTGGACAACGCTGAGTCTATGCTTGAGCGTTGTCGTCGTACAGCAACGCGCAAAAATTTGGGCAATATCGGTTTTATTCATGGCACCACCACAGACTTACTTGATCTTACTCGGCAGCTCAATACCGGTGGGGCTGTTTCAGCTCGCAAAGCGAACTGCATTGTTGCCAACATGGTGTTACATCACAATGTAAAGCCGCAGCTAATTTTTCAAGAGGCAGCGGAGCTGCTGGCTGTGGCAGGAATATTTATTGTTTCAGAATTATGTCAACACGATCAGAGCTGGGTTAGAGAAGCCGCGGGAGATGTTTGGTTAGGTTTTCAGGAAGTGCAGCTGGCCCAATGGGCCGAGATGGCCGGGCTGACACGAGTTGCGGGCAGTTATACGGCTCTGCGTAATGGATTTCGCATACAAATCCATGCCTATATAAAGAATTGATGAGATTTATAGTCAATACATACCTTAATAATGAGTTGCTAGTTAAAGCCCTAATAATGAGTTGCTAGTTAAAGCCCTGGCTTGAGCTAGGAAGCCTCAATAATTTTTTGATATTTTTGATCACAATGGAGTGGGTAGGAATTTTTTATGAGCGAATATAATGTCTTTACATCGGAGTCTGTTTCAGAGGGGCACCCCGACAAATTAGCCGATCAAATATCTGATGCAGTCCTTGACGCCATTATTGCCCGCGATGTTGATGCACGTGTTGCCGTTGAAACATTGGTTAAAACCGGCATGGCGATTGTCGCCGGTGAACTGACTACCACCTGCTACGTCGACCTTGAGGATATCATTCGCAATGTTATTACAGGCATTGGCTATAACAGTTCAAAGGTCGGCTTTGATGGCGCTAGTTGCGCTGTGCTTAACGCTATAGGTAAGCAATCACCTGACATCAATCAGGGGGTCGATCGAGCAAAGCCAGAAGATCAAGGCGCCGGTGACCAAGGCTTGATGTTTGGTTATGCAACTAACGAGACCGATATGTTGATGCCTGCGCCGATCCACTATTCGCATAGGTTAGTTGAAAAGCAGGCTGAGTTACGCAAACAAGGTGTATTGCCATGGCTGCGCCCGGATGCTAAAAGCCAGGTCACCTTGCGTTATGAAAATGGTGTGCCGGTAGCTATTGATGCAGTAGTGTTGTCTACGCAGCATGATCCTGAGATTGATTTGCATGACTTACAGGCAGCCGTTAAAGAGCACGTGATTTTGCCAGTTTTGCCGGCTGAATGGCTGCATGCGGACACCCAGTATCATATTAATCCGACCGGTAACTTTGTGATTGGCGGGCCAGTGGGTGACTGTGGCTTAACTGGGCGAAAAATTATTGTTGACACTTATGGTGGTATGGCTCGTCATGGCGGCGGTGCGTTTTCGGGTAAAGACCCCTCTAAGGTTGATCGCTCGGCGGCTTATGCAGGCCGTTATGTGGCTAAAAATGTTGTGGCGGCAGGGCTTGCTGATCGTTGTGAAATTCAGGTGTCTTATGCAATTGGCGTCGCTGAGCCAACGTCAATATCTGTTAATACTTTTGGAACAGGCAAAGTGGGCGACGACGTTTTAATTGCAGCCATTCGAAAAACATTCGATTTGCGCCCTTATGCAATCACTAGCACTTTGGATTTGCAGCACCCTATGTATCAACTCACGGCGGCTTATGGGCATTTTGGTCGTCAGCCGTTTGAACATACATATACATGGGAAGAAAATGGAAATAATAAATCAGACACGTTCACCGCATTTACGTGGGAAAAAACCGACAAGGTCGATGCATTACTTGCGATAGTGGGTTAGGGGAACGTTAAATTAATTTAGTAGAAAACTTCAGTGACAGTAGAATTTATCTAACAGTAGGAAAAAATTATGAGCCAAGTACAGTCTATTAATTCAACGCCAGATTATAAAGTTGCCGATTTCAGTCTTGCCGAGTGGGGCCGAAAGGAGCTTGATATTGCAGAAACCGAAATGCCAGCTCTTATGGCTTTGCGAGTTAAATATGCAGATGAGCAGCCTCTAAAGGGAGCAAAAATTTTAGGCTGTATCCACATGACTATTCAAACAGGTGTGTTAATTGAAACGCTAAACGCCTTAGGCGCAGAAGTGCGCTGGTCATCATGCAATATATTTTCAACGCAAGATCACGCTGCCGCGGCTATCGCTGCAACGGGCGTGGCCGTTTATGCATGGAAAGGTGAAACTGAAGAAGAGTATGAATGGTGTATTGAGCAAACTATTCTAAAAAATGGCCAGCCTTGGGCGGCTAATATGGTACTGGATGACGGCGGCGACCTGACTCAAATATTACATGATAAATATCCTGCCATGCTGGATAAAATTCATGGCATCACTGAAGAAACCACTACTGGCGTTCATCGTTTACAAGAAATGCTTGAGAGCGGTGAGTTAAAAGTACCGGCAATCAATGTCAACGATTCGGTGACTAAAGCTAAAAACGATAACAAATATGGCTGTCGTCACTCGCTCAATGACGCGATCAAGCGTGGCACCGACCATTTGCTATCAGGTAAAAAAGCATTAGTGATTGGCTACGGTGATGTCGGTAAAGGTTCTGCGCAATCGCTCAGACAAGAGGGCATGATTGTCCGAATTTCTGAAATTGACCCGATTTGTGCGATGCAGGCGTGCATGGACGGCTTCGAAGTAGTTTCACCTTACAACGACGGTATTAATACAGGCGACGCAAAGGACGCCAACACAGCACTGTTACAAAATACTGACTTGGTGGTGACGTCTACGGGCAACTATAACGTTTGTGATTCGGCAGTTTTACAAAGCCTAAAAAATGGCGCGGTAGTTTGTAATATTGGCCACTTTGATAATGAAATTGATACTGCTTACATGCGTGAAAACTGGAGATGGGAAGAAGTTAAGCCTCAGGTTCATAAAATACACCGCGGTGGCGATCCCCTTGATTATTTAATTTTGCTTTCTGAGGGCCGTCTAGTGAACTTAGGTAATGCAACAGGTCATCCGTCGCGCATTATGGATGGTTCGTTTGCCAACCAGGTTTTGGCACAGATTTATTTGTTCGGGCAAAAATCTGCCGATCAAGAAAATCGATCAATCACGCTTGAAGTACTACCTAAAAAACTTGACGAAGAGGTTGCTGAGCATATGGTGCGTGGTTTTGGTGGTGTTATCACGCGCCTCACCGATGAACAGGCTAAGTATATCAACGTTAAGGTTGAAGGTCCGTTCAAAGTAGAGCAGTACAAATATTAATGATTAGTATTTTTACTTCGCTTTAACGAGATATTTTTATGGCTTTAACCAAACAACATCGACTCAGTTTTGAGTTTTTCCCGCCCAAAACTGATGTCGGTGCTAAAAATCTTCAGTCCACGCGAGATCGTCTACAACAGCTTGGCCCCGATTTTTTTTCGGTTACTTATGGTGCCGGTGGATCAACTCGGGACAATACTAAAACCGTCGTGTTGGACGGCTTGCATGCAGGCTGTGATATTGCACCGCATTTGTCATTTGGTGGTGACAGCGAAGCTAGCATTAAGCAGCTTATTGATCAGTATGCTGAGTCTGGTGTGAGGCGTATTGTTGCATTGCGCGGCGACTTACCATCGGGCTATGGCGATGGTTCGCGTTTGGTTCATGCTAACGAGTTAGTAGAGTTTATTCGCCAGCATTACGGCGATACTTTTCATATTGCTGTGGCCGCTTATCCTGAGATTCATCCTGAAGCAGAATCTTACGATAGTGATGTTGGTTTTTTGAAAAATAAATTTTCGGCTGGTGCCAACAGCGCCATCACACAATATTTTTATAACGCCGATGCCTACGAACAGTTTATGGAATGCTGTGCAAAGGCAGGTATTGATCACCCTATTTATCCCGGTGTTATGCCGATTACCAATTTCAGTAACCTCAAGCGTTTCTCGGCGAACTGTGGAGCGGATATTCCGCGTTGGCTTGATTACCGTATTGAAGCGTTAAAGGATGATGCGCAAGGCTGTAAAGAGTTTTGTAGTGAATTCGTGACGGAGTTATGCGAAAAGCTTATTGTTTTAGGTGCTCCAGGTCTGCATTTTTACACTATGAATCAGTCTGGTCCAGTTGAGGCGATTTGCAAAAACTTAGGGATTGAAAAGATATAACGCCGACTATGCGCCAAATTAGACTCTTTTGTTCGCAAATGCTTGTCGATGGTCTTGAGACGGAACTTGAGACGCGTAACAATCATTATCTTATCCATGTTCTTCGTGTGACTGTCGGCTCAGCACTCGTTTTGTTTGATGGCAAAGCTAACGAATTTGATGCCGTTGTCACTGCCGTCTCACGTAGGGCGGTGGCGGTAACCGTTCAGGCCCGTCGGCCACTGGCCAAAAGTGTAGAATCACCGTTACATACGACGCTTGCGATTGCTATTTCGAAAGGTGATCGTATGGACTGGGTCATGCAAAAGGCCACGGAGCTTGGAGTTAGCGAAATCCAACCGCTGCTGACTCGGCGCGTTGAGGTCAAGCTTAACTCTGGTCGCGCAGAAAAAAAATTGGCTCATTGGCAGGCAGTTTTAATTGGCGCTTGTGAGCAGTCTGGTCGGACCATTCTTCCTCAGCTCAATTCGCCTTTACTGTTGAGTGAGTGGTTGGACAATCTCCCTGCTTTATCTCCCAGTGAGGCGCGTTTAACAATGCAACCGACGGGGACTGCATTTAACGATTTTTCTCAACAGTTTGTTGCTGCGCCTTCTAGAGCGTGTGTGCTTGTGGGGCCTGAGGGTGGCTTTGAGGAAGGTGAGATTGCAGCGGCGGCCGAGGCGGGTTTTGTTTGTGTGCGATTGGGTGCGCGCATTCTCCGCACTGAAACTGCTCCTATGGTTGCATTGAGTTTATTGCAAAATCGCTGGGGTGATTTGTAGCCGAGCATTACAAAGAATTGATTATATAGAAGCGCCAGCCGATGATAGAATCAGCGCCCAATTTATCGCATTCTATTCGCCCACTGCAGGATTTAATTTATCATGAGCCAATCAAAACAGCTTTTTTCAAACATCACTTCAGCGGGGCAATTAGAGTTTTCGTTGCGCACTGTCGACAGATCGGCTCCAAAACCCCATGAAGTAGTGGTAAAAATTGAAGCGGCGCCGATTAATCCGTCGGACATGTGGCCGATGTTTGGCCCCGCTGATCTGACATCGGCTAGCTTGTCGGAAGACGGCAGTTTATTAACGGCTCCGGTACATCCAGCGATTTTATCGCGCTTAAAGTCGCGCTTAGATATGGTTTTGCCCGTGGGTAACGAAGGCGCAGGTGTCGTGGTTGAGGCAGGCGATAGTCCAGCGGCAAAAGCGCTGCTGGGAAAAACTGTCGGTGTGCTGTCGGGCGCTACTTACGCAGAATATTGTACTGTACCCGTACAGATGTGCATCGTTCATAATGAAGGCACTGCAGCGGCGCAGGCGGCATCATCATTCGTTAATCCACTCACCGCATTGGGTATGGTCGATACCATGCGCATGGAAGGTCATGCTGCGCTTGTGCATACTGCTGCCGCCTCGAGCCTTGGACAAATGTTGGTGAAAATTTGCTTGGCTGAAAATGTTCCGTTGGTCAATATTGTGCGTAAAGAAGAGCAAGTTGAATTACTCAAAGGTATAGGTGCTGTCCATGTAGTTAATTCCTCGAGCGACACTTATAAGCAAGACCTTGCCAAAGCCATCGAAGAAACGGGCGCTACTCTGGCGTTTGACGCAATTGGTGGCGGTGAGCTTGCTAGCGATATACTCACAGCGATGGAATCTAACGGCAGTAAAGACGCTGTTGGTTTTAACACCTATGGTTCGCCCATGCATAAGCAGGTCTATATTTACGGCGGCTTAGCGATGGCTCCTACCACTTTAAATCGTGCTTACGGTATGTCGTGGGGTATTGGCGGCTTCTTGCTGATGCAGTTTTTAGGAAAAGTGTCTCCTGAGCGTGTGGCGGAGTTACATAAACGTGTAGCAGATGAAATTCAAACGACCTTTGCTATTGATTTTACCGACACATTGAGCTTGGACGAGGCAATGGAACCGGCCGCTATTTTAAAGTACAACGCCAAGCAGACCGGCCAAAAGTTTTTAATTAATCCTAATAAATAATTTTCTTTGCAACATTAGCAGGGCGTTTTTTAGCCGGTTAGTTTTGATTAGGATTACGGCAAGCTGTGGAAGCAATAACACTGCACAATGGAGCGCGAAAATTTAGTGCTCGTTTTTATGGCCAGGATAACAGTGGGTCAGTGGTGCTGTGCTTGCATGGCTTTCCAGACAATGCTAATTCCTTCTACCTTCAAATTGACGACTTTGTTGCCGCAGGTTATCGCGTATTAATCCCCGCCTTGCGCGGTTATGAGCCTTCGTCTATTACTGCTGATGCTGATTATCATTTGGCAAGTCTAGCGCAAGATGTTTTTGCATGGCTAGATGAGTTGCATCTCGATAAAGTACATCTAGTTGGTCACGACTGGGGGGCTGCAATTGCGTATGCGGCGTCGGCAATCGCGCCAGACCGGTTTCTATCGTTGACCACTATGGCAGTGCCGCATCCTGCACGATTTATTCGGGAAGGTTTGGCGGGCGTGCCGCTGCAGATTTTAAATTCTTGGTATATGTTCTTTAATCAAATACCGGTTTTGTCTGATTATTTAATACGCCAAGGAGATTGGCAATTCATCCGTTTTTTGAGGCGGCGTTGGTCTCCCGATCAAGTGCTTACGAATGCGCAGTGGAGTGACCTGTGTGAAACATTTTCGCAGCCGGGCGTTGTTAAGGCCATGCTTAGTTATTATCGACAAAATGCTTCTTTACCTCTAATACTTGGTTTTCGACACTCGTTGATGAGTGATATAAAAAAAATTTTGGTGCCTAACTTAGCTATAACAGGTGCCAATGATGGCTGTGTTGATACAAGAGTATTCGACTATACCGTGTTAGCTAAAGATTATCCTCGCGGTTTTCGAGTTGAACGGATTGATGGCGCGGGACATTTTGTCCATCAAGAAAATCCTGTCGAGGTAAATTCGTTGATCATTAGCTGGTTTATAAGTAATAGCTAGAAAAGAAAGGCACTTGTATAGTGCAACTTAATATTTGTGCGCTGAGTGTCATTTTATTGGTTTACAATACCGTGATATATTTCAGCACGGGTCATTATAATTAGCACGTTATCCTTATTGCCTGTCCGTAAATTGTCGGAAGGCCAGCGCCTCTTTTATGTGTGCAGTGTTTACTCTCAGCTGCGATAATCGATTTGTGGGCGCGGACTTTTCAATTTCTAAATCGGCAATGGTTCTTGCAACGCGTAGAATTCGGTGAAATGCTCGAGCTGATTGGCCAAGCTTTTCAATTGCGCTACTCAGCCAATCTAGAGCTTCTGGCTCGATCCATTGCGCATCTATTAATTCACTAGCTTGAAGATTGGCATTCATTTTCTTACGATGACTGAATTGTATTTCTTGCGCTCGGATCACTCTTTTTCTAACGGCTGAGCTTGTTTCTATGCTTTTCGCCGTTTCGTTATTGAGCAGCATATGTGTGGGTAGGCGGCTGACATTGACGTGCATATCAATGCGATCTAGTAGTGGCCCTGAAAGCTTGGCTTTGTAGCGTTGTAACTGCGCCGATGAGCAGCTGCAACTTTGTCGGGTATCGCCAAAAAATCCGCACGGACAAGGATTCATGGCCGCTACTAGTTGAAATTTTGCGGGGTACTCTACTTGTTGCGCAGCCCGAGAAATAGTGATTGAGCCGGACTCGAGCGGTTCGCGCAATACTTCAAGCACTTTTCTGTCAAATTCTGGAAGCTCGTCTAAAAAAAGAATGCCGCGATGAGCCAGTGATATTTCACCGGGGCGAGGGTTGCTACCGCCGCCTACTAACGCTACTGCAGAGGCCGTGTGATGCGGCCTGCGAAAAGGTCGCCGCCCCCAGCTGCTGCCATCGACCACTTTTCCCGCCAATGATTGAATCGCTGCGACTTCAATTGAAAATTTTTCACTTAGCGGCGGTAATAGAGAGCCAAGGCGGGATGCAAGCATAGTTTTGCCGGTTCCCGGAGGGCCGCTAAATAGTAAGTTATGTCCCCCGGCTGCCGCAATTTCTAAAGCCCTTCTTGCTTGGGGCTGCCCCGCGACATCGGCGAGATCTTGTTCTAACCGATCTCGACTGGGCGGCTCAATCTTTTTAAGCGGCGCGATTTCGGCACTGCCATTTAAATGAGCACAAACTTGAAGAATGTGCGTGGCGACGATCGCTGCCGAATTAATGGGAAGGCTCGCTTCAGCTTGATTGGCAAGCGGTACGATCATCGTGCGTGCTTTATCGGTTTTTAACAACGCTGGTAGCAGACCGCGTACGTGGCGTAACTCGCCAGATAATGACAGCTCTCCTATAAATTCATATTGCCGGAGCTTATCTTTGGGTAATTGGCCTGACGCGGCAAGAATGCCCAGCGCAATGGCAAGATCAAACCGACTGCCTTGCTTGGGGAGGTCGGCTGGTGCCAAGTTGATGGTAATACGTCGAGAGGGAAATTCAAAATGGGAATTAATGATCGCGCTTCTTACACGGTCGCGACTTTCTTTAACGGCAGCCTCTGGGAGACCAACGATGGTAAAAGCCGGCAGGCCGTTAGATAGATGAGTTTCGACGCTGACAAGTGGTGCATCAATGCCTTGGTTGGCCCGAGATAGGGTGAGTGCGAGTGCCATGTTTATCGTCCTTGATAAATGAGTGGTTTTTTATGAAAGCTGTTCTTGCTGCGGTTACCTGATTTTTTAATGAATGACTATCTGTTGCTGCAGAGTGATAGCGCTTACTAGGTTGGTGGGTATTGGGCCTAGTCGGACGGTGGTTTTTTAAAAGAGGCTAACTGTGCCTCAAGTTGAGTAACTTGAGATTCTAGTCTTTCAAGCAGCCGCAACTGTTGCTCAAAGTCATCACGCGTAACTAGGTTCAGCTCAGCGAGCTTGCTCTCAATAATTGGGCGCAAATTGCGTTCAAAATCTTTCTTTAAGTTCGCGGCATGCCCCGGTAAGAGTTCCGATGCTTGTTTGATAAAGCTGGTAATTGTCGGCGTATCGATGACTGAGTTCCTTACATGGTGATCTTTGATTATCCAACAGCCATGCTCGGGCGGCAAGTGTTCAAGCGGGTGGCTCGGCTACCTTGATGTAATCGTACCGGTTCGCACCATCGCGGTGCGGCGCGCGCTAATGTGTGCTCTGAACACCTCGCCGACTGTCTTTTTTTATCCGAAAAATACTATAACCCACTGTTTTAAATAGTTATTTATGAACTGGCACGGAGGATGCTTTGTTGCATGTGACGATACTGTGCATGTCCGCACGGAATTCTTTTATCGAACACAGAGGGCATCTACCAATGAAGTTAATAACAGCAATTGTTAAACCATTTAAGTTAGACGACGTTCGTCAGGCACTTTCCGATATCGGAGTGCAGGGCGTTACCGTTACCGAAGTAAAAGGCTTTGGTCGACAAAAAGGACATACCGAACTCTATCGCGGAGCAGAGTATGTGGTCGATTTTCTGCCGAAGGTAAAGGTCGAGGCGGGTGTTGCTGATGATATTGCCGACAGTGCAATTGAAGCCATCGCTAAGGTTGCAAACACCGGCAAGATTGGCGACGGAAAAATCTTCGTAACCAACATTGAGCAAACCGTTCGGATCAGAACAGGTGAGACCGGCGACGAAGCGCTATAGGTCCGAGCATACCAAACTATTGGTGGCCGGTTAATTTATTAGAACATTGAGGTATACAGTAATGGAAAATCAAATTTTTGAACTCCAATACGCACTAGACACTTTCTACTTTTTGATTTGTGGTGCGTTAGTAATGTGGATGGCAGCGGGCTTTGCCATGCTTGAAGCCGGTTTGGTTCGCTCGAAGAATACGACCGAAATTCTTACCAAAAATATTTCACTTTTCGCGATCGCTAGTACCATGTATATGGTTTGCGGTTATCAGTTTATGTATGACGGTGGCTTCTTCTTATCAGGCGTTGACACGACTGGTAGCCTCGACAAAGCAGCGGTACTTGCGGCATCAGCTGAAAATGGTTTTGACGGTGATTCGGTGTATTCCGGTGCATCAGACTTCTTTTTCCAAGTTGTATTTGTTGCAACGGCCATGTCAATCGTGTCTGGCGCTGTAGCGGAGCGAATGAAGCTCTGGGCATTCCTACTGTTTGCTGTTGTTATGACGGGCTTTATTTATCCTATCGAAGGCGGTTGGACTTGGGGTGGCAAAGATGTGCCGTTCTTGGGTGCCCTTGATTACAGCGATTATGCTGGTTCTGGTATTGTTCATATGGCAGGTGCAGCAGCGGCATTAGCGGGTGTACTTGTACTGGGTGCACGTAAAGGTAAGTATGGCAAGGATGGCAGCGCTCAGGCGATACCGGGTGCTAATTTACCGCTGGCTACGCTGGGTACCTTCATCCTGTGGATGGGCTGGTTCGGCTTTAACGGTGGCTCAACGCTCAAGCTTGGTGGTATTGAAGTTGCGAACGAAGTGGCCAACGTGTTTATGAATACGAATGCTGCTGCCTCTGGCGGATTAATTGCGGCTTTGATTCTTGCGCGCTTGATGTTCGGCAAGGCAGATTTGACCATGGCACTTAACGGCGCTTTGGCAGGTTTGGTGGCGATTACAGCTGATCCGGCATCTCAATCTGCCCTAATGTCTACCATCATAGGTGCGATTGGCGGAGTCTTAGTTGTACTAAGTATCGTGCTCCTGGACAAAATCAAAATAGATGATCCTGTTGGCGCTATTTCAGTCCACGGTACGGTTGGTATCTGGGGTGTGTTGGCAGTGGCCATTTTTGGCGACGCAAGTTTTGGCGGGCAGATCGTTGGATTGTTAGCAATCTTCGTCTGGGTCTTTGTGACAAGCTTGATTGTTTGGCTGGCTATTAAGGCTATTATGGGCATCCGAGTGAGTGAACAAGAAGAGTACGACGGCGTCGATCTCTCGGAATGTGGGATGGAGGCTTATCCTGAGTTTGCAAGCTCTAAAGGTTAATTAATATGTAACGTTTCGGGGCGCCTTTGGCGCCCTTTTTTTTGCACCGAATTTGTGCGCGGCGCACTAAACAATACTTGCTATCATTAGGGCAAAGCAGTACCTTTACAAATTATGGCTATTAGCGCCATTAGTACCCTACTCGGCGTTAGTCGAGCTAAGTTAAATCAATTAAAACTTATTTGAAAAGTTTTGCCCCATTATAGAAAACGAGGAATAACTGCATGAAGCTCGTAACAGCCATCATTAAACCGTTTAAACTTGACGACGTTCGACAAGCATTATCCAATGTTGGTGTTCAGGGTGTAACTGTCACCGAAGTGAAAGGCTTTGGTCGCCAAAAAGGACATACCGAGCTCTACCGTGGTGCAGAATACGTGGTTGATTTTTTACCTAAAGTGAAGCTAGAGATTGCCGTTGGCGATGATTTAGTAGATCAGGTTATTGAGGCGGTTAGCGCATCGGCTAAAACCGGCAAGATCGGCGATGGCAAAATATTTATTACTAATCTTGAGCAAATCATTCGCATTCGCACCGACGAGCGTGGCGACGAAGCTGTTTAACACCGCTTGCCGTATCTGTTGTTCGCGCCGTGCAATCGGCGCAACATAAGATGCAATTAACCCAGCGGCCTCGTCCGAGGTGGCTGCAAGTTCATTAGCACATTGGTATTGATTAATCTGCTTCGGCATGTGCTTTTGTTTGCCTGGTTATTTTTGCCTCTTGGCCATTGAGTATGGCCGGAGCAAACACTTCCTTTTGCTTAAAAGTTGTACTCACGTACTTTGCTTTGTACTTCGGTCTTTTTACAGTACTTTCAAATTTGCTTGTGCTCTTGCATGCCTAACCCCACAACATCTGGTGCTTTTTATTTTTTTTGTGAACTGGGCCTGCAGTAATTTTTTTTTAACTTTTTCTTTGATGGCGGTTTCTCAGAATTTAGCTATAACTATACTTACTTCGAAAAAGGTAGCGCTCAGCCGTTCAAATTATGTTCTTTCTAAAGTCTGATTGTTTGACTTGAAGAAGCGGGTGAGGCTAGCTGAAACACGTTCGCTTTAAGCGTTTTCCTGACAAAATAGTGAGTATAGTTGTGAGTAAAAAAGCCGTTGTCAAATCACCGTCTCCAACCACACGCGTTAAAAGTGCGACCGCCAAGAAAAAGCCGGCCGCTAAAACGCCGTTGAAAAGTAAAGCGGTCAAAGCTAAGTCTGTGGCTGCCAAAAAACCGATAGAGAAAAAGTCTTCTGCTACCAAGGTTGGCGCGAAAGCGACCTCGCCTAAAAAATTATCTGAGAAGACAGAAGTCGCTGTGACAAAAAAATCAGCGACAACTGCTAAATCTAATCGAGCTAAACCATCAGTCAAGGCTCGATCTAACAAATCGAAATCTGAGCCAGTGGATTACCAAAAGAAAGTTAGTGTAGACCTTACTTTTATTGGTTCAAAAGATGAAGTTGCTGAGACGCGCAATGTCGCGAGTCGAGAGCGAGTTCGTACAGAGCTAGAAACGGAAGTTGAAAAATTTTTACGAATGGGTGGGGCTATCGTTAATGTGAAGCCTAATGTTATGGCTGATCCACCAAGAAAACCTGAGAGTAATTACGGCAGTCGGCCTATTTAATAAGTAAAGAGGCCACCGCTCACGCACCAAAGTGTAATGTTAAGGCTGAGCGCACCAATACAGTATGAGCAGAGGTTTTTATTGGCTGTATTGAATGCCGCTTAGTGCTTTGGGTAATGCAGTAATGGTGTCGATCGTCGCATGCGGAGTGATGGTAGGTGCTACTGTTGACGCTTCTTCGTCGCCATACTTAAGATAATCTTGCATTTCGTCAGGCTTCGCCCGCAGCCATACGGTATAAAATCCGGCTTGCATTGCCCCTCCAACGTCGGTGTGGAGGTCATCTCCTACATGTACTACTTCGTTTGGCTGCACCATTGATCCGTTAAAAAGACTTGCCTGCTCTAACGCAGCGTTAAATATTTTTTGATCTGGTTTACTAGCATTGACTGATTCGGCTGAAATTGAAAAATCAAAATGTCGCCCAATAGGTATCTTCTTTAGGTTGGCATTGCCATTTGTCAGAGCTCCGAGCATATAATTTTTTGCAAGCTCTTCTAGCATTGCTTCAACCCCAGCAAAACAGTTGACTTGTTGTCGAAGCTCAATAAAGGTCTCGAACGCCTGTGAGGCCAACTTGCTTGCTTCGCTGGGTGTGTAGCCACTGGCTAAAGCTAGCTCGCGATAACCGTTGCGTCGCATATCGCTGATGCGATGGCGTAAGGATGAATCTTTTCGCATGAGCGCCAATTTAAAGGCAAGCATATCACTCTGGCTAAATTGATCCGTTATTTGTGGCGCATTTTCTGTGAGCCAGCGATACGTCTTTGTTTCGGCACGCTCAATAACTGGGCGAATCGGCCATAGCGTATCATCTAGGTCAAAGGTGATTATTTTGATAGGTTCCAGGATCTGATTTTTTGGCATGGCATGCTTATGGTTGTAGTGATTAATTTATGTTGTGTTGGGCTCAGTCGGCGCTGGCTTTACTAGTCGTTGAGGCGATGTTTGAGCTTTAGACGGCTTGGATTTTCGCAGTGCCTTAGGATGGGCTTGATCATAAACTTCTGCGAGTTGTTGAAAATCAAGATGGGTATATATTTGTGTCGTTGAAAGGTTGGCGTGCCCTAGTAGCTCCTGCACGGCACGCAAGTCACCGCTTGATTCCAGCATGTGGCTAGCAAACGAGTGGCGCAACATATGTGGATGCAAATTTTGAGCATGGTCGAGTGTTTGCGCCGCCTTTTTTAAGCGCAGTTGCACTGACCGATGACTAAGCCGTTTACCGTGTTGACCAATAAATAATGCGTGATTGTTTTGTTGTGCAATAGTATTGCGAGCCGGTAGCCAACGGATAACAGCCTGCAGTGCCTTTGAGCCTAGAGGGAGTACCCGCTGCTTGCTCCCTTTCCCTGTCACTTTTACCTGCTTGCTCTGCAAATCTATACTGCCAATATCTAGCGAGGCTACTTCGGCGAGACGTAGGCCTGCGGAATAAAACACTTCCAATATTGCGTTGTCACGTAGCGCTAAAAAATCGTTACCTGATGTCTGGTCTAAAAGTTGGCTGATCTGATCAACGTCGAGCACTACCGGCAATTTTTTTGCAGTCTTTGGCGCCTTTATGCTCTGTGTTGGATCGACTTTTTCTAAGCTGCTGGCACAGAATTCTAGGTAGTATTGAAAAAAAGAGCGAATGCTGGATAGCTTGCGATGTACCGACGCCGTTGCCATATCCTTCATGCGCAGGGTGTTGATAAACCCGCGTACCAGCACGGCATCAATGTCTGCTACAGCAATGGGTTTAGTCGAGTCATCTAAAGCGTTTGGATGATTGATTTTTCCCTGTTGGCAAAACGAAAAAAACTGTTGTAAGTCACGTCGATAGGCTGCTTGAGTATGTGGAGACAGGCGCCGAACCACTTTGAGGTGGTCAATGAACTGGTTAATCGCAGTGTCAAAGGCAAGTTGTGGCATACTAATTGACGCGCCTAGTTAATGATTGGGTTGCCGAGGATCAGCTACGCCGAACTACTTTTTTATCTACTGGCCAGTCTCTGGATTAGCGTTTTTTTTGATTAATTGATCGATTTTGATTTGTAAAAATTGTGCAATATAGTCGATAAAGAGCGTGCCTGTATGCTGGTTGTAATGATCGGTATTTTTGTGAGCTACAGCGAGTATTAGTGTACTTGGCGTATCGGTATTGATTTCACATGTGGCCACTGCGGCGGAGCCGACTTCGTTTGATGAAGAAAAAAGAAACTCAGATTCGGTGTCACGCAAAACACCACATAGCGTGGCGTCGGCACAGAGCACACTGGCGATTTTTTCTTGGGCATGAGCTTCGCTGCGTATAAATGGTTGTGAGATTTCACCCGCTAGTGTTTCTAACGCCGGAGCAATAATCAGAATGCTTGTCCTTTCGACGGAAAAATAGTCGCTGAAATGCGTATGCGTTATTTCGAACAATTCATCGATAGTAGAAGCTTTTAATAGGTCAACCACGAGAGCCTGAGTCTTATTAAATAAGTCATCATTATCTTTAGCGTTATCAACCAGCTCGCTCATTTTGTGCCGAGCTTGCATACTTCTTTCGCGCAATATTGCTACTTGTCGCTCGACCAGCGACACAGCGTTGCCACTGCCATGGGGTAGAGACATATTGGCGAGGATTTCTGGATTTTGACGAAAAAATTCAGGCGTCTTTTTGAGAAAACTAACTACTTGCTGTTCAGTAATGTCATTAGAGGCTTCACCTGAATTGCGGTTCACTTGGGAGTTCGTGCGTGGTGGTGCTGTTACCGAAGTCATAGTCTGATTTTTCCGTCGAATACTTTAATTGCCTCACCGGACATCAAAACAGGCGAGTCTTTGTCGAAGCATTGAATATTGAGTTCGCCGCCAGTGAGTTGTACGGTTACTTCTTTGTCTAACAAGCCTTGTAATTGTCCAACAACGACCGCGGCGCATGCCCCGGTGCCACAAGCGAGTGTTTCGCCAACGCCACGTTCGAAGACGCGCAACTTGATAACGGCATCGGATACGACTTCCATAAATCCTACATTGACTCGTGCAGGAAATTGCGCATGTTGCTCGATAAGAGGGCCTAGCTGGGCAACCGGTGCGGATTGAATATCATCTACGACTAAGACCGCATGCGGGTTGCCCATTGAGACAACCCCAAATTCGTTGGTGCCCAATGCGTGCTCTATTGTATAGCGGTCGCTTTGTCGTTCAGCTTTAAACGGAATTTTTAGGGGATCGAAAGTTGGCAACCCCATGTCGACTCGTACTAAATTGCCGTCGAGGATTTCGACGTGCATGCAGCTATTCATTGTGGCTACGCGGATATTGCGTTTGCCAGTTAGGCGTTTATCCGCCACGTATTTTCCTAAGCATCGCGCGCCATTGCCGCACTGCTCAACTTCACTACCATCAGCATTAAAAATACGATAATTAAAATCGATGTCTGGTTGTGTGGGTGGCTCAATCAGTAACACTTGGTCACAGCCTACACCGTGGTGACGATCAGCAAGAAAACTAACGAGCTCGCTCGACAGGTTAATATCTTGCGATAGCGAATCAACTACAACAAAATCATTGCCTAAGCCGTGCATTTTAGTAAAGCGAAGTTGCATGATAGTTTATAAGAAGATATTTGTTTGAATGTGGCTGGCCTAACTAAAGCGCCTCAACGTTTATATCTAGCTTACGATGCTTTCTCCTTTGACTAAATCTTCTAGAGTTTCTCGTTGGCGAACAATTTGATAGCTGGCACCTTGAACCATAACTTCGGCTGCGCGTACACGAGAATTATAGTTTGAAGACATGACAAACCCGTAGGCTCCAGCTGAGTTAACTGAGAGTAGGTCGCCCTCGGCAATTGCCAATGTGCGTTGCTTACCTAGAAAATCGCCGGTTTCACAAACAGGCCCCACAATATCATACTCGTGAGACTGCGCAGAGCTATTGGCTTGCAAGGGGACAATATCCATCCAGGCGCTATACAAAGCTGGGCGTATCATATCGTTCATGGCGGCATCAACAATAGCAAAGTGGCGATCGTCACTCGTCTTGATCGTGTCAACGCGAGTGAGTAAAACGCCTGCATTAGCTGCAATTGATCGCCCCGGCTCCATTAACAACGTTTGTGGACGGTCACCCAGTACTTGCATGAGTTGCTGTACATAGTCTCCAGGCGTAGGTGGTTGCTCTTGTTGATAGGTCACTCCGAGTCCGCCGCCTACATCGATATGCTCGAGTGTGATGCCATTGGCTTCGAGCTGATCAACGAGCGTCAATACACGCTGCAAGGCATCGATAAATGGTGCCGTCGTTGTGAGCTGTGAACCTATATGACAGTCAATGCCTATGATGCGTATGCTGCTACATTGCTGAGCGCGCAGATAAATGTCTAGGGCTTGGTCAATATTGATGCCAAATTTATTCTCTTTGAGACCGGTTGAAATATACGGATGTGTTTCGGCATCAACATCGGGATTGACGCGGATCGATATAGGCGCAATGCAATTTTTTTCTTCAGCGATACTGGCAAGCCGTTGCAGTTCTGTTTCTGATTCGACGTTAAAGCAGTGAATGCCTACATCTAGCGCACGTTCAATTTCGTTACGGAGTTTGGCTACTCCGGAAAAAACGATCTGGCTGGGGTCGCCACCCGCAAGCAGTACCCGCTCTAATTCGCCAATTGAAACAATATCAAAGCCACTGCCTAAATTAGCCAGTACACTTAAAACACCAATATTTGAATTAGCTTTGACCGCAAAGCAAACTTTGTGTCGCTGTGAGTCAAATGCATCGAGTGCGTGACGATAGGCCAGGTAGTTACGTTCAAGCTCGCTGCGTGAATAGACATAACACGGCGTACCCACTTCTTTTGCTAGCTGGCTGAGTGAAACGTCTTCAATCATCAATTGATTGTTTAGGTAGTGCGGTTCGGTCATGGTTACGTTTTGTCGCTTCTATTTACGTTATTGCTGTTGTTTTTTGATTCTGCTGGAGCATTGCTATTGTTCGCGTCGCTTCCTTCAGGCGTTGTGGGCAGGTACAGCGCCCCTGTTTGCCCGCAGCCTTGAATTATTGGCAGAATCAGTAACAGGCCGGCAGCGATAACTTTGCTCAGACTAGCACTGCGAGGCTCTGTAAGTGTTCGCATTGTAGCGGTCATACGGTAATGCATAGGATCTGACATAGTCATCTGCAGTGATTAATCGAGCCAATGGTCGGCGAGGATAATGGGATCATGTTGCTGTGACCACTGAAAAGTTGCCTATATTGCTTCGGCCAACCATTCTTGCGGTAATTATAGCCAGTGAGGCAGGTAAGCCCTAGGAAAAAGCACGTTACGTGGCTGGTATTTTGTCTTATGAGTGCAGTTGCGTAAAGGCCAAGTTGAGGGCCTCTTCTAACTGATTTTTGTAATAGAAGTCGTGCGCTAAAGTCATAGCACTATTATTGGTTTGCTCAACCTCAATATCATTGATGTAGCAACGATAGTCCGAATGATCAGATGTGCGAAATCGCTTGATAGCGGCGGCAACTTCGGGAAACAGCTGCTCGCCAAGTACTGACTGCTCAAATAATTCATCATTGCAGTGAATGATCCAGTCGATATCTCCCGCCGCGTTTAACGCACCTACTGCCTTAATAGGGACATAGCGAGCACTGATGTTCGCTTCGGTAGGCACTTGCACGGCGGTATAGTTCGAACCACTTTTCTGTAATAAAAAAAACTCGATATCGGGAATGTCATGGCCTGCCATCATGCTATTCACGTCAATTGAGGCGCTTGCAGCATGCCTTAAAGAACTGCTTTCAATAAATTGTCGCAGCGGCAAAATGAGGGCTCGAGTGCTCTCATAAGGAATGCGTGCAAAACATAATGCATTGTTCTGATCAGTTAAGTAAGTGTTTGCATATCCATTGTCTGCCTCATAAAACACCCGAATACGATTTTGCTGGCCTGATTGAATACTGTCGCGCCTGCCCACTTCTAACAGTCGGCAGACGGTACTCAAGGGGTGATCTTGAAGTGCATAGCTATCAATGGTTACTGGGCTGGTGCTATTGGGTTGACTCAAGTGCTCAAGCAGCTGGTTTTCAGATTCCATCAAGCTAATGAGCGGACGTTGGTGTTGCCAAGAAAAAATATGGAAGCCTTTGGCCGATTGGAATACATAGCCTCGCGCGTTTCGCGTTTCATTTTGTAGGTTAGGTGTGGCTTCGCTTGCGCTTTGAAAATAGCAGGCCTCTATGCTGTCAAGCAGATCACTCAATCTGTTTGCAATGGGCCTTGGCTGACTTGAACATGCGCAAAGAACGCTCCGAGTCGGCGCGTTATTGACACCATGATGAGCGGGAGTTGTTGTTGACTGTGGCGGCGATTTAGTGCGCTCATCCATCGCAAAAAAGTGCACAAGACATTCGTTGAGCGTCTCGGCTCCAGTAAAGTGATAGCAAAAAGTCTCTTGCCAGCTATTAACTGTAATCAGCGTAATGCTTGCGATTAAATTTTCTTCAATACCACTGTAAGCTAACGGGTCAGCTTTATTGCTAATGCGCACTGCGCCGTGATTTTTTTGGCTTTTGAGTGGGTCGATGCCGCAGTTAGCAATAAAAATATTTTTTGTGATGCGCGCAGGCTTGGCGAAGTCGGTTTTTAACTGCAGGTTATGTAGCGTTGATTTGCGCACGGGCAGTTGATTGATTAATGAAGTGGCGAGTTGGCGAACTTCATACTCCGTCAAATCGTGTTCGCCGGCATCAATTTTAAACCGGGTGGAATTAGTGGCCAGCCCATTGGTAATGCACCAGACAAGAATTTCGGCAGGGCTTTCAGATTTTTTGATGACTTCTCGAATACTTTCTCGGTGTATACCAATAGTTTCTGCCACCCAAATCGGTTTGCCGTCGGGGTTGGCTTCTTGTTTTAAGTAAATTAACTCTTGTGCAGTGGAGTCTGTTACTGCAGAAGTAATACGCGGTACCTTGTGTGGCTTTTGCTCAAACATCGCATAAAGCTGCCGGCCTAAAATATTAAGATCAAGCGAATCTTGACTCGACATTGTTGCTGGTTTTTCTACATCAGTAAGGCGCTGCTGCTTAACTAAGTTAGTTAAGAGCCTATAACTACCGATTAATTCTTTAATGAGTAACTGTTGCTCCGTTCTTACTTCGTTGAAAGGCCAGTTCTCGCGCTGATCAAGCTTAAGCAGCTGCGGTCGACGCCAGCCCCATTCGGCCACAAGTTTGTGCATTAAATTGCGTCGCCAGTATTTAGGCTGGTTTAAACGTTTACCCAGCTCATCTATCGGCGTGGCTTCATCTGGTGCGCAGCTTAATTTGATACCTACTTTAAAATAGAGGCACCGTCGTGCTAGTTCAAGGCGGGCCGTTTCGTTGTTTTGTAGCAAATAATTTTCGACTCTTCTAAACACTTGCAGATAGGGGTCGAGTTCGTCAATGGTGTAGCCGCCTTCATAAACACGCCGTTTAAACGCGCCACTCAAATACTCATCGGAAGATTTCGCGGCATAGGTTTCGATGAGTAATAGTTTTAAGAGCGCTTTATAGGGCGACTCAATGCCCTTGTATAACTGCCATATGCCGGCACTAATATATTCGCTAAAGGGAATGTTATTAGCAGATCCAAAATCGATATTAGCTAACTCATCAACATAGCGTTTTTTCAATAGGGTGTTGGTATAGGTGTTGTAATCAGCATCAAATGACTGCGGCACAAACCACCATAAAGGCGTTGAGCCGGCTACCAGCATAGCTGTGCGATAAAATTCGTCGAGCAACAAAAAATGCTGGGTGCGACCACAGTCCTCTTTGTCCATTGCTGCGCGGCGTTGGTGACGAAACGCTTCATCATGCATGACAAAAAAATGGACTTCTAAGCATAGCGTGGCAGCCCATGCAGTAATAGAATTGCATTTTTTTGTCAGCGCATCTAGTGCCTCCCCTTCGAGCTCTGTAGTTGGGCAGACCCAAATGTCTAGATCGCTGCGATTGTTGTGTGCCAGACTGCCGCAGCTGCCCATCAGATAGATGGCGCTAATTGCCGCTTCTGCATGGGGGTCTCGTTGAAGAGAAAACGATTTTGCCAAGCTGCGTGCGGCCTTGATATGCTCGCGTGCAACTTTAAAGTTGCGAATGCCCGCGGGTGTCGCCGATGAATAATACCCTGGCAGCGCTGGATTATTGATATGGAAAAGCAGTGGTAATAAATCTAAAAATATACCTTGAGTGGGCAGCAGCCCCTCGCGCAGGCGCTCTGATCGAGTGTCATTGATACTTAGAAAACGAGTGCGTAGTTCGGTGAGATTAATTCGGTCAAGGCCTACCTGAATGTCCTGCTCGTCAATGGGCAAATGGCTCCGTTGCGAATCAGTGGCAGAATCTGGATGGGTGGGGGTAAGCGGCATACCTTGAGTATAGTCAGCGCAGTCTCTTATCGCTTGCTCGGAGAGCTATAATTTTGCCAAATATAGGCAACTAAAAGAGGGCTGGATGTAGCCAGCCCGTCTAGTTCATGCGGGTGCATTTAGATTGCTGCGCAAATACCAGTTGTTTTATCGGGTCGACAGATTTTGGCCAGCCTTGTTGGCCGCTTCAAGTACGCGCCTAGGCGCTGTGCCGCCCAGGTGATCGCGAGCGGCTACCGATCCGTCAAGCGTCAGCACGCCGAAAACATCGTCTTCGATTGAGGGGCACAGCGCTTGCAGCTCATGGAGGCTGAGCTCGGGCAGGTCGATGTCACGTGCTACGCACTGGGCTACCGCTTGTCCCACAACGGCATGAGAATCGCGAAAAGCGATGCCTTTGCGTACTAAGTAATCAGCCAAATCAGTTGCTGTGGCAAAACCTTTCGCTGCTGCTGCACGCATATTGTCACGCTTAGCTACAATAGCCGGAACCATATCTGCGTAGGCATGCAGGCAGTCGAGCAGGGTATCGACTGAATCAAATAGGGGTTCCTTATCTTCTTGATTATCTTTGTTGTAGGCCAGCGGCTGCGATTTCATTAATGTCAGCAGCCCCATTAAGTGGCCATAGACACGTCCCGTTTTACCGCGCACTAATTCTGGCACATCGGGATTTTTCTTTTGCGGCATAATTGATGAGCCTGTGCAAAAGCGATCGGGCAACTCAATAAAGTCAAACTGACTCGAGGTCCATAGTATCATTTCTTCGGCAAAGCGTGAGAGATGCATCATGGTGATGCTGGCGCAGGCGCTAAATTCAATGGCAAAGTCGCGATCGCTAACAGAATCTAACGAATTGTTTGATGGGCGATCAAAGCCAAGTTTTTTGGCGGTAAGCTCTCGGTCTATAGGGAATGTTGTGCCCGCTAGAGCTGCTGCGCCTAATGGACATACGTTGAGTCGCGCTCGGCAGTCACATAGGCGGGTATAGTCACGCTCAAGCATTTCATTCCAGGCTAGTAAGTGATGTCCAAAAGTAACCGGTTGAGCGATTTGCAAGTGGGTGAAGCCCGGCATAATAGTAGCGGCTTCATTTTTGGCGAGTTCGATAATACCGGCTTGGAGCCTATGTAATTTCACATTAATTGCATCAATTGCATCACGCATGTAGAGCCTGATATCGGTTGCCACCTGGTCGTTACGGCTGCGTCCAGTGTGAAGTTTTTTGCCAACATCGCCAATTTTTTCTGTTAGGGCGGCCTCTATATTCATATGCACATCTTCGCGTGCTTGCAGCCAAATGAAATCGCCAGCTTCTATGTCAGACTTAATGGCAAGCAGCCCTGTGGTAATTTGCAAAGCCTCTTCATCAGTTAAGACATGGGTTGCGGCGAGCATTTCGGCATGCGCAATAGAGCCGTTAATGTCTTGGGCATAGAGTCGTTGGTCAAAACTGACAGAGGCATTAAAACGTTCTACAAATGCATCGGTGGGTTCTTGAAAGCGGCCACCCCATAGTGAGCCATTGGCTGGCGTGGATGAGGATGTTGGCAGGTCATTTTTTTTATTCATGAGGTGATTGAGTTGGTATCCAATGGGTGAGTTACAGCTATTTTACAGCCATTAGTATATCTGATTGAAAATGTGTGAACTACGGCGATAGTATCGTCGGCCAACAGATTACCGCCATTTCGTATTCTCGCTACACTTAAACCAGTCATCTTTAAAGATGACAAAGCAGCTGAGTCGAGATGGTGGATCAATTTACCGGTATTTGGCCTAATTTCCCACCGAACGATCAGTAGCCATGATCAATACTTGCTGAGCATAGAAGCCAGTTTTTTCCATATACCCAAGGTTTTAATAGTATCCTCACTACACTATGAGCTTGCCAATCGAACAGCCCCACCCACTGATACCCGATTTGTGCCGGCTGCCCGTTGTGTTATCCATACTGGCGGTCACTCAGCTATTGGTTATTATTTATGTGCTGAGTCTTGGCGCACTGGCGCAGTTCAATTGGGAGTTGTTATCGCTATTATCGCTATATAGCCAGTGGATAGGCATGTTGTCGCTTGCCGGGTTGTGCAACTTGCGCAATTTGATTAATCGTCTGGCAATGCCCCAGGCAATCTTGGCCAGCTTTGCGGTCATTTTGTTGGTTGTGATGGCCACAAATGGGTTGGCGCAGTGGATTTATTATGGGCTCAGTTGGGACGGATGGTCTGCCCAATGGTTATTCCGCGATGTGCTGATTATTGCCGTTATTGCAGCTATTGCCCTGCGCTATTTGTATATTCAGCAGCAATGGTTGCTGGAGCAAAGCGCCACCAATAGCGCCAAGTTAGATGCCTTGCATGCAAGAATACGCCCCCACTTTTTGTTTAACAGTATGAACACGATCGCCAGTTTAATTCGTTTTGCGCCAACCGAGGCCGAGAAGGCGGTTGAGGATTTAGCGGCACTCATGCGGGCTACTTTGTCGAGTCGCCAGTTGCTAGGCGATTGGCAGCAAGAGCTAGAGATTTGCCAGGCCTATGCGCGCATCGAGCAATTGCGTCTTGGCGAGCGTTTGCAACTGCGGTGGGAGGTTGCCGATGTTCCGAGTGAGCTGATGTTGCCACCATTGGTGCTGCAGCCGCTGCTTGAAAACGCAATTTACCACGGCATTGAGAAGCTACCAAAAGGTGGCGTAGTGCGCGTGGCGGCGCACAGAAATCACGACGTGGTTATGTTTACCGTTACGAACCCGCTTGTTCCGCAAGAGCTGGTTGGCATGCATAAAAATAGTGAGTCGAGCCGGCAGGACGGCCAGCATAATGGCTTGGCGCTGGATAATATTCGCGCCCGCTTAGCGAGCTTGTTCCGCGATTCGGCTTCTGGGCGCAACGTGTCGAGCCTTGATTTAACCCAAAGCGAGCATGAATTTATTGCCACACTTTCGATCCCCCTCCACGTTCATTAAATGCGGTGACTATGACAACAACACAAGGCCCTGCTGAGGCCAATCACACAGCGAAGCTGGCTGCTAATGGTTAAATCGCGCGCACAACTGGCTCGGGTGCTAGTGGTCGATGATGAGCCTCCGGCTCGCTTGCGCCTGCAAGCTATGGTTGAAGATCTCGCTGGATATACCGTGATTGCGGTGGCTGGCAATGGCGACCAAGCATTACAAGCGTGTGAAGAACATACACCGGATATTGTTTTAATGGATATCCGGATGCCGGGTATTGATGGTTTACAGGCTGCGCGTGCGCTGACTTCGCTCGAGCGACCTCCAGCGGTAATTTTCTGCACGGCTTACGATGAACATGCGCTATCAGCCTTTGAAAGCAATGCCATTGATTACTTGCTCAAGCCTATCAAGCAAGATCATTTGGCGCGCGCTTTGGCCAGGGCCGGTGTCGTTAATCGCGTGCAGTTTGCCGCTTTACATAATACCGCGTTGGCATTGGGCGCCGCCGCATCGCGTAATTTAGCCGATGCTTTTTTGATGGTTAAAACATCACGCGGCGAAGAGCGAATCAAGCTAACGGATATTCGTGTGTTGATGGCCGATAGCAAATATGTCAGCGCTTATATAGAAGGGCGAGAAATCATTCTTGATCAAAGCTTGCGTAGCCTAGAGGCTGAGTACGCCGATTATTTTGTACGGGTGCATCGTAATGCTCTGGTGGCTATCCCTCATTTAATGGGTTTAGAGAAGGTGGTGGAGCCTCGCACTGCCACTGCCGTGTTGGCCACTGGCGCGGTGTCAAAAGCATCGCCGCAATGGCAGGTTCGACTGGCCGGGGTTGAAATCACGCCTTTGGTATCGCGGCGCCATGCCGCTGAAATCAGACGGGTCTTGCGTGCTAAATAAAGCCTGGGGTTGCAGCGCAGAGCGGTCAATCAATGCCGCTATCAACATTCATTCGTCGCATGCGCTTGGGGTGGGGCTACCCGATGATGGATCTCACTGACGGGTACGTGGCAAGTTTTTCCGCTCGGCTCACGACTTTTACACAGGCTTATTCTATGATGCGGCTTTTACCAGCAAGCGCTGCCGTAGCTGGATAAACTCATCGGTGCCTAGCTTACAGGAATGATCCAATAGTGACTGAACCCACCTACAAGACCTTAACCATCGCCACCCGCGAAAGTCCATTAGCGATGTGGCAGGCTGAATTTGTGCGCGATCGTTTAATTGAGCGCTGGCCCGATTTGCAGGTCGAGCTGCTAGGCATGACGACTAAGGGCGATCAAATCCTTGATTCACCGCTAGCCAAGGTGGGCGGCAAAGGTTTGTTTGTTAAAGAGCTGGAGGTGGCCTTGCTCGATGGCCGAGCTGATATTGCCGTCCACTCAACTAAAGATATGCCCGCATTGCTTCCCGATGGCTTGGAGCTGTTTATTTGTGGACCCAGGGCTGAGCCTCGTGATGCATTGGTTTTGCCAAGCTCAGAACCAACCCTGCCGAGCCGCGCCCTGCCCATCCAAGGAACCTGTATCGATCAGCTACCGTTGGGGGCGATTGTAGGAACCTCTAGTTTACGGCGCTTAAGTCAGCTAAAACATGCTCGGCCAGACCTTGATTGTCGCGACTTGCGTGGCAACGTCAATACTCGGCTGGCCAAGCTTGATGACGGGCAGTATGACGCCATTGTGTTGGCTGCTGCGGGCTTGCAGCGGCTGGGATTTGCTTCTCGCATCAGTGGCTTGTTTCCGGTGGAGTTGATGCTGCCAGCGGTGGCCCAGGGTGCATTATCCATTGAATATCGCGGTAATGACCCAGCAACGCAGGCCAAGTTTGCTTGCCTGCAAGACCGTTCGACCACGCTCTGCGTGCTTGCTGAGCGGGCACTTAATCGTCATTTACAAGGTGGCTGCCAAGTTCCGATAGCGGCATTTGCACAGCTATCATCTTCGCATTTGACTCTCGAGGGCCGAGTTGGCTCGGTTGATGGCAAGCGCTTACTATCTGCAAGTGGTATTACTGGCATCAATGTTGGCGGCGACGATTTGTCAGATCAGATAGAGCTGGCCGATGCGCTGGGTGTGTCGGTGGCCGAACAGCTCGTGGCGGCGGGTGCCAGTGAGCTGCTAGCAGAGGCCCGCGAGTGAGCCTTGCATTGGCCAGCGCGCGGCGTGTCTTGGTGACGCGCCCGAGCCTTCAGGCCAAGCCATTAGTCAAAGCAATTGAGGACGACGGCTGGACAGCGTTTGAGTTACCTATGTTGGAGATTGCTTGTCAGTCAGAGCCCCTTGAGCTGATACCGTTGGTTTCACTGCTGCATGATTTGACTCATATTGACTTGGCTATTTTTGTCAGCACTAATGCGGTGAGTTGTGCCGCATCGGTATTGGCCAACGCGAGCATACCGTGGCCGAGTCAGCTCAAGTGCATAGCGATCGGTCCAGCGACTACCGCAGCGATTGCAGAGCAGGGTTGGCCATTACTCGATGGGTCTGCTGCGACTTCAGGCGATGGCGCGCCGCCCCACGATAGTGAGGCTTTGCTGGAACGATTAGAGGACATGCCGTTGGCGGGGCGCCATATCTATTTGTTTAGTGGTATCGATGGCCGGCAATTAATCGAACATGCCCTGGTGGCACGCGCTGCTAAAGTGACTCGGGTTGAAACGTATCGTCGAGTGCGGCCGAGCTACAGTAATACTGAGTTTTGCGCAAAAATCGACCAATTTTTAAGTCTGCCATCAGCATCCCCGTCACGCCCGCCTAATACCGAGCAGCACAGTGGGGCTGCGCTGATTGGGGCCGAACGGGTTATGCTGTTCGCCAGTGCTGAAACGGTTAACAATTTTTGTTGGTATGCTCAGCAAAGTGAGTGTCAGCCGGCGATACAAGATGTGCTCGCCATTGTGCCGACGGAGCGTGTCGCTCAGCAAGCGCGCCAGGCGGGTTTGCGCCAGGTGCACGTTGCTGGAAATGCTTCGCAAGATGCATTTTTACATGCGCTTAGGTCGTTGTAGTATTCAAGACGTTGTAAACTGTTAGTGGCCGCAGCGCCGCAATGAGTGCCGCAACCTTTATGCTTATAGATCTAGCGCATCGATGCGGCTTTATGTTGGCCTCCATGGCATGGAATCACCTCAACCTGAATGCGCCTAACTTATGACTAATAGTAAAGATGACCAGCCTTCCAGCCAAGACCCTGAGCCTATTCAAGGTGAGCACAGTGCTGGCGTTGAGGATCCAGAAGCCAATATTGCCAATGAGAGTCAAATTGTTGCGGAGAGTGATTCGTCCATCAGCACTCATGATAATAGCTTGCGGCAAAGTAAAGATGTTAGTTCTAGCGCAAGCAAGACCGGCGCTGGTCGCATACTGGCGAGCTTGGCGTTACTTTTTGGTTTGGCAGCAATCAGTTGTTCGGCCTATCTTGGTTGGATGTTGATGCAGCAGCAAGAGCGCGATCGCTCTTTGAGCATTATGGCTGAAACTAATTATGAGCACATTCAAACATTTCAACGCGCGTTAGATGACGCAAAAAATAGTCTTGCTGCCGAGCGTAATGCCCGCACTCAAGCTGAGAATAGACTGCAGCAGGCTTTGAGTGACGCTAATGCCGTTCTTGATGGGCATACACGCCGGTTATTATCATTAACGGCAACCACCACCGATGACTGGCGACTTGCCGAAGTTGAATATTTATTACGTTTGGCTAACCAGCGTATCCTCATTTCTAAAGATGCCCAAACGGCCTTAAATCTGTTGCAAGCTGCCGATCAAATAGTGCTGGAGCTTGGTAATCCCCAGCTGTTTACTCTGCGTGAAGCTATCGCTAATGACAGTGCAGCGATTGCTATGGTGGGTGAGCTTGATCTCGACGGTGTGTTTTTAAAATTAGCTGCGCAGGCTCGGCAGATTGATAAACTTCTACTGTTGCGGGTTCCAGAATTCACTTCGCAGCCGGCACCGCCTATCCATAATCTCGCTGGTGCGAGCGAGCTTGCCGCACCAGTAAGCTTGACGGAGTCTTGGCTTGCGCGGTTGCAGGAGATCGCTCAATCAACATGGGCTGAACTGAAAAGCTTGGTTGTGATTCAGCAACGCGGCTCAGATATTAAGCCGCTACTGCCACCCGAACAGCAATACTATTTACGCAACAACTTACGTCTTCTCATCAATCAAGCGCAGCTTGCCCTGCTCGACGGACGCGCGATACCTTATCGTGAGAGCCTAACTGAAGCCGTTAGCTTACTCGAAAATCATTTTCCGCTAGAGCAAGCGGCCAATCAGCAAATGGTCTCTGAGCTGGCTGCATTAGCTGCAGTGAAAGTAACTGCCGATTATCCTGATGTGAGTGATTCGTTAATAGCAATTAAGGCGGTTTTTGCCGAGCAGGATCGGCTTAATCAAGGCGCAGGCAAAGCACCATGAGAAGTCTCTTTGTGGTTTTTGTCGTGACATTGCTCGCTATGGTGGCGAGCTTTACCTTGCTTGAAAGTGGTGACGGTTATGTGTTGGTCGCACTGGCAGGTTATACAATCGAGATGCCGTTTTTGGTGGGTTTGTTGCTGGTGCTCGCACTGTGTGTTTGCTTTTATTTCACTATAGGCATGCTGCGGCTATTGTTGGATACTCGGCGCAGTGTAGTGGGTTGGGCAGTGCGGCAGCGGCAGCAAAAAGGGCTCAGCCGAACCACGCAAGGGCTGATCGCTTTTATTGAGGGGCGCTGGGATTTTTCCCGTCGTTCGCTGGCTAAAGCAGCCGACGATTCCTCGACCCCCCTCATTAATTATCTGTTTGCGGCAAGAGCAAGCTCGGCGTTAGGTGATACGAAAGCGGTCGACAATTTTTTAAAGCAAGCCGAACTTTCAACTCAAGGCGCGGATGTGGCGATTGGCCTCACGCAGGCCGAATTGCAAATACAGAGCTGTCAATATGAGCAGGCATTGGCTACTTTGTTGCGTGTAAAAAAGCGTGCCAGCAACCACTCAGTTGTTCTTAAATTGCTCGCGCGCGTTTATAGCGAGCTTAACGATTGGTCTAGTTTGATCGCTCTTTTGCCGAGTATATATCAGGCGCACGGCAAGGTGTTTAATGATGCTGAAGTCGCCGAGATCGAGCGCTTAGCTTGCCATGAGTTGCTTGCGTCGGCATGTAATAAAGGCGGTTATGAAGGTTTAACTAACGGTTGGAAGCAGCTGCCTTCGGCATTGAAAAAACGTGCGGTCATTGTTGCTGATTATGCAGGTCAGCTAATTAAGCTGGAGCACTTGGTCGAAGCTGAGGCGCTACTGCGCCATCAGTTGCATCGTGATTATGACTCAAGTCTTATTGAAATTTATGGCCGCGCCCTGGCCGAAAAGCCTGATAAGCAGTTAGCTTATGCTAGTAAATTGCTTACAACGCAAGCCAGCGATCCAGCCTTGTTAATAGCTTTGGCACGGATTTGTATGCGTTTAGATAGGCTCGATCAGGCGCAGGAATACCTGCTGCAAAGTCTTGCCTTGCAAAAGCAGGCTGTAACTTATGCCGAGCTTGCGAGTGTGTATGCGGTTAAAGGCGATTATCGTGCCAGCGCCGACGCCTATGCTTGCGGCGCGGCACTGCAAATTGGCGCTGATCGGCCATTATTATTGGCATCGGCATCGGCATCGGCATCGGCATCGGCATCGGCATCGGCATAGAGTTTTTATTTATGCGTTTAATTGCTTGAGTGCCCACTGCACATGTTCATGCACTAACGGCGAAAAATTCAACCGCGCCTGCAAGGCTGCTGTGACTTTCTCGCAGCGCTGGCCGTTGCCCAGTCCAATCGCTAAATTTCGCAACCACCGCTCGTAGCCTATCCGTTTAATGGGTGAGCCTTGAGTGTTTCGGCTAAATGTTTCTTCATCCCACATAAATAAATCGACGAGCTCGGCACTGTCGAGTCCGTGACGAGGTTTGAAATCTTGTTCGTCGGTGGGTTTGGCGAATTTATTCCACGGGCAAATAAGTTGACAGTCATCGCAGCCAAATACTCGATTACCTATTGCTTTGCGAAATTGTTTAGGGATAGCGCCATTTAATTCGATAGTTAAATACGAAATACATTTGCGTGCATCCAACTCAAAGGGTCCTGCAAACGCTTGTGTGGGGCAAATGTCTAGGCAGGCTTTGCAGCTGCCGCAATGTTTTTCGGTGTGGGGTGGATCGACAGGTAGCTCTAATTCGGTAAACAGCTCGCCAAGAAAAAACCAAGAGCCAGCTTTGGGGTTGATCAGCATGGTGTTTTTGCCAATCCAGCCTAGGCCTGCTCGCTCGGCGCAAGCGCGCTCGAGCACAGGGGCGCTATCAACAAAGGGCCGTTGGCTTGCGGGCCCGGCGTGAGCGCTAATTTTGTCCGCTAGCATCGCTAGGCGTTTGCGCAGCGTTTTATGGTAGTCACGGCCAAGCGCGTAGCGAGAGATATAGGCGCGCGTAGGGTGGTCAAGAATTTTCACCGTGTCGACGTCGGGCGGCAAGTAGTCCATGCGTACTGCAATAATGCTGCGAGTTTTCGGGTGAAGCTCTAGCGGGTCCAGTCGTAAGGCGGCTCGGCTGCGCATGTAATCCATTTCACCATGGTAGCCATTATCCAACCACTGTTGATAATACTCGGCATGCCGCTCCGGTGATGGCCGGCATATACCAACTTGTTGAAAGCCCAGCTCTTTGCCCCAGTGCTTTATCAGCTCGGCAAGCTCGCTCATGCTGTCGGTTTGATCAGACATTGGCAAAAGGTGTTGTGGGTCGATAGATTGGCATTTCTTTCACACAAATAAACCGTGAGTTGAGTTGAGCATGGCTCGTATAATAGCGTTTTAACAGGCATTGTTTGTAACTAGTTGCACCAATAGCTCACGCAATGTAAAAAATTCAGCCAGCGCTTGGCTAAGTGGCGCACCTTGTAATGCAAGTTTGCCTGCGGCACTGTTTAAATTGACGGGCAATCGACCTTAAAGCGGAGGATTATAGTGGACGCATCAACCATCAATACCCCTCGCAATCGATTGCGTCGATGCTGCGCTGAGCGAGCAGCGACGGTGGCAGCCTTACCTGATGAGTTGTACACCGCTGCGCAGGTTCGTGTGTTAGACCGTCGAGCTATTGCCGCAGGGACTCCGGGTATTGTGTTAATGCGCCGAGCTGCCGCCGCGGTTTTGGCTGAATTACAGTGTCGCTGGCCGAGCTGTAAAAGTGTGTTGGTGTGCTGTGGCGGCGGTAATAATGGTGGTGACGGCTATTTATTTGCCCGTTTAGCGCATGAGCGAGGCATTGGCGTTACGGTGCTGGAGTTAGGTCAGTCGCTGGTCGGTGATGCGGCGACCGCGCGCCAGGCTTTGATTGCCGATGGTATTCAGCCGGTTGCACTGGCAGAGGTAGACTCGTTTGACTTTGCCAGCAGCGAGTTAATTGTCGATGCTTTGCTAGGCACGGGGCTCACCGGCGAGTTGCGTGCTGATTGCGCTGACGTTATTGCGCGCATGAACGCAGCTGCTGTGCCGATCATTTCCGTTGATCTGCCTTCCGGTCTGTGCAGTGATACGGGCAACGTGGTGGGTAGCGTGGCTATAGAGGCTGCGCTTACCATAAGCTTTATTGGTTTGAAGCGAGGCTTGCTGACCAGCGATGCGGCTTGTCATGTCGGCGAGCTGGTTTTTACTGCATTAGAGGTGGAGCATCGTGGTGGTGCCGATGCAGCAGCCATCGTTTATCTGGCGAAGTTGGAGCAGCTTGCTGCAGCGCTGCCCGCGCGGCTGGGTAATCATTATAAAAACCGTTCAGGGCATCTGTTAGTTGTTGGCGGTGATTATGGCATGCCCGGCGCGCCACTTTTGGCGGCGCGTAATGCACTGCGTTGCGGCGCAGGCTTGGTCAGTGTGGCTACGCGTCCTGAGCACGTGGCGGCCATTGTGGCTGCGCAACCTGAGTTAATGGTGCATGGCATTGAAAAAACAGCTGATCTGGATGCATTACTTGAGCATGCGACCGCTGTGGTTATAGGGCCAGGACTGGGTCAGAGTGCCTGGTCTGGGCAACTGCTACAACGTTGTAAAAATCATAAAACACCGTTTGTGATCGATGCCGATGCGCTTAATTTAGTCGCTCGCTACCCATCATTAATGCCAGTGGCTGACGCGGTTCTGACGCCACATACTGGGGAGGCGCGACGTTTGTTAGATTCATCCGACCCAATGTCGCCGTCCAGGCAGGTCACGGACCGATTCATCGCAGCGGCTACTTTATTAGAGCGTTACCAAAAAACCATCGTTTTGAAGGGGCCGGGAACTATCGTCGCATCGCTGCATCGAACCTGCTTGTGCGGTTATGGTAATCAGGCTTTGGCTACCGCAGGCACGGGCGATGTATTGAGTGGCGTGATTGGTGCTTTGTTAGCTCAGGGCTTATCGACCGGCGTGGCAGCCGAGTTAGGCGTGTGCTTGCATGGAGCGGCAGCTGATCAGTGGGTTGCAAGTCATGGCAGTCGCGGTATGGTGGCGGGTGATTTAACTGGGCAGTTAACACTGTTACTGAATCGATTGATATGACGGGTGTGAGTGGAGACATATGATCGGGCAACAGTTAGAGCACATTATGCTTAACGAGCAGGCTACGATCGCATTTGGTCGGTGCATTTCTAACGCAATTGCTGAGGATGCGGCCACGCTTTATCTATGTGGTGATTTGGGTGCTGGCAAGACAACCTTGTGCCGCGGCATTGTGCAGGGCTTCGGTCATATCGGTGCAGTTAAAAGTCCCACCTATACCCTGGTAGAACCTTATACCATTGCGGGCCGATCCATTTATCACTTTGATTTATACCGCTTAACGGATGCCCAGGAGCTAGAATTTTTGGGTGTCGATGACTATTTTTCACAGCCTGCCGCCGTTTGTTTGTTTGAGTGGCCCGAGCGTGGCGAAGGTGTTGCGCCCGAACCCGACCTGACGCTGTCTTTGAGTGATTATTTTTCTGAGAATCAAAACGATAATGCCGGTGATGACGTGAGTTATGCATTTCCCGACGGTCGAAAAATTGTTTGTCAGGCTGACTCGCCGCGGGGCACAACTATTTTAAAAAAATTGAAGGTTCAAATGTGCCAATGATGGCCTATATCCAATATTTTATTTTTGTTTTGCAGGCGCCTCTGCTGTTGGTTGGGCTGCTCTCTGGAATGGCGCTGCCTGCCATAGCTGACAGCGCTGCTCAGCTTGAGGCGGTTCGCGTTTGGCGCGCGCCTGATCATACTCGCGTAGTCTTCGACCTGTCTGCACCTATCACTCACAAAGTTTTTAGTTTGCCCAAGCCTGATCGTATCGTCGTTGATTTGCACAACGATGCGGGGGCGATTAATTTGCGAGGTGTTAGTTGGAGCGAAGTTGATCTGCAAAATTCGCCGATCAAAAAAATTCGGGGTGCTGTCAAAGCCGGCGGTGGCTATCGTGTTGTTTTTGATATGCGCAGTAAAGTGCAGCCTAAAACCTTTTCACTGGTGGCCAATAGCCAATATAGTCATCGAGTGGTTATTGATCTCTATGATCCAGAGTCAAAATCAAAGTCAGAATCAGTGGTCGTTAAAGTGGCCGATCGTGAGCAGGGGCAGCGCGATTTGATTATTGCTGTCGATGCAGGACACGGTGGTGAGGATCCTGGCGCGCTTGGGCCAAGGCGCGTACTTGAGAAAAATGTCGTGTTGGCTATCGCACGTGAAACAAAAAAATTATTTGATGCTCGGCAGGGATATCGCGCGGTACTCGTTCGTGATGGCGATTATTATGTGGGCTTGAGTAAGCGGCAAGCTATTGCCAGGCAGCATCGCGCTGATTTGTTTATTTCAATTCATGCTGATGCGTTTACCGATAAAAGAGTCAGCGGAAGCTCGGTGTATACCTTGTCAAAGAATGGTGCCTCTAGTACTTCAGCACGTTTTTTGGCGGATTCTGAAAATAAAGCTGACCGCATCGGTGGTGTTGATTTATCCGATAAAGATGATTTGCTTACCAGTGTTTTGCTGGATATGAGTATGCAGGCTACGCGCGATTCTAGTAAGCGAGTTGCACAGCATATTCTTGGTGGGCTTGGCGGGCTTGTAAAGCTGCATAAGAAAAACGTTGAGCATGCTGGCTTTGCTGTATTAAAGTCGCCCGACATTCCATCGGTTTTAATTGAAACGGGCTTTATATCAAACGCCAAAGAGGCGAAGCGACTTGCTTCTCGATCGCATCAAAGAAATTTGAGTCGAGCTATTGTTAATGGTGTGGTCGACTACTATGCAAAGTATGCCACTGAAGGGACCTGGGTCTATTGGCAGAAAAACAAACCCACCAAAAGCACAGACTACGCTAAACGAAAGAGTTCAACCTACAAAATACAGCGCGGCGATACTTTGTCTGAAGTGGCGATGAAGAATTCTGTTTCCCTGGCAGAATTACGTCGCTACAATAAACTTAAAAATGACAAGATCCGTATTGGACAAGTTATAAAAATCCCACCTCGCACCTGAACAATTTGGTTACTGGCACATGGCAAAAATACAAAAACTCGGTACGCGTTTGGCTAATCAAATTGCTGCTGGTGAGGTGGTAGACCGCCCGGCATCGGTGCTCAAAGAATTAATTGAAAATAGTCTTGATGCCAAAGCGTCAAAAATAGAAGTCGAGATCGATGCTGGCGGTACCAAGCGGGTGCTGGTGCGCGACAACGGTAATGGCATTGCGAGCGATGATATGGCGTTGGCGCTTGATTCGCATGCCACCAGCAAAATAGTTGAACTTGACGATCTTGATGCGGTGGCAACGCTGGGTTTTAGAGGCGAGGCGTTGGCCAGCATTAGTTCAGTGTCGCGCTTGCGGCTTATGAGCAATGCCACCGACATCGCCTCGCAAGCTTGGGAGGCGATATCTTCGGGGCGAGAAATGGATGTAGCGTTAAAGCCCGTTGCTCGGCCGCGAGGTACGACAGTAGAAGTGAAAGATTTGTTTTTTAATACGCCTGCGCGGCGTAAGTTTTTGCGTACTGAAAAAACCGAGTATAACCATTTGGAAGAGGTTTTTCGACGCAATGCGCTGGCAGCTTTTGACAGTGCTTTCGAACTCATTCATAACGGCAAGGCAATTTATGCTTTGCGCGCGTGCAGCGAGCGGCTGGATCAAGAGCAGCGTTTGGCTAAGTTGTTGGGTCAGCCATTTATTGACAGTGCGTTGCATCTAGTTATCGAGCGAGACGGTTATCAGTTACAGGGATGGATTGCGAAGCCTGAATTTTCACGCAGCCAAGCCGACATGCAGTATTTTTTTGTTAATGGCCGCGTGGTTAAAGATAAAATTATTGGTCATGCCGTGCGGCAGGCCTACCGAGATGTATTGTTTCATGGGCGGCAGCCGGCCTTCGTGCTTTATTTAACGTTAGACCCTGCCGACGTGGATGTGAACGTACACCCTGCCAAGCATGAAGTGCGGTTTCGCGACAGTCGCCGTGTGCATGATTTCATTTATCGCAACCTACATAAAACGCTGGCTGATGTTCGCCCCGAGAGTGTTCTTGATAATGCTCAACAAGGCGATGCTTCGTCGAGCATTGCAGGTGGCTGGCCAGTCAATAATGCAGCGGCAGGCTCTTATGCCCAGTCTGGTTTGAATTTAGGCGAAGCGGCTAATCCCGGTTATGCGCCTTTTAGGCAAGGGAGCGGCGGCTATAGTTCGGCTTCTGGCGATCGGCAGCACTCGGCATTACAGCGCCTGTTTAGTGGTTCTGATGCGAATGGCGGTCTGGATGATGTTGCTAGTGTTGATGGCGGTCTTGACGCCGAGCAAGTGCCACCGTTAGGTTATGCCTTGGCGCAATTAAAAGGCGTCTATATTTTGGCTGAAAATATTGAGGGGCTTATAGTCGTCGATATGCATGCGGCGCATGAGCGAATTATTTATGAGCGAATGAAAACTGCTCATCAAGAATCAACATTGCAGTCGCAACCGTTACTCGTGCCGCAGTCACTGCAAGTGAGCCGTAAAGAAGCTGATTGCGCGGAATTGCACGCCGATGTTTTTCATCGACTTGGCTTTGCTCTGCAGAGGATGGGTGATGAAAGTATTATTGTGCGTGAAATGCCGGTTATGTTGTCTGATGCCAATACCGAACAGTTGTTGCGTGATGTGATTGCAGATTTACTTGAACATGGTAGTAGCGAGCGTATTGCCAATAGCATGGATGATATTTTATCGACCATGGCTTGCCACGGGTCAGTGCGTGCTAATCGACGTTTGACCATTCCCGAAATGAATGCATTGTTACGCGACATGGAGGCAACGGAGCGAAGCGGGCAGTGCAATCATGGCCGCCCCACTTGGACCGCTATGAGTTTGGCTGAGCTCGATAAACTGTTTTTGCGTGGTCGCTGAGTGCGCTATTTTGAAAAATGCGAATTCATTGTTTATGCCGCGTACTAACGACCTCGACAAGCCGCCGGCGGTTTTTTTGTTGGGCCCAACGGCCAGCGGAAAAACAGACTTGGCTCTTAGCCTTGCTGAGCGAGCCTCTTTCGAAGTTGTTAGTGTCGATTCGGCGCTCGTGTATCGTGGTATGGATATAGGCACGGCCAAGCCCGATGCTGACTTTTTAAATCGGCTGCCGCACGCGCTTATCAATATACGTAACCCTGATGAAGGCTATTCAGCGGCTGATTTTAGACGCGATGCGCTGTCTGAGATGGCTGAGATAACGTCGCGGGGTAATATCCCGCTCTTGGTGGGTGGAACGATGCTGTATTTTAAGGCGCTGCTTGAGGGTTTGGCTGACTTACCGGCCACTCAAGAGGATGTGCGTCAGCGGGTGCTCGATGAGGCTGCGCAGATAGGTTGGCCGGCGATGCATGAAAAATTGCGACTGATTGATCCTGATATGGCTGCGCAGTTACATCCGAATCATTCCCAGCGTATACAGAGAGCGCTAGAAGTTTATTACGTGAGCGGCCAGCCGATGTCAGTGTTGCAGGCGCAGCAAGCGGTGAGCGAATTACCCTATAAAGTGGTGCAGCTAGGTCTGTGGCCTAGCGACCGAGCCCAATTACATCAGCGTATTGAATTGCGCTTTGATCAAATGTTGGCCGGGGGCTTTGTCGACGAGCTGGAGCATTTGCAAAGGCAGTATGTTCTCACTGAAACGATGCCATCGATGCGAGCAGTGGGCTATCGTCAGCTATGGCTTTATCTTGAGGGGCGTATTGATCGCGAGCAAATGCGCGCAAGTGGGATCGCTGCTACGCGTCAGTTGGCCAAGCGGCAGTTTACTTGGTTGAGGAAGTGGCCAGAGTTAAATAAGCTCGAAGTCGACTTCAATGAGGCAGGGGCATGTAATGGGATTGATGCCGCTAATTTGTCAAAAATTGACCGACTACTGCGTGAACTAGTTCGGTGAACGCGCTGTCTATGTGTATAATGATTACATCAGCATGCGAAATGACGAAGCTAGGTCTGCTGTTGTCATACTAGGTCCTCTTTTGTCATAGTCGTACGGCTGTATTTTTCCAGAGTTTTATGTTTTTGCTGCATCGTGTCTTAACCGCTGGCTATTTAAAATGGGCAGTGGTTAATGGCTGAGTGTAATAAGCATCAAATAAGTAGCCGGACTGTGTTGGTCCAGACGATTGTTGTCAAGGCAAACTGGGAGCAAACTATTGGTCCGGTGTTATTTCGGACAATTTCTTAAACCCCACTATTTTTGGGAGATCCACCATGTCCAAAGGACAAACGTTGCAGGACCCTTACCTGAACTTATTGCGCAAAGAGCGCGTCCCAGTTTCTATTTACTTGGTTAATGGAATAAAGCTCCAAGGGCAAATCGAGTCTTTTGATCAGTTTGTTATTTTATTAAAAAATACTGTTAGCCAGATGGTCTACAAGCATGCCGTTTCTACGGTAGTGCCAGGCCGCAATGTACGCCTGCCAATGCAGCATCCAGGTGACGAAGAAGAATCCGACGATAGCGAGTAAGCCCTCACTGAGCGATGGTTACTTGGCAGGCTAGTGCGAGCTGCGGTGCAAATACGTCTGCAGGTTGCTGCAGGTACCATTGATAAGGCAGGGTTTATGTTGACGATAAGACTTTTACCTCTCACGTGCGAGGTTGCCGTTGTTCTTTGATCGGCCAGAGGCCGGCGAGCGAGCGCTGCTGGTCCATTGCTCATTCACGGGTTCATTTAAGAGGCATTCTGCAGCCAAGCGCGCGGTGGCGAGCGGCTCAAATGATGAGTCTGGGCGCCTCGCCTCTGGTGACAGTTCCGTTGATGAATTTGTTGATCTTGTGCGCGCAGCAGGCATTAGCCCTATTTATCTAGAGAGTATGCAGCGCAAGGACCCGTCACCGCGACTATTGATTGGTTCGGGCAAGGTTGATGAGTTGGCTGAATTAGTTAAAGCCAATGATATTGATGTAGCGTTGTTTAATCACACGCTGAGTCCCTCGCAAGAGCGCAACTTGGAAAAAGAGCTCGAATGTAAAGTCATTGATCGCACAGGTCTTATTCTTGATATTTTTGCTCAGCGCGCACGCAGCCATATTGGCAAGTTGCAGGTTGAGCTGGCACAGCTGGAACATATATCTACCCGTTTAGTGCGCGGCTGGACTCACCTTGAGCGCCAGCAAGGCGGTATTGGCATCCGCGGCCCAGGCGAGTCTCAGCTTGAAACTGATCGACGTCTGCTGCAAGTGCGTATTACTGCTATAAAGCGTCGCTTGGCAAAGGTTAATGCTCAGCATGATCAAGGTCGTCGCGCTCGCTCTCGTGCTGAACTGCCGACAATTGCTTTGGTGGGTTATACCAATGCGGGCAAGTCAACATTATTTAATGCGGTAACTTCAGCCGGCGTACTGGTTAAAGACCAGTTATTTGCCACGCTCGATACCACCATGCGTTCGTTTGATCTGCCTTCATTTGGCAAAATTATTTTGGCCGATACGGTCGGCTTTGTGAGTGATTTACCGCACCAGCTAGTGGATGCCTTCAAGGCGACATTAGAAGAAGCTGCCCAAGCTGATTTACTGTTGCATGTTATCGATGCATCGGCAGCTGATATGCAGGGCCAAATTGATGCGGTAGAGGAGGTTTTGGCAGAGATTGGCGCGATGGACCTGCCGCGTATTCAGGTGATGAATAAAGTCGATTTATTGTCCGGAGCGGCGCCGCTTAACGAGGTTGTTGATGAATGGTCGGATGAGGATTTAAGATCGCGTAAGATTTGGTTGTCGGCGCATACCGGTGCGGGTATGTCAGAATTATTAACGCGTATTGCCGGTTCGCTTGACGCCAACATATGGCGTGGCACTTTACAGCTGGCTGCTGCGCAGGCGCGCTTACGTGCCAAATTGTATGCTGAGGGTGCTGTGCAGTCTGAGCAGATAGATGACGATGGCGGCTATGAATTAGTTATTTGCCACCGAGCCAGCGCCTTGCAGCGATTGCTCGAGGAGGCTGGAATCAGTTGGCCGCCCGGTAAATAGCTTTCACGAGGTTACGGCATTTGTTGCCGTGTTTTGTGAAGATTCAAGGGTGGTTATTCTAAATAACTGCCGGTGTTTTTGCTACAATCACCGGCATTGGGCACGCAGATGGCGTGTCGTGATTGAGCGCTGAGTGGCAAAAGTCATATTGTTGGTTGTGTCGCGTGATTTGGCGTCACTGGAAACCAACAGTTTTTAATTTTATTGTTTTAAATTGATTGAATCAATGTGGGGTAGCTGATGGCTCGTAATATACCGGTATTAAACTCCGGTGATGATCGCGATGACGATCGACGTAAAGGAGATCCCTGGAGCAGTCCGGATCAGGGTCCACCCGATTTAGATGAGGCGCTGAATAAGATGCGCGATCAACTGCGGGGTATCTTTGGTGGTAAGCGCGGTGGCTCTGGCGGTGGCTCGGGTAAGTCTGGAGCGCCACAATTATCTGCGGGATTGGTTGGGCTGCTGGTTGCGGTTCTTTTGGTCGTTTGGCTGTTCGCCGGTGTTTATCAGGTTGATGAAAAAGAGCGCGCCGTCATTTTGCGATTAGGTAAGTACCATGAAACTTTAGGGCCGGGCTTGCATTGGAACCCAGTTATTATTGATCAGCGCTTCACAGTCTTGGTTACCCAAGAGCAGGATTATTCTGCGCGTGGGTTAATGCTGACTGAAGATGAGAATATTGTCGAAGTGCCCATCTCGGTGCAATACAATATTCCTGATCCTAAAGCATTCGTACTCAATGTGCGCGATCCCATCACGAGCTTGCGCCATGCTACGGATAGCGCTTTGCGGCACGTGGTTGGTAGTACTAAGTCGAGCGCCGTTTTGTCTGAGGGACGCCAAGTCATGGCGCAAGAAACTAAAGTTCGCTTGCAGACCTACCTCGATTTGTATGAAACAGGCATTGCTATTACTACCGTTAACCTATTGAAGGCTGAGCCGCCCACGGCAGTTAAGTCGGCCTTTGATGATGTTATTGCGGCGAAGGAAGATAAAGAGCGCTTTGTTAATGAAGCGCAGGCTTACGCTAATGGAATCGTTCCTGAGGCTCGTGGTAAGTCGCAGCGAATCTTACAAGAAGCCGTTGGTTATCGCGATAGAGTCATTGCCGAGGCTATGGGTAATGCTGAGCGCTTTGAGCTACTTTATGCCGAGTACCGCAAGGCACCGGAGGTAACGCGAGAGCGTCTGTACTTAGATGCCATGGAAACCGTCATGAGTAATTCATCTAAGGTTTTGGTCGATATTGAAGGGGGCAATAACATGATGTATTTGCCTCTCGATAAATTGGTTTCACAAAGTGCCGCATCGAGTCGCGCGGCATCTGCAGAGCCTGATCTTGCCGGCAAAATTGCACGCGAAGTGCTCGATCAACTGCGGCGTGAACAGTCGCGAACTACCCGCTCGGAGGGTCGATAATGTCAAATAGACTACCCATGTTGGCGCTCATCATAGCGCTTATATTACTGGCTATTTCCAGTTCTGTTTATCGGATCATCGAAACTGAAACGGCTATTAAGTTGCGTTTTGGTGAATTGGTTGAGTCAGGAATCGAGCCTGGTTTGCACTTTAAGATCCCGTTCGCTGATGATATCCGTAAGGTTGATCGTCGTTTGCTAACTTTTGATGCAAAGCCTGCAAGCTTTTATACGCAAGAAGAAAAGCGGCTTGAAGTTGATTCCTATGTAAAATGGCGTGTGTACGATGTGGGCACTTACTACAAGTCCACGAGTGCCAATGAAGAGCAGGCTAAAGTGTTGCTTGCTAACAGGGTTAACGATAATTTGCGTAACGAAATCGGCAAGCGCACGCTGCATGAAGTTGTCTCGGGTGAACGTGATCAGATGATGGCTGATTTGACCAAGGGTCTCGATGAATCTACGCGTAAAGAGTTAGGGGTAGAGATTATCGATGTGCGGGTTAAGCGTATCGATATCCCGCAAGAAGTTCGTTCGGCGGTATTTGATCGGATGCGGACCAACCGAGAAAAAGAAGCCCGTCAATATCGCTCTGAGGGCTTGGAATTGGCTGAAAAAATCAGGGCAGACGCCGACCGCGAAAAGGTTGTGTTAGAGGCTGAAGCTTACCGCGAGGCTGAAGAAACGCGCGGTGCTGGCGATGCTAAGGGCGCGGCTATTTATGCTGATGCTTATAACAAAGATAGCGAGTTTTATGCATTTACGCGCCGTTTGAATGCCTATAAGACTTCTTTCTCGAACAAAGGTGATATTTTACTGGTCGATCCAGATAGTGATTTCTTCCGCTATTTGAACAATATTGATGGTAAATAGCGCCAACTAAGCAAACTTCTAAAGCCGGGCAGACTGCCCGGCTTTTTTACGTTTGATTAAAGGTGATTTGTGCGGCAGCATCCGGCCGCCAAGATAGGTAAACTAGCGAGAGTTGGACGCAGCCAGCTTTCATGACGAGAACGCTATGTTACAAGAATTGATTGTTGCCGCTTGTTTGGTCCTCGTGCTAGAGGGCATGCTGCCATTCCTTTCGCCACGACTCTGGCGTCAGACAATGCAAAGTTTACTTGCCCTTCAAGAGCGTCAGATCCGCATGGCCGGATTTGTTAGTATGCTCATTGGGGTAGGGTTACTGTACGTTTTAAACTAGTTTATATAGTCAGGTTGCAACATGACGAGCCAGGATCGATGGTTATTACCCGAAGGGGTTGATGAGTTATTGCCGCAGCAAGCCGCGGTAGCTGAGCAGGTGCGCCGTGATATTCTCGACTTATACAAGACGTGGGGATATCAATTGGTTGTGCCGCCGCTGGTGGAGTTTACCGATTCATTGTTGATCGGCATGGGCGATGATGTTGCTCATCAAAGTTTTCGCTTGACCGATCAGCTTAGCGGTAAGCCGATGGCAATACGAGCCGACATCACGCCCCAAACAGCCAGAATTGACGCGCATAGTATGCGTGCCACCGGCACTAATCGACTTTGTTATGCCGGTAGTGTTTTGCATACCCGCCCTAGTGCGCCGCTAGCATCACGCTGCCCGATGCAGGCTGGTGCAGAGCTCTATGGCGATGCAGGATTGGACGCCGACATCGAAATTATTTCACTCATGTTGGCTATGTTGCAGGCGGTGGATACTCGCTATGCCCGTGGCCCAGGCAACGGCGGCAAGGGGCTGCATCGGTTAACGCTCGATTTAGGTCATGTGGGTATTTATCGCACGGTACTTGCGGTCATAGATAGCCTGCAGCCTTCATTGCATGATGATGCCAAGGTGCTCATTGAAGATGCGTTGCAAAGAAAATCGGTGACTGAGTTGCGTGAGTTGGCGCCCAAGCTCATTACTGACAAGCAGCTAGTTGAAATTATTTGCCAGCTTCCGTTGTTGTGCGGCGACCGGCATGTGTTGGATGATGCGCGTAAATTATTGCAGGGTCTCGAGGCGCTCTATCAAAGCTCGGCTGCTGCAGGCATTGAAACTATCGACATCGCAAAAAAAATTACTGGTGCGCTTGACGAGCTAGCAGGGGTGGCTGATGTAATTGCGCTGCGCTTTCCTGAAGTGGGTATTTACTTCGACCTCACTGAGTTGCGCGGTTATGCCTATCACACAGGTTTGGTATTTGCAGCCTATGCCGACGGGCATGGCTCTGCACTAGCCAACGGTGGCCGTTATGATGATGTAGGGCAGGTATTTGGCGCAGCGCGACCGGCTACGGGTTTTAATACTGATGTAAAAACACTGATCAACTTTATATATGGTGACGAATCAGCTGGCCTTAGCCCAAGTGATGGCGAAAATGCTGATGGCGTCGTTGAAAAAATTCAGGCAATTGCAGCGCCAATTATTCATGACGCAGCATTGTGGGAAGAAGTACAGGCACTGCGTGCTCAGGGTAAAATAGTTGTGAATGTGCAGGCGCAGCAGCTCGACCATTACCAGCAGCGGCTGGTGTCTACCAGTGATGGTTGGGTCGTTCGATAATCAATTAAATGTAAGGGCAGTAAAGGTTGCATGAATAAAAATATCGTAGTTCTTGGCTCTCAATGGGGCGATGAAGGTAAAGGGAAGATTGTTGATTTACTCACGCAAAAAGCCGATGTGGTGGTGCGTTTTCAAGGTGGCCACAATGCAGGTCATACGCTGGTTATCAATGGTATAAAAACGGTATTGCATTTAATACCATCTGGTATTTTGCATGACGGAGTTATTTGTTTAATAGGCAATGGCGTGGTGCTGTCTCCCGAGGCGCTGTTATCTGAGATGGCTGGCTTGCAAGAGCAAGGCGTGCCGGTTGCCGATCGTTTGCAGTTGAGTGCGGCTTGCCCACTAATTCTTCCTTATCACGTTGCACTTGATCAGGCACGTGAGCTGGCTCGTGGTGCCGATAAAATTGGCACTACTGGTCGCGGCATAGGCCCTGCTTATGAAGACAAAGTTGCTAGGCGCGCTTTGCGTCTGGGTGACTTAACAAACCCGGTGGCGTTTAAAAATAAATTGGTTGAAGTACTCGATTATCATAATTTTGTGCTAACTAATTATTACAAGGTTGAGGCGGTCGATGTAGAAAAAACTTTTGATGATGTGATGCTCATGGCAGAGAAAATGTTGCCAATGATGACCGATGTGACTGAAGCTTTGCATGGCTATCGCGAGGCTGGAAAATCTATTTTGTTTGAAGGTGCTCAGGGCTCGCTGCTTGATATCGATCATGGCACTTACCCATTTGTGACATCTTCTAATACAACAGCTGGGGGTGCGGCTACCGGTACAGGCGTTGGCCCGCTGCATCTTGATTATATTCTTGGCATTACCAAGGCCTATACCACGCGCGTAGGCTCTGGACCTTTCCCCACCGAATTGTCTGATGATGTGGGGGCCCATTTGGCTGAAAAAGGCAATGAGTTTGGCGCCACTACGGGCCGTGCACGACGCTGCGGATGGTTTGATGCGGTGGCTGTGCGCCGAGCCGTACAGTTAAATAGTTTATCCGGTATTTGTCTGACCAAGCTCGATGTTTTGGATGGGCTAGAAACGATTAAAGTGTGCACCGGCTATCATGACGCTGAGGGCAACACGTTGAGTTTAAATACCGATAGTGCTCACTTCGCCCAATTAGTTCCAGTCTATAAAGAAGTGCCGGGCTGGCAGGAAACAACTTTTGGTGCCAAAACCGTAGCCGATTTACCTGCTGCGGCACGTGATTACATTGCTCTTATTGAGCAAGTGGTTGGAACAAGTATCGATATTGTTTCTACTGGCCCTGATCGCAGTGAAACAATTATCCTGAATGATTTATTGGCCGCTGCTATTTAATTTTTATAAGCAGTGCGCTGGTTTTTTGGCAAGGCGTTTCAGAATGTAAAGTAGCCCTATTTTTGCCGAGTTGGCAGCGCTACCAGCTAGCTGGATCAACGCGGTAGTAGTCCTGCAATTGCTTATACAAACCAGGTAGGCGCGCGGCCATGGCGGGCCCTTTCTCAAAAAAAGATTCTGTGGCTACAGCAAAGAATTCTGGCGGCGACACTGCGCCGTATTCGTCAATTACTTTATTCTTTTTGCGGTCTACCCGGCTTAAAAACGCTTCATATTCTTTGTTCAATACTTCAACCCAGCTGGCATACTGATCGCGGTTGCGTAGTATGGGCATGCCATTGGTGGTGAGGTTTTCTTCATCCAGCTTGTGTGCAAATTCATGCAGTACAACATTATGCCCATCCTCGCCATCGAGTGAGCCGCGCATCACATCACTCCAAGATAAGACAATAGGGCCGCCGTGCCATGACTCGCCCGCCCGAACGCTGTTTTTGCTGACCGTGACGCCGCTCTCGATTGAAACCTGCTTAGCAACATAGGTGTCTGGGTAGATGAGGACCGTTTTAAATCCAGGAAAAATCGCATCATTACGATGTATGACTAGTAAGCAAGCGTTGGCTGCGACAATCAGTTTTATCTCATCAGTGATGACTTGTCCGTTGCGCCCAATCAATTGTTTATCGGCTAAAAAATAATTGATATGTCCATGTAGTTTGTCTCGTAGTGCGGCTGGGAGGCGTGAGTACAGCGCAACATGTTGCTCGAGAATGGCTTGCCAATTTGCGTTAAAGGGGCTGGCATATAGATGCGCGCGCCGTCGTTGCAGCCATACTTTGCGCAACTGTCGCCACAGTACATAGCCGATCAAGGCGACGGCAACCATTACACTATAAACAGCTAGGGACATGGGCTTGCTACCTATTATTGTTGCACGTAAAAAACTGCTTAAATATTAATAGATTGAGTGCTTAATCGAAGGTGATCACCTGTCTAACGGCTTTACCTTGTGCCATTTGATCAAAGCCTTCATTGATATCTTCAAATTTGAGGCGACCAGTTAACAATTTGTCGACTGCTAGCTTACCTTGCCGGAACATCGAAATGTATCGCGGCAGATCGCGCACCGGCACGCTCGTTCCTATATAGCTACCTTTGATGGTGCGCTCTTCGGCCACTAATCGAGTTGGCGCTAGCGCCATAGTTTTGTCAGGATGAGGTAGGCCTGCAGTAACCGTCGTGCCGCCGCGCCGAGTGATATTGTAGGCCGTTTCAAATGCCGGAATGGCTCCGGCTAATTCAAACGCATAATTAAGGCCGCCCTGCGTGGCCTCACGAATTTCGGCCACGCAGTCGGGCGACCTAGCGTTGTAACAATCGGTTGCGCCCAGTTTTTTGGCCAGGGCTAATTTAGTATCGTCTAGGTCGACAGCAACAATGCGACTAGCACCGGCCATTTTGGCGCCTAGTAAAGAGGCCAAGCCCACGCCGCCCAAGCCAACCACCGCCACCGTGGAACCGGGCTCTATTTTAGCTGTATTAACTACAGCGCCCACACCCGTGAGCACTGCGCAGCCAAATAAGGCTGCTTGATCTAGGGGTAAGTCTTTATCAATTTTAATCAGAGAGTTGCGCGATACGGTGGCATATTCTGCAAATGCTGAAACACCCAGGTGATGGTGTAGGCTTTGTTGATTGCGTAATAGGCGGCGCTCGCCAGAAATCAGTGTGCCTGCGGTGTTGGCTTCTGCGCCTGGCTCGCATAGTGCCGGTCGGCCTTCACAGCACGGCAAGCAGTGGCCGCAGCTAGGTACAAAAACCATAACGACGTGATCGCCCACTTGCAAGTCATTCACATACGGCCCGAGGGCTTCTACGATGCCGGAGGCTTCATGGCCAAGCACCATGGGCGTTGGGCGTGCCCTGTTGCCATCAATAACCGAAAGATCTGAGTGACAAAGGCCGGCCGCTGCGATTTTGACTAGCACTTCACCCGCTGCGGGAGGCTGCAATTCGATTTCTTCAATGCGCAGTGGTTTGGAATCAATGTAGGGTGCTTGGGCGCCTATTTCATTGAGTATGGCTGCTTTTATTTTCATAGATGTTATTTCCGAAACGATGGATGCTTTTGCAAAGATAATTTGTCAGGCTTACGGGTGGTGAAGAGAGTTAATGCTATGAATTTTGATTGACGCCCCAGTTTTTAACCGCCAATTCTTGCTCTAAAAAATTTTGTCGCAAAAACACCACTGATACAGCGCATTTAAACAAACTAAGCGCATAAATTTGGCTATGCTCCGCTGCCCTCGAAGTAGCTCGTTTGCAAGTTTACCAGTTATTTGAGTAAAGCGGTTGCCGCCTTGGGCTGCGATGCGAATCAGGTTGCGCTTTTTATCGGCATAATGAGCGCCACTTCTGACGAACGGGCTTCGGATATTTCTGTATTTATTTAGATTCTGACAAAATAGAAGTTATGTGAGCCAGTAAGTGTTGAATAAAGGAATTGTAATGAGCCAAGACCGTATTGCCACGCAAATTTTTGCGGGTCAAAAACCGGGAACGTCAGGACTAAGAAAAAAAGTTACTGAGTTTCAACAGCCTGGTTATTTGGAGAATTTTGTCCAATCTATTTTTAATACCATTGCTCCGTGCCACGGTAAAACTTTGGTGCTTGGCGGTGACGGTCGGTTTTATAATCGTACGGCCATTCAAACTATTAGCCGTATGGCTGCTGCAAACGGCTTTTCCCGTTTGTTGATCGGGCAGGGTGGAATTTTGTCGACGCCAGCTGCCTCATGCATTATTCGAAAGCATAAAACCTGTGGCGGCATTATTTTGTCGGCGAGTCACAATCCTGCCGGTCCAGAGGGTGATTTTGGTATTAAGTTTAATGCCGCAAACGGCGGCCCTGCGAGTGAGCAGCTAACGGATGCCATCTACGACCAAACCCAGACGCTCGCCAGCTATTACACGGTCGCAACGCCGGATATAGACTTAGATCATCTCGATTCGTTTCTAATTAATGATATGCAGGTGGAAATTATCGACCCCGTGGCTGACTATGCCGATTTAATGGAGTCGCTATTTGATTTTGATGCCATTGGCGCATTGCTCACTAATGGCACGTTCCGCATGCGTTTTGATGCGATGCATGCTGTGACCGGTCCGTATGCTTTGGATATTTTTGAGCGTCGTTTGGGTGCGCCTAATGGTACCGTTATGAACGGTGTGCCATTGGCAGATTTTGGTGGCTGTCATCCAGATCCAAACCAGAAGCATGCAGCTGATTTGATTGCCTTGTTAAGCGGTGATAATTCGTTAGATTTTGGAGCCGCTTCTGATGGCGACGGCGATCGAAACTTGGTGCATGGTAAAAACTTTTATCTCAACCCCTGCGATAGTTTAGCTATTTTGGCTGCAAATGCTGAATTGGTCCCTGGCTATTGTAAAGGTATTGCGGGTATCGCACGATCAATGCCAACGAGCCGTGCAGCAGACCGAGTGGCGCGCCATTTAGATATTAACTTTTTTGAAACGCCTACTGGCTGGAAGTTTTTTGGTAACTTGCTTGATGCAGCTAAGATTACGTTTTGTGGTGAGGAGAGTTTTGGCACCGGCTCTGATCATGTGCGCGAAAAAGACGGTTTGTGGGCGGTTTTGTTCTGGCTCAACATAATGGCAGTAAGAGATGAGCCTCTTTGTGATATCGTTAGGAAGCATTGGCGGGCGTATGGTCGCGATTATTTTACACGGCATGACTACGAAGGTGTAGATAGCGATGGCGCGCAAAGCATGATGGCTGATTTGCGCGAGCAGCTGCCGCACTTTGCCGGACGGGAGTTGGGTGGCTTGGTTGTTGAGTCGGCTGACGATTTTCACTATAGCGACCCTGTCGATGGCAGTGAGGCTAGCCATCAAGGGGTTCGCCTATTTTTGAATAATGGTGGTCGCATTGTGCTGCGGCTCTCTGGCACTGGCACCCAAGGGGCAACATTGCGTGCTTATTATGATTGTTATCAGGACGATCCGAGTTTGCTGGAGCTTTCTCCGCAAAAAGCACTGGCAGACTTAATCGAAGTAGGCAATCAGGTGGCCCGTATTGCGTATGTCACCGGGCGTAGCAAGCCGGATGTGGTGACCTAGTGTGCGTGGTGTAAATGATAAGGTTTTAGCCACGTTTTGATACAGAGTAAGTGAGCATTTTTTTCGCTGAGCCGTTAAAATTGAAAGAAAAGCGATGTAATGCGTGATGTTTGCAAGAGTGAGTATGGCTGTTGATTCATGCGCCCATTGTTAAAAACGCAGACATTATTGGATGCAAGTGCATCGAACCGCTATTGCGTCCTAAAAATGCGATAGAGGGCACTCAGGTGTCACCGCTTTTGATCGTCACAATAGAGTAGAATTGGCATCCTCAAATGGAAGCGCCTTCGAGGAAAAATTGCTGAGTCATCACGCTGTTCTTTGAGAAAAAAGTGAGAGCGTTGAATGGCCAGCCTGCGGTCACTTTGCGCGGCGTCCAGACGCCTTTTGACTCAGCTTGTGACACAACATACACAGTTAAATTTTTAAATGTACATGCAGAAGTGCGCTAGCAGTTTTTGTAGTGCCGCGGCGATGTGTTTTTAACACCCAGTATATTTTCAGGTGCTTGTGCGTTGGCCATTGCATTGCTTTCATGCCGGCGCGCTGGACAGCGAAGCATCCGTCGAAAATGCGGCTGCCATCGCGGTCAGATTTTTACAAGCCCGCTGAATAAGCGGTTACAGCACGCATAAATATCGCAGTTGCGTGATGATTTAAACGAAAAAAGAGGTGATATTGTGGCAAACAGCCAACCAATTCGGGTGGGCCTGATGGGCTTTGGTCAAACTGGCCGACAGTTATATGAACTTGCATCACGCAGTGATGACATAGAAATCGTTGCGATTGCCGATATCGGTGCGCCTAAGATTTTACATTATTTGCTGTGTTCCGAAATTAAAGAAAGCGAGCGGCACACGCTTGAAGGCAATTTTTTAGTCAATCCTCGGTTTAAGTCGCGTTTAATTCATATAGATCGCCCAGAGGCTATGCCTTGGGATATCTATGGTGTTGACGTTGTTATCGATGCCACGGGCAAATACCGTGAAGCTCGCGACATGCAAGCGCATCTAGACAATGGCGCGCCACGCGTTATTTTGCGCTCACTACCGGTTGATTCGATTGATCGCATTATTGTGCCAGGCGTCAATGATCAAGCGGCTATGGTTTCTGATCGCATGATTTCGGCGGGTTCGGCCACTTCAAGCGCGCTGTGCCTGTTACTCAAAATTCTTTCTAGCCGTTTTGAAATTGAATGCGCCAGCATGACCAGTGTGCATGCTTACACCAGTGATCAAGCGCTACAAGATTACGCGGGCAGTGATTTTAGGCGCAGCCGATCGGCGGCTGAGAATATCATCCCTAACACCCACGAGGCCCATTTGTGGCTGCATGAAATTTTGCCTGAGATGAGCGACAAGGTATTAACCTATGTGCTAAACGTTCCTATTCATGAGGGCTGCCTACTCGACACGAATATTGTCATGAAGGATGCCAAGGTTGGGATTGAGGATGTCAACGACGCGATGCGTTCCGCAGCTGAAGATTATCCTGGCATTGTTGGTTTTACCGACGATCCTATCGTGTCATCCGATGTTATTGGCAGCTCGTTATCGCTGCTTTTTGATACTAAGGGCACGGTCAAAGCCGGTACTCAAACGATTAAGACGCTGAGTTGGTATGAAAATATTGGCCACGCAGCGCGCCTGCTTGATGTTGTGCGCCTGTATTCAACACTGGAAAGTAAAGGGGAGGTCGCGTAATGAAAGTTGCTATAAACGGATTCGGACGAATTGGTCGCGCGGTCTTCAGAATACTTGATGACATAGATGGTATCGATGTCGTTGCTATTAATGACCTTTTTGATCCAGACGCTTTACGTTATTTATTGAGTTACGATACGGTTATGGGCGGTTTTGGCAAAAGCTTGACCTTGCAAGATGGTCATTTTATTACGCCTAATAGTCGCGTTAAATTGCTTAACGAAAAAAATCCAGCTGACTTACCTTGGGCTGATATGGGTGTCGATGCTGTTGTGGAGTCTACGGGTGTTTTCCGCAAAATGGCCCAATTACAGCAGCACATCAGCGCTGGCGCTAAGCGGGTTATCCTGACAGTTCCTGCAGCTGAGCCGATTGACTATACGGTGGTACTCGGCGTGAATGACGCCGGCTTGTTGCCCGAACATAAGGTCATATCCAATGCGAGCTGCACAACCAACTGTTTAGCGCCAATGGCCAAAGTTTTGCATGAGGCCTTTGGCATAAAAGAGGGTGTGATTAACACGGTGCACGCTTATACCAACGATCAGCGCCTGGCCGACGTGCCACATTCGGATTGGCGCAGAAGTAGGGCGGCTGCAGAAAATATCATCCCCACTTCAACGGGCGCTGCTAAAGCTGTCGGTGAAGTGTTGCCAGACTTGCAAGGTAAGTTACACGGCATTGCGGCGCGCGTCCCCGTACCGGACGGATCGGTCGTTGATTTGTTTGCAAAGCTCGCTAAAAACGTTAGCTATCAGGATGTGCACGACGTAGTGCGAGCGGCTTCTGAAACTGAAGCAATGCGTGGAATCTTGCAGTTTACTGACAAGCCTATTGTGTCTTCAGACATTATTGGTAATTCGCATTCATCAATTTATGACTCGGGCTTTACGGGCGTGACCGGCGGGCATTATGTTCGAGTGCTTAATTGGTATGATAACGAATGGGGCTATTCGAGCCGAGTGTGTGATCTGCTGCAGAAGCTTGCCCAATGGTCGTAGAGTAACTAGGTAGCCTGCGAGACGTTCAATTTTTTCGTAGGCTGCTTAAGCGGGTTTGTTTGCCAATCTTTACTGTTGTCCATGGGTTCCCTCCCACACTGTGTAGACTTTGATATGAGTAGTGATAAATATCTTTCCTTGCGTCGCAATGTCAGTTTGCTGGGGCGTCTTTTGGGTGAAGTTATTGCCGAGGCTGAGGGCCAGCCATTTTTTGACAACGTTGAAAATATTCGCCAACTCTCTAAATCGGCTCACGATGGCAGTGAGCGTGACCATCGGAGTTTGCAAGAGCTGCTCAACACGCTGGATAAAGGCCAGCTGTTGCCCGTGGCGCGCGCTTTCACTCAATTTCTTAATCTTGCTAATATTGCTGAGCAGCACCATGCGGTGTCGCGCCAAATGGATGATGAGTTTTCGGCAACGAACACATTAGACACTGTTTTCACCCAATTAGTGGAAAGCGGCGTCTCTCAACAGCAACTTAATGGCGCGGTCGATTCTCTTCGTATTGAACTGGTACTTACTGCGCACCCCACCGAAGTTGTGCGTCGCACGCTGATGCATAAATATGATGCAATTAATGATTTACTGGGTCAATTAGAATTACAGGGTCGAACTGAGCGTGAAGAAATTAGTATTCGTACGCGTCTTAAAGAGTTAGTTAGTCAAATCTGGTATAGCCAAGAATTTCGAGAGCAGCGCCCTACGCCCATCGCCGAGGCCAAAGGTGGCTTTGCAGTAGTAGAAAATTCGCTGTGGATCGCAGTGCCCAATTATTTGAGAAGGTTAGATGGCTCTTTGCGTAAAGCAACCGGGGCCTCATTGCCTTTAACTGCATCACCCGTGGCGTTTAGCTCATGGATGGGTGGTGACCGTGATGGTAATCCTAATGTAACCGCTAAAGTTACCCGTGAGGTTTTGCTCTTAAGCCGCTGGCAGGCGGCTGATCTTTACTACAGAGACATTAATAGTTTAATCGAAGAGTTATCGATGTCTGCTTGCGATGCTAGATTGGAGTCACTCACAAATAATGCGCGTGAGCCTTACCGAGTGTTGCTGCGTGAGCTGCGTCTGCGATTGAAGAAAACGTTGCGAAATTTAAAGCAGCGTTTAAATCATCAAGCCTCCGCAAACGAGGGCATTATAGAAACGTTAGATGATTTGTGGCAGCCACTGCTGATTTGTTACGAATCGTTAATTGCTAGTGGTATGTCGGTTATTGCAAATGGTGCACTGCTTGATGTGTTGCGACGTGTGCGTTGTTTTGGCTTGCACTTGGTGCGTCACGATATTCGCCAAGAGGCTGGCGTGCATAGTGCATTCTTTTCAGAGTTGACCCAGCATCTGGGCCTTGGCGATTATTTAGATTGGAGCGAGGCTGATCGTCAGGCTTTTCTCTATGCTGAGTTGAAAAGCAATCGTCCTTTGATTCCGCGTCGTTGGCAGCCTAGTGAAGACAGCCAAGAGTTGTTAGCTACGTGTGCATTGGTCGCGGAACATCCCGCTACAGCTTTCGGTGCTTATGTCATCTCAATGGCTAGCCAGCCCTCTGACGTATTGGCTGTGGAGCTTCTGCTCAAAGAAAGCGGCTGTTCTGAGCGACTGCCGGTGGCTCCGCTGTTTGAAACGCTAGACGATCTAACCAATGCACCTGCGGTTGTGAATCAGCTGCTTGAAAACTCATGGTACCGGCAATATATTGCACAGCAGCTGATGGTGATGATCGGGTATTCCGATTCAGCCAAAGATGCTGGTGTTATGGCTGCTGCTTGGGGTCAGTATTGTGCGCAAGAAAATATTCTGACCGTTTGTGAAGAGTTTGACGTCAATTTAACGTTATTTCATGGTCGTGGCGGCACTATTGGGCGAGGTGGTGCGCCTGCGCATGCGGCGTTGCTATCGCAGCCTCCGGGCACGTTGCAAGGTGGATTGAGAGTCACCGAGCAAGGCGAAATGATTCGCACTAAGCTGGGTCAGCCATCTATAGCGACAAAAACGTTGGCGCTCTATAGCAGCGCTATTTTGCAAGCCAATCTCTTAGAGCCGCCTAAAGCCAAAAAAGAATGGCGCCAGGTAATGAACGACTTATCGCAAAAAAGTTGCGAGCACTACCGCGATATTGTTCAGCGTCATCCCAATTTCGTTGACTATTTTCGTCAGGCTACACCAGAGCCTGAACTTTCGCGCTTGCCTATTGGGTCGCGACCAGCGCGGCGGGGTAACAAAGGTGGTATTAAAAGCTTGCGCGCGATCCCGTGGATATTTGCGTGGAGTCAAAACCGTTTAATGTTGCCGGCCTGGCTGGGTGCGGGGCAGGCTATTCAGGGTGAGTTGGATGCCGGTCATGGTGACTTGCTGCAAAGTATGCGTGAGCATTGGCCTTTTTTTGATACGCGATTGTCCATGCTAGAGATGGTTTTTGCCAAGGCTGATATGGCGCTGTCGCTTTATTACGATAGCCGACTGGTGGCAGAGGAAAATCAGCATATAGGCCATGAGTTGCGCGGGCAGTTAGCAAAAGATGTCACTACGGTGCTTTCTCTTATCGGTTCTGAAGAGCTATTAGAAAATCAGCCCTGGGCAATGGAGACTATTGGGTTGCGAAATATTTATACCGATCCACTCAATATTTTACAGGTCGAGTTATTGTTGCGTAACAGGCAAGCCGAAGATGCGTTGATGGCGGAAGCAATTATGGTTACTGTTGCTGGCATAGCCGCAGGTATGCGCAATACCGGTTAAGGTTGCTGAATGCGTTTAACGCAAGAGTGACGCTAGGCGCTCGTGGTATTCCAGTGACCGAATCCCACAAAGTCCCTCTAGATAGTTTTATTACCACGCCTCAATATTTGCCCTTTCCCAACATCGCCCCCAAAGATGGCAGCTTCATAGGTGCTGGCGTGCTGCCTGTAATCTTAGTTGCGGCGTGCCTTCATAATTGAACTGCTGCAGGGCAAGCTGCCACGCGAGCTTATTAAAGATATCAATGATTAATGGTTATGGCTGGTGAGAATGAGCGGGGTCATTTTTTAGTTGATCTATATCGTGGCAGGTATAAAGTGTGCATAACATAAATAAATTTTTATTGAGACGCTATGGATTATCTTTGGGTATTCGTTGCCTTTGGCTTTGGTTTTTTAGCCAAGCAGCTTAGTTTACCGCCGTTAGTCGGCTATCTGGCGGCTGGCTTTGGCTTGCATCTACTCGGTGTCGAACCAGACCCCTCACTAGAGGCGTTAGGGGAATTGGGCGTCACACTACTGCTTTTTACCATCGGTTTGAAGCTCAATGTAAAAAACTTGTTCAAGCCAGAAGTCTGGGCATCGACCTTGGGTCATATGGGCATGATAACCGGCCTGACCATAATTAATTCTCTGTTTTTAGGTTTTTTAGGCCTTAGCTATTTTATGGGTATCGACCTAGTCAGTGCTGCTGTTATCGGTTTTGCGGTAAGTTTTAGTAGTACAGTGATCGCTGTAAAAGTGCTTGAAGATAATGGTGAGATGCGCGCGCGACATGGCCAAGTTGCTATAGGAATATTGATCGTACAGGATATTTTGGCCGTTATTTTTGTTTCGCTAGCCTCGGATCTCAATCCTTCATGGTGGGCATTGTGTTTGTTGGCGTTGCCGCTGGCTCGGCCACTGTTGCATCACCTGCTGGAGCGTTGTGGGCATGGCGAATTGTTGCCTTTGGCAGGTATCTTTCTAGCCTTTGCCGGCGGGCAATTATTTGAGCTGGTGGGTTTGAAGGCCCACCTAGGTGCGTTAATTTTTGCAGTGTTGTTAAGTACCCACAAAAAGTCTGCGGAGTTAGCTAAATCTTTATTGGGCTTTAAAGACTTATTTTTAATAGCCTTTTTTCTTGCAATTGGTTTCACTGCGCTTCCAACTATCGATATGTTAGGGGTGGCTCTTATTATGGCGATTGCGCTACCGGTTAAAGCCGTTTTGTTTTTTTTCTGGCTGAGTGGTCTGCGCTTGCGTCGACGCAGTGCTTTTTTAGCCTCGCTGAGCCTAGCAAATTATAGTGAGTTTGGATTAATTGTTTGTTCAATTAGTGTTTCGCAGGGACTACTAGATAAAGAATGGTTGGTGATCATGGCGTTAAGTATGTCACTGTCGTTCGTTTTTTCGAGCATTCTTAATACACGGTCACACTATTTGTATGGTCGTTTAAGTGATGTGCTCAAGCGTTTTGAAAGTCCTCGAATTTTGCTTGAAGATCAGTTTTCACAACCTAAAGACGCACCGACATTAGTTATCGGAATGGGGCGAGTGGGCACTGGGGCATACGATGCACTGCAAGATGATTTGCAGCAAAAAGTCTGTGGTATTGATGTCGACAGGCAGCGCGTTGCGGATCATGCGCAAGCCGGACGCTATGTTATTTTCGGTGACGCTGAGGCGCCTGAATTTTGGTCGCATATAGATCTTAGCGGTGTGGGGCTGATTATGTTTTCTATGCCCACACCCAGAGATATTCTTCAAGCGCAGATACAGTTAAACCGTATTGGTTATCAGGGCAAAACAGCGAGTATTGTGCGCTATGAAGATGAGCGCGA
>CAJQKT010000007.1 GCA_905478995.1 uncultured Pseudomonadales bacterium | reverse complement strand
TGCAGCAGTATCTTGCCCAGAGGCTGCTGCCGCTGCGGCTATTGCATTAACAAACGTCTCAATAGCGAGTCGATACTGGCCTACATCCTCTTGCAACCCTTGCGTTTCCTCTTCTTGCAGCGAGCGCGGTGCCGTAACTTCATCAAGGATGGGTGAGGTAGTGAAAATATCAATGGTTGAAGCCATGCCAAAACCAAACAAGTTTTTAACGGCTCGCTGGGCGTTATTAAGCTCGCCCAACACGCCCAGTTCAGTTAGCTCATTGTTTGCCGTTGCAACTTCAATAGCCTGACCCAACGCCAAGCTTGTTAGGGGCGTGGCATAGTGACGGCGGAAAAGATCGTAACTGCTATTGGCGGGGTTAAAAACAGGCTCGTAGATATCGAGGTCTCGAATCACCGTAACTACTTGGGTGACCACTGGGGCCTCGCCGGTTGTGAGGTCGATTGTATTAGCATCAGCCGTCACCACCAGCACCAAAGCATCCAGCACGCTGGTAATACTCAGGGTCAAGTTGTCGATTGCTCCTGTCGAGGCGTCCGATCGCACAGGCGCGTCGGACAACAATAGCGAAGTACTGTTTTCACCGTTAATAATGTAATCGGCAAGCGTAAACACTTCGACTTGAGCGTTGAGCAACGGGCCGTCGACGCCCATTGCATTAATCACTACAGGTTCTGCAGGCTCATCCTGTCCGTCGGACCCTCCACCACAAGCCGTTAAAACAACTGCAAACAAACTCGCACAGAACCACTTGCCAAGCGACGGTAAATGCATAATAAAAGTACTCTTAAATTGATAATGGCGGTTTAACGTTTTCAATCACTCTCAATTGCACACAAACCACGCTGCGGGCTATTGCTTTGTATAACAAAAAGCCACTTCGGGTAGACCCAAAGCAGCAGTTCCGGAGGCTGGATAAACGCACTAAATAGTGCAACCGTTAATTTTTTTGATACGCCGAATCATTGACGATTCAAAACGGTACGTCAACCCGCCCTACCGTATTTTTACCCCGTCACAACCACTTACCCAGAAACGTCATTCAACAAGATGTGACCATCTGCCCAATAAGCCTCGCCGCCAAGCTCCTACATTAAGGCTCTGCACCTAACCGCCCCAGCAACAGGCCGCCTAAGCCAGGCATTGCTGGAGGACCACGATCAATGCGAAAAAGGAAAAACTGCAGAGTCAGCCATGCAAACTCGAGTTCCAAACACATCGAGCGGTCGACCGAGTAGAGCGGAGAGGAATAACAGAGGCAGAGCTGACAGGTTGCATTCGCAGCAGCGGCGACAAGTGCAGCCGATGGCTTCTTACGCGAGAGAATCAAACCCTGCAAAAAGATGGTGCCGAAGGCGGGACTTGAACCCGCACGAGCATAGCTCACTACCCCCTCAAGATAGCGTGTCTACCAATTCCACCACTTCGGCTAAATCAACTGCTGACCCACAAGGCACCTTAACAGCGCTTACCGGTCATTATTTTTTAAAATCTTTTACTGCGGGATAGAATCCACAACGTCGACAGCCTGAGCGTCGTCGGGAATACCAATATCAGAGAGATCAACCGCGGCGTTCGGCTCATATGCCCCAGACTCAGGCAATTGATCAAGCTGAGCCTCAAGCGCAGCCTGCGCGTCATTAGCGGCAGCATCGGCTTCAAGAGCCGATTCCGAGAATAAATCATCAACCGCGCTCACGCTACTGGCCTTTTGCTTGGCAATGATAGCCAAACCAAAACTGGTGACGAAAAAGGTAACCGCAAGAATCGCCGTAGCACGAGTCAGCACGCTGCCACCACCCGCCGCACCAAACAACGTTTGACTGCCGCCACCGCCAAATGAGGCGCCCATATCTGCGCCTTTACCTTGCTGAAGCAACACCAAACCAATAATACTTAGTGCCACCAACACATGAACTACAATAACAATTTGCTCGATCACTGACTTACGCCTTCCGCTTTGTTTAACTCACTGTTTTAATTATTTCGCCGCAACCTGCCTCGAACTCCGACCCGCTGTTTAACAATTCGGCAAAAACTTATTTATACCTAAACCCTTTACTGGCATTGCGGCGCATTAAATATCGTCGCTTCTTAACATCGCCTAGCAACCGCCAGCAATAGCCAAAAACTTATCGAGCTCCAATGAGGCGCCGCCCACTAAGGCGCCATCAACATCGGGCAACTCTAACAAACTCGCTGCATTATCGGGCGTTACGCTACCCCCATAAAGCACCCGCGTTGCCACTGAGTTAATAAACGGCGCGGCGACTGCTCGAATATGCGCGTGCATACTCTGCACCTGCTCGGGACTGGCCGTATTACCCGTACCCACCGCCCATATCGGCTCATAAGCCAATATAACAGCCGACTCAACCGACGGCGCTAAACGTGACAACACCTCAGTGACTTGCCGGCCAACAAATTTGCCGTGCTCACCACCCTCTCTGACCAACGAACTTTCACCAACGCAGATAATGGGCGTCATGCCAACCTCTAACAACCGGTTGGCTTTTTGGGCAACCATTTCGCTCGTTTCACCGAACAATGCCCGTCGCTCAGAATGGCCCACAATACCGTAACATGCACCCAACTCTTGCAGCATACTGGCCGACACCTCGCCCGTATAAGCGCCACTAAATTGCGCTGCAACATTTTGCCCGCCAACACCAACCTTGGAGTGGTGGGCGCTCGCAGCGCCGGCCAAGCAATCAATATGCGTTGCCGGCGGACAAATCACCAGCTCAACAGAACCCTTATAATCGGCTAAGCCACTGGCAAATTGATGGCACAAAACCGTCGTGCCGTTGAGCTTCCAGTTACCCACCACAATCTGTTTACGCATGTGTTTGCCTGCACACTACCCGTTATTTAAACCTCGACCCATGCAAAAAACGCAAAAGATACATGGGCATACAGCAACGATGACGTGGCAAAAAAGCCCGCAATCGCAATCTATGTCTAGGCCCAGCCAAAAAGGGCGGCAATCTTACCTAAGCGCCCAAAAACATACAAGCCAATGACTGCCGATAACGGCTCAGGGACAAAAAAGCCCACTTCAATGCCCGCTCGAGCAGACTCAATCACTCGCCATCTAGCTCAACTTATGCTCGGCCATAATTTAACCAACTAAATGACCCACTTTTTCCGCCAAATCGGTAGCCAGCCGATGCACTTGCACTTGATCACGCCCCTCCACCATTACTCGAATGAGTGGCTCGGTGCCCGAGGGCCGCAGCAGCACTCGACCTTCATCGCCTAAAATCTTTTCGGTCTCACGCACAGCTTCGTTAATGCCAGGATCCGCATCGAGATCAACACTCCGCATGCGCCGCACATTAATCATCACCTGCGGAAACATTGTCATGCCGCTGACTAGCGATGACAGGCTCTCACCACCGGAGACCACAGCGAACAATACTTTTAGAGCCGCCACTACACCATCACCGGTACTGGTTACATCGGAACAAATAATATGACCCGAACTTTCACCGCCTAACAACCAATTGTTTTCGCGCATCAATTCTTTTACGTAGCGGTCTCCCACTCGAGCCCTAACAAATGGAACCTCGAGATCACGCAAAGCCAACTCGAAACCAAAGTTAGACATCAACGTACCAACCACCCCAGAGCAACTACCCTTCGTACGAATACGGTCGCAGGCAATAACATAAAGAATAGCGTCCCCATCTAACGTATTACCTTGCTCGTCAACAAATAAAACTCGATCACCATCACCATCGAAGGCAACGCCAATATCGGCCTTGCACTCTAATACTTTAGCTGACAGCGCCTCAGGACATGTAGAACCCACCGCTTCATTAATATTTAACCCATCAGGAGTCGCGCCAATAGTTATTACTTCGGCGCCCAACTCTGTCAACACACTGGGTGCCACATGATAGGTAGCGCCGTTAGCGCAATCGACCACAACCTTCAAACCAGCCAAAGTAAAGCCCGTAGGCACAGTACTTTTACAAAACTCTATATAGCGACCGCTAGCATCTTCAACGCGCCGCACTTTGCCCAACGCTGATGACTCAACCATCTCCATCGGCTTTTCAAGCTCAGCCTCAATAGCGTACTCAATATCATCAGGTAGCTTTTGCCCGTCGGCCGAAAAAAACTTGATACCATTATCATAAAAGGGATTGTGCGAAGCACTAATCACAATACCCGCAGTACAGTGAAATGTTCGTGTTAAATATGCAATAGCCGGCGTAGGCATGGGGCCTATCAGTAACACATTCGCGCCAGCGGCAACTAAACCCGCCTCGAGGGCAGATTCAAACATATAGCCAGAAATGCGTGTATCCTTACCAATAATCACACGCGGAACTTCACTACCGCGGCTACCAAGGCGCGAAAAAACTCTACCTACCGCCCAACCAAGCTTTAACATAAATTCAGGGTTGATAACGCCTTCGCCAACTTTCCCGCGAATACCGTCTGTACCAAAATACTTTTTACTCATAAGATTAACGTGCCATTTTTAAAATAGTTTTTCAAATTTAATAGCCGCTTCTAACGATGGGCATTAACTGGCACACTTAACAGCGTAAGCCATCTTCACCGCATCGACCGTAGCCGCCACGTCATGCGTACGAACAACATGCGCACCGCGCATAACGGCAATACTCGCCAGAGCAACTCCCCCGTGCAGCCTCTCAGCCACAGGCTTGTCGAGAACCTGGCCAATCATAGATTTGCGCGACATCCCCACAAGGATTTTACACTGTAAAGAGTCTAGCTGATCAAGGTGAGCTAGCAATTGCAGATTGTGCGGCAATAATTTGCCAAAGCCAAAGCCGGGGTCAATCATGATTTGCTCGCGCTGCGCACCGGCCGCACACAATACTGCAATTCGCTGATCCAGAAAATCTGTCACTTCCTCAACAACATTACTGTACTGCGGATCGGCTTGCATGGTACTTGGCTCGCCAAGCATATGCATGAGACATAGCGGCAGGCGAGATGCCACAGCCGCCTCAAGCGCGCCATCGCACTGAAAACTGCGCACATCGTTAAGCAAACCAGCGCCCGCGGCAGCCGCAGCGCGCATAACCGCTGCGGTACTAGTATCAACGGAAATCACACAATCAAGCTCGGCTGCTATTTTTTCAACCAGAGGTATAACGCGATCAAGCTCCTGCTGCTCAGAGACTGGTTTCGCGCCAGGACGCGTCGACTCGCCGCCCACATCAATAATTATCGCACCTTCATCAACCATATCGCGAGCGGCCACTAAGGCGACATCGAGGTTGAGACCAGAGGAGTTTGCCGATGCGGCAGTTGATGAACGAAAGTAGCGGCCGCCATCTGAAAAAGAATCGGGCGTGACGTTGAGCACCCCCATAACAAGAGGCGCATCACCAATCTGCCATTTCGTACCGAAAGGGGAACTAAGCTTCACATTTTAATCCAAAGCAAGAAGGGATCATGCGACCACAATTATTAGGCATAAGAAAAAGGCGGCCATGGTGCGCCGCCTTTTTACCTAGTGCTCGCCGGCCGGACCACCGATGGGCGGTGTCTTACCAGAGCTTGATGGCCCCGTTTGATCGGGCTTATCACTCACACTTTTCTCCGCATTCACGATATCCTCCCCACCACCGGGCTCATCGTCATCGGTCCAGTTCGCTGGCTTGCGCGGAATGATGCCCGTCATGATATCTTCAATTTGATCGGCATCTATCGTTTCGTATTTCATCAGCGCGTCAGCCATTTTGTCGAGCTTGCCGCGATTTTCTTGCAACAAAGCTTCCGCTCTGACGTAGCACTCATCGATAATACGACGCACTTCTTCGTCAATACTATTGCGCGTGTTTGCCGACACATGACTTGCACTCGAACCTGCCGACTTACCCAGAAAAACTTCTTCTTGGTTTTCTTCATATAACAAGGGACCCATTTTATCGGAGAGGCCCCACTTAGTAACCATGTTACGCGCCATTTCGGTAGCGCGCTGAATGTCGTTAGAAGCGCCAGTAGTTACGCCGTCTTTGCCGTTGATAATTTCTTCGGCGATGCGACCACCAAACAAAGAACAAATTTGGCTAAGGATATGCTGTTTACTGTGGCTATAACGGTCCTCCTCAGGCAGAAACATCGTGACACCCAAAGCACGACCGCGCGGAATAATACTCACTTTATAAACCGGATCATGGTCTGGAACCAAACGCCCAACAATGGCATGACCAGCTTCGTGGTAAGCCGTATTGAGCTTTTCTTTGTCCGACATCACCATTGATTTGCGCTCAGCGCCCATCATAATTTTATCTTTGGCTAATTCAAACTGCTCCATAGTCACCAACTGGACACCAGCGCGAGCGGCGAACAGTGCGGCCTCATTGACCAAATTAGCTAAATCGGCACCTGAAAAGCCTGGCGTACCACGCGCAATAACCGATGGCTTTACGTCTTCACCAATAGGCACTTTACGCATGTGCACTTTAAGAATTTGCTCACGGCCACGCAGATCTGGCAAACCGACTACTACCTGCCGGTCAAAACGTCCAGGCCGCAACAGCGCAGGGTCCAGCACGTCGGGTCGGTTGGTTGCTGCAATAACGATGACACCATCGTTACCATCAAAGCCATCCATCTCAACCAATAATTGGTTGAGCGTTTGCTCACGCTCATCATGCCCACCGCCGAGTCCTGCGCCACGATGACGGCCCACAGCATCGATCTCGTCGATAAAAATAATACACGGCGCTTGCTTTTTCGCTTGCTCAAACATATCGCGCACACGTGATGCGCCAACGCCAACAAACATTTCAACAAAGTCCGAACCGGAGATGGAAAAGAAAGGCACCTTGGCCTCACCCGCTATAGCCTTGGCCAATAAAGTTTTACCTGTGCCAGGCTGACCTACCATGAGGACACCACGCGGAATACGACCACCCAGCTTTTGAAACTTGCTGGGGTCACGTAAAAAATCAACCAGCTCTTTGACTTCTTCTTTGGCTTCGTCACAACCGGCCACATCAGCAAAGGTGGTTTTAATCTGATCTTCACCTAACAGTCGCGCCTTACTTTTGCCAAAGGCCATAGGGCCGCCGCGACCGCCACCACCACCCTGCATTTGCCGCATAAAAAACATGAACACAGCAATAATGATGAGGATAGGAAAACAAGCGACCAGCAACTGACGCCACAAGCTTTGCTGCTCCGGCTCACGGCCTTCAATCTGCACGCTGTGGTCCAGCAAGTCGCCCATTAACTGCGGATCTTCCATGTAAGGTCTAATGGTTTTAAAACGCGTGCCGTCAACGCGCTCACCAAGAATAGTCAAACCCTCGGTTTCAATTTTCCTTACTTGGTCAGTCTGCACCTCAGTAAGAAAATCCGAGTACGAAAGATTCTTAGTTTGCTCAGGGCTATTTACATTTTGAAACACTGTGAGCAAAATAACTGCAATGATGACCCACAATATTAAATTCTTCACCATATCATTCAACGTGCTAACCCCTTGGACATATTTTAATAAACAATTTGAAGCCCATGCAGCTCACACAGGACTCAACTCAAGACAACGTCAACGGCGGCTAAACCAGCCCAGCCTCAAACGCAGCTAATAAACCAAACTTCATACTTATAAATCTGTACCCAGTATAAATCGATAGACGACTTATAACCTTAGCTTAATCACTATTTTCGGCCAAATTAAACGCCGGCCAAGCTAATAGTGTACGGCTTTCAACCTACATCGAGTTCAATTAAAGCCTTTACCTACTAAATACACCTCACGCGAACGAGGTCGCGAAGCCGCTGGTTTACGTGTGACCACCTTACTAAAATACTTACGCATCTCGACAATGTATTGGTCAAATCCCTCGCCTTGAAAGACCTTGCACACAAAGCCGCCACCAGGCTTGAGGACTTTGACGGCTAAATCGAGCGCGAGTTCAGCCAAATGCATGGCGCGCGGCTGATCAACACCCCGAGTACCACTTAAGTTGGGGGCCATATCTGAAATAACAAGGTCTGCGCGCGCATTAGCCAACATAGCCATCAAAGTGTCAAAAACCTCATCTTCGGTGAAATCGCCCTGTAAAAACTCTACATCGGCTAAATTATCCATCGGCAAAATATCAGTGGCAATCAGTCGACCACGCTCGCCAACCATTGGCCCAATAATTTGCGACCACCCCCCCGGAGCAGCGCCTAAGTCAATGATCGTATGGCCCTTTTTGATAAGCCTGTCTTTTTCGTTAATTTCAATGAGTTTAAATGCGGCACGCGAGCGATAGCCCTGTCGCTGGGCTTCTTTGACATAATAATCATTAAAATGCTCTTGCAACCAGCGACCGCTAGCTTTTGATCTGTTCTTTGTCATCGCAGAGAAAATACTTACCCATTAAACAAAAAGAAATACCGCTATATAAAAGCGCGGCGCGCGGCGCATGGCGCTAGAATACCGCCAGAAACATTGAACGCCTCAATAACCACACTTTTATTTGGGCCCAATTCAACGCTTTTGCCCACAAGCGAATTTTACGGCTGAAACCCTCACAATGACACTTAGTAACGATAGAAAAAAACATCTCAGGCAAATCGGCCACGATTTAAAGCCAGTGCTCACTATTGGCGATAAAGGTCTCACCGCTACGGTGCTAAGCGAACTGCACCGCGCCCTGGAGGATCATGAGCTAATTAAAATTAAAATGCGTGTGGACGACAAATCGGCTACCCGCACAGAACTACTGGCAGCGAGCCATGCTGAACTGGTTCAAGCCATTGGAGGCGTACTGTTAATCTACCGAGCAGCGAAAAAACCCGACCCTAAGTTATCTAATTTGTTGCGCAGTAAGTAGCATCTAAACAATAAGCACGAAACAAACCAGCCGCAGGACATCGTCACTGCGGCTGGTTGTCAAAGCAATATATCTTAGGTAACTATACGGCAAGTTGGAGGGGGCGCATAGCGCCCCCTCCTGCCAGAAGACATGCAGTCCTTGCCTATCCTATCCTTGGATCTGGTGGGCAACTTGCCCACACCTCCCTGGCAATGTGTTCTTCCTGAACACGATTCAAATCATACAATAGCAGCCTTTAATGGCAAGCATTTTTTGGTAATTATTGGCTTTTCTGAATTTTTCGCTCATTTTTCAATCAACTTACATGCTCGCGATAAAAAAGGCCCCGCAATAGTGCAGGGCCTTTTTTGTGTGGGCTAAAGCAAGCCAATTAAACTTACTGCACGGAAGGGATGCCCCAAACAATACCTTGGGCAAAGCC
>CAJQKT010000006.1 GCA_905478995.1 uncultured Pseudomonadales bacterium | reverse complement strand
GCTGCAGTGCTTGAAATTGAAGGGCCGCTTTCGGTCAGTTTACGCTTTGATATCAACGAAGGTCGTAAAAGAACGGTCGAGGCAAAAATCGAAGGTCGCGTTTCGATGCAATGCCAGCGGTGTCTGAAGCCGGTTAGTGTGCTTGTTGAAACATGTTCAACGCTCACGGTAGTTGCGCACGATGAAGAGGCAGCATCAGTATTGCGGACCACTGAACCGTTATTGTTAGACGGGGACGATTTGGATGTTTATAGCTTGATTGAGGATGAGGTTTTGTTGACGCTGCCCATCGTAGCGCTCCACTCAATTGATCCGGTTCAAGCGAAAGAAGTTGTTACAAAAATGGTGATGGCTTCGGTCGAAGAGCAAGAAAATGCCGCTTCGGCGCATGGGTTGGAAGTACAGCCTAACGAATTAGTAAAAGAGCCGGCGAAGAGTCCATTTGCGGCATTAAAAGAAGTTAAATTTAATCGTTCATAGTACAGTTTGGAGTAGGTAGTAATGGCAGTTCAGAAAAGTAAAGTAACACGTTCGCGACGTGGCCAGCGTCGTTCGCATGACAGTCTGCTTGATCACACATTATCGGTCGATGAGACGAGTGGTGAGAAACATTTGCGCCACCATGTTAGCGCTGAAGGTTTTTATAGAGGCAAGAAAGTCGTGGATACAGGTCACGACGATTAGTGCATCTCTTGGCCGCACGTAAAAGTGCGGCACCTTTCCGGGCTTTTATTTTTTGACGGTGTTTAGGCGATATACGCGCTGAATCAATGCTGCTTTATAATTGCGCGATGTACTTCTGCTGATTTACGCGGTAACGAAGTAGTCCAAACGTTGCCAAGCTGTCGGTGCTGATAGTTCTTGGCGAGCATTACTCTGTACAGTCAAGTATGTATGTAGCCAATTGTTTTTGTTACATGCCCATCTCATGTATTTTCTTATAATTTTGATTTCTAATAAGCGAGTTGTAATGTTCGATAGCGCGCGTATGGAATGCCGGTGACAAGTTTTTATAACATTCAATTTGTAAGTGCCGACGCAAGCATACAATGTGTAAACCAAATTTTATAAGTCGCTAGGCTGTGTAGACATAAAAACATACAGGAGTCTTGATTCAATGATTGATCAAAAATTAGCGTTTGTTTTTCCTGGCCAGGGCTCTCAGTCGGTGGGAATGCTGGCGCCGCTAGCTGACGAATACAGTTCAATTCAACAGCTTTTTAGTCGAGCCTCTGATGTGTTGGGTTATGACCTTTGGGCGCTTGCACAATCGGGCCCTCAAGAACAGCTCAACCTTACCGAACAAACGCAGCCTTTGTTGCTGACCAGTAGCGTCGCGATATGGCAGGTTTGGCAATCTTTGGGTGGCAGTGTGCCGGCTCTGATGGCGGGCCATAGTTTGGGAGAATACAGTGCTTTAGTCTGCAGCGGCGTTATCGATTTCGATGCGGCCGTTAGCTTAGTTCGCGATCGTGGTAAATTCATGCAGCAAGCAGTGCCCCAGGGCGTTGGCGCTATGTCTGCAGTTTTAGGCCTTGATGACCAAGTTATTGTATCAATTTGTCAGGACGTGTCCGTTGACGGGAATGTCGTTGAGGCGGTAAATTTTAATTCGCCGGGTCAGGTCGTTGTTGCTGGAAATGCGGATGCAGTGAGTAAAGCTGCCGATCTGCTTAAAAAAGCAGGAGCTAAGCGCGTAGCGCCTCTGCCGGTGAGTGCGCCATTCCATACCTCTCTAATGAAGCCGGCTGCTGAGCAGCTCGCTGTAGCAATAGCAAAAGTCGAATTTCAAGCGCCGACCATCCCCATTGTCCATAATGTGCATGCCAGCATTGAATCAGACCCAGGTAAAATCCGGCAACTGATGGTGGAGCAAACAGCAAGCCCTGTGCGATGGACGCAAAGCATCGAGTTTATGGTTGCTCGTGGTGTTGAGCGCGTTGTCGAGTGTGGCCCTGGCAAGGTGCTGAGTGGTTTGTGTAGACGGATTCACAAGCCCTTGAGTGCATCGGCTATTGAAACCCCGGACGCGCTCCAAGCGACTCTTGCGAGCTGATTTAAATGGGGCTATTGAGTGCCGACTATTTTTTGTTAAAGGTTATGGTTGCTCAGACAAGTAAAAATGAATTTAAAATTTAAGGCTGTAGGCATATGAGTGAACAATCGCAACCAAAAATCGCATTGGTGACTGGCGCAAGTCGTGGTATTGGTAAGGCAATTGGGTTGGCGTTAGGTCAGGCTGGCTGCATCGTGGTGGGTACGGCCACTACAGATAAGGGTGCGCAGTCGATTACCGATTTTCTTGTTGATGCCGGTGTTGCCGGGCGCGGCTATGCACTTGATGTGACCAATGCGGAACAAGTGATAGGCGTTGTGAAACAAATTGCTGATGACTTTGGTCACCCACTCATTGTGGTCAATAATGCTGGGATCACGAAAGATAATATTATCCTCCGAATGAAAGCCGAGGAGTGGGATTCGGTGATCGACACTAACTTAAGTGCAGCTTTTCGCGTGGTTAAGGCCTGCCTGCGCGGTATGACCAAAGCTCGCTGGGGTAGGATCATTAATATAAGCTCTGTTGTGGGCTCTATGGGCAATGCAGGCCAGGCTAATTATGCAGCTACCAAAGCCGGCATCGCGGGTTTTGGGAGGGCGCTTGCCAAAGAGCTTGGTTCACGCTCAATCACCGTCAATACTGTGGCGCCAGGTTTCATCGAAACGGATATGACTAAAGACTTGCCAGACGAGCAAAAGGCAGCGCTGGCGGGTCAAATACCTTTAGCTAGGCTGGGGCAGCCAGCCGAAATAGCTTCAGTGGTTGCTTTTCTTGCGGGTGATGGTGGCGCTTACATTTCTGGTGAAACTATCCATGTAAATGGCGGAATGTACATGATGTAAGCGGTTGTGGCAGGTCATAAAATAAACAGCTCAGTCTTCATTGAGGCTGCGTTAATAGGCGTCTAATATGCGTTCAAATGCCTCTTACAAAGCCAATTTTTTGCAGGTACAATGCGCCGCGTTTCAGGGCGAGATTGTTAAGAGATGTGATTGTCCTGACGCTAGGCTGAGATATTAATTCGATCGGCGGGCGTTGGTGCTTTAAGTTAAGATCTTATCGCTCAGGGCAGCGTTGGTTATTGAAAATTGTTGTGCGGCTGGCGCTGCATAGTTATATTATGTTCACTTTTATAGGAGTCTGATTAGACAATGAGCAGCATTGAAGAGCGTGTAAAAAAAATCGTTGCAGAGCAACTGGGTGTGAAAGAAGACGAGATTCAAAATTCTGCCTCTTTTGTTGAAGACTTGGGCGCTGACTCGCTTGATACAGTTGAGTTGGTAATGGC
>CAJQKT010000005.1 GCA_905478995.1 uncultured Pseudomonadales bacterium | reverse complement strand
GCTATAGAGCCTGTCAGCTGTAACATTAACGCATTAAATACGGGTGATGGTTTGGTGCATATAGAACCCGGCTGCACATGGGTTACGTCTAGCGGTGTAAAGTTAACGCGCAAAGCCAGGCTCAGTTAAAAAACGGCTCACCCACGCCGCCGCGTCATTGGTCGACGCAGCATGTCAGTCTTTTTTTTCTTGCTGTGCCACCACTTGTAGCACTGCTGCGTAGGCTGGTTTGCGTTCAAAGTTGCGGCCTATTAGCAACGGATAATCCGTTCGGCCTAACATCGGGCGATAATCACGCCAGCTGTTGCCATCCCATACACCCCAAAAAGTCACGCGCTCAACATTGTCACTGTATTTAACCAACAGCTTAAACAGCTCACTATAGCGCTTGGCCTGTAACGCTAAGATCTCTTCGGGCACACCATCAGCATAGGGATTGAACTCTGCTGCCAAAGCGAAGCGGTCTTCAACACTGGCTGCGCGATGTTTCCATGCATTGGGTAACACGCTCACATCAAGCTCTGTAATATGCAACGGAATTTGCGCTTGTTGGGCTTTACTCAAGACCCGCTCAATCTCAACTAATGCCGGCTGGTCGATAAACAAGTGCCCTTGATAACCCAGGCCATATATCTGCACACCACGGCTTTTTAAGTCAGCGATCATGGCGAGCGTAAAATCAAGCTTAGCTTCGTTGTGCAAACCATAATCGTTGTAAAGCAACTTCACCGATGGGTCCGCTTCGTGCGCTGCTCGATACGCAATTTCAATATACTCAGGTCCTATTATTTCAAGCCACGGCGTGGGCTTATAAAAGGCCTCAAAGCGCTTCTGTTTAGGCAGCCACCGAGTATCAATCGCTTCATTCACCACGTCCCAGTACTCGATGCGACCGCGATAGTGTTCTACCACCGTTCGAATGTGCGTTTTGAGGCGTGTGATCAACACCTCTCGGCTAACCTGAGCACCGTGCTTATCTAAAAAAAACCAATCCGGTGTGGCATTTTTCCAAACTAAGGTGTGTCCTACTACCACTAAATCCTGCGCCTGAGCATAGGCCATCATTGCATCAGATTCGGCAAAACTAAAGGCACCCTCCTCTGGCTGCAGTGCCGCAGGTTTCATACAGTTTTCAGCGGTAATCGTATTAAACTCAATAGCTGTAATCGCTTTTTCTTTTTCTAAAAAATGATTTTTCTTGTGGCCTTCTACCGGCTGACCATGCCAAACAGTTCCCATTAAAAAGTGCTCGGAAAAGGCTTCCTGTAAAGTATTGGCCAAGCCAGCGCTTTGCAGTAGCAAACTGATTAAACCAACAAAAAAAATTCTATATTTCATTTTATGCTCACCATCAACTCTAGCTGTGCTTCCAGCACGCTATGGTATAACACGCTTCCTATTCAGACTTAACTTGCGACGCACTGTTACACATCAATACACTGTGACACTGAACCCATTGGCGCGAGTTATTTTAAAGAACGCTTTACAATAAAAAGACCTTTTAGGTGGATAGACCGCATTTGTGCAAGCATCGGGTAATTTAAAGCCATTTAAACGCCCTCTGATCGTTTTTTATGGGTCATTTGGGCTCTAAACTCATCGAATAGCATACACTTAACGTAAAAGTGCTAAACAATAACTGTCGGCGTTCAACTATGAATAGTTTCTCTGCAAAAAAATTGGGTCGCAAGCTCGGTGTATCAAGCTTGTTGTGCTTTCTGCTAATGTTCGGCCTACTCAGCAGTGCTCAGGCCTACGAAGTTGAGGCTGATAGCCTTGGCAATCAAGTTTTTATATTGTTGACCAATGGCAACCCGGCAGCGTCTTTTGACACTATTACCGTGAGCAACAACGCCCTAGGTATGGTCAGTTCGGCCACCGCGACCATTATTCCAACCTCAGTTGCGGTAAACAGTAGCGACCTTGCCGCACTGGACTTCGACATTGCCTCAGGCGCAGCGTTGGGCACTAGCGGTGATTTAATAGTGACCGTATCAGGTCAAGCCGATGGACAAGCTGTTGACGTAGTTGTGACAGTACCCTTGACCGTGGTCGCTAGTGCGCCCTCGGCCCAGGGTTTTATTGGCTCGACTATTCCGGCTCCCGACCCTGGTGGTTTGGATTCCGACAGTGACGGCGTAACAGACGCGCTCGAAATTGCGTATGGTTCTGACCCCAACGATGCCTCTTGGCTGCCGGGTCAAATCGTTGAAGAAAATATTCCGTTATTAGGCGTCATAGGCACCCTTCTTCTAGCCGCTTTATTTTTAGGCGCAGGCTCGCCGGCTGCACGGCGACAGAAAATGAGCGCACTAGTGCTGGCAGTAGTGATGCTTGTACCGCTAAATATGCTGGCCGGTTCAGCTACGCGCATCCAAGTGGTGGCATCGATTCCTACCCCGCCACCACCTCCGCCAGAGCCCGTGTTACTGCCTGCAACGGCTTCGTCGAGTAGTAATGAGAGTGCTGAGTTGCTGCCGTCTGATGCTGTAGATGGCAGCATAGGAACGCGTTGGAGCTCACAGTTCACTAACAATCAATGGCTGACCCTCGATTTGGGCGCGACCTATTCTTTGTCTGAGGTGATCATTCACTGGGAAGCAGCCAACGCGGCTAGCTATGAACTTCAAGGCTCAAACGATTTTAGTAGCTGGACTACATTGGCCAGTGAGAGCGGCGGCGCTTCCGGTGCTCGCACCGATACCGTCACAGTAGCGGGCAACTATCGCTATGTGCGCATGCAAGGGCTAACCCGCAACACCGTCTATGGCTATTCAATTTATGAGATAGAAGTTTTTGGATTGCCTGCCGCCGATGAAGATGAGGATGGCATTGGCGACTCAAGTGACCAGTGCCCAGGCACTCCTGCGGGAAGCTCAGTCGACTCTGCAGGCTGCCCTGCTCCCAACGCATTCAGCTTTACGCCTATTGTTAATGCGCCTTTAAATACGCTGACGGTATCTAATCTTATTACAGTATCGGGTATTTCAGGCAACACATCCATATCTATAGAGGGTGGCCAATATTCAATAAATGGCGGCACCTATGGAAGTAATAGCGGATTCGTGGCGAATGGGAATACCGTTGTAGTGCGACAAACTTCTTCTGTTAGCTATTCTGACACCAGCCAAAGCACGCTGACTATTGGCGGGCTAAGCGCTAGCTTTACTGTAACCACCGTATCCGACCAGAATCTATTTGGCTTCGTCAATCAGACTAACGCCGCGCAGAATATGGTAGTGACATCTAACGCTGTGGTAGTTTCAGGACTCAGCGGCCCCACAGCAATCACTGTCAGCAACGGTGAATACTCTATTGATGGCAGCGCCTATACTAATGCAGCTGGCACCATTGCCAACGGTCAGATACTTTCTTTGCAGCAACAAACATCACCGCTATTGGCGACTCAACTTGACACTTTGCTATCGCTGGGTGGCTCAACAGATGCGTTTAGCGTGACTACATCAGCGACGCAAATCCCTATCGATCAATCGCGCACCGGAAATCTCGCCGGTGTCACCGTTTGGCAATTACCTAACGCGCCCAACGGCGACAGGCCCGATCAGTGCTGGCTCGCAGTAGGATCCGATATTGACGGCGACATCTACATTTCTGGTCACGACCATATTAACAACTCGATGCTGTATCGCTTGCATCAGTCCGATAGCGTAATACGCTGGGTGGGCGATGCAGAAACGGCGTCTGAAGCGGTGAACAATTGGAGCCCTGGCGAAACCGCCGAAAAATTCCATACCCGCCCGCTCTATCATGATGGCCGAGTATATGCCGCCACGTTAGATAGCTCTAACATGAATACGGATTATTTAAATACTCGGGGTTTCCATTGGTATGGTTATGACTTGTTTGGCAACGAGCTGCTAGATTTAAGCGTCTCTGAACCTCAAGGCGTTGGCGCGCCCAATATACAAATCGTGACCATTCAAAAGGACACCAACAATGATTTACTGTATGGCATGTCTATTCCAGAAAATAAACTGGTTCGGTACGACATTGCCAATAAGCAAACAACCGTTTTAGGCAAGCCCAGTAGTTGGAACGGCTATTTCTACTCTAATCGATTCATGTGGGTCGACTCGCGAGATCGTGTCTATATAACCGGTGGTTCATCGCGCGGGCAATGGAATCAAGGCGAGCCGGCCAGTGTCTTTGATCACGTTTGGTATTACGATCCAGCCACCGGATTTGGCGAACTGCCAAGCTTTCAAATGCAGGGCCCTAACGCCATTGAAGTAGGTCAGTGGGACAGAGCGCATGAAGTGCTCTACGTAGCCGATGACCAGGGCAATATCTATCGCTTTGTCGATGCAACTGCGTCTTGGAGCTTCGTAGGCCAACCTAATTTTGCAGGTGTACCTGGCACACCGAAAACTTGGGTTTTCCAATTATCGGCCGATGACGAAAAAATTTATATAGGCGTAAGTGACTCACCGTACCCCAACTCCATCTGGGAGTATGACATTGCCACCAACACGACCTCGGAGTTGGCCAAGATCAGTGATCTAGACACTCAAGCAAGCAGTCAACAATTCATCACTGGCTACGACTCTTGGGATAACCGCGGGCGCTTTTATTTTTCAAGCTTCTCAATGTACAACGGCGTTAATGTGTATATGTTAGGCATCGACCCCGTGCGTATCAAAGCGGCTAACGATAGCTCTTTTGAGCTCGTTGCCGTGGGTGCACAGGGCACGGCCAACGGTGTGTCTGTAACACGCAGTGGCACAACAACCCAAACGCTTGAGGTGTTATATCAGGTTAAGCTATTTAACGCACTGGGCGACAAGCTCGAAACGATTATTGGTGAGACGACTATTGTTGCAGGGCAAAATACCCGTGCCTTGAGTACCGCTAACTTAGGTTTACCATCGGCAGGAACTTATGCCTACGCCGAGTTTTCTTTGGTAGCAGATGGTAACGACTATATCTTGTCCGATGACTTCACAACCTTGTTACCCTGATAAGCGCGCTGAGCCACAAGTATTTTATGACACAGCCTCGTCTACTTCAAAGAAACACTAGTCGGTGCGCAGGGATGAAACACGTGCAGCGACTGGCTTTGAGGCTCGCTGATACTCATCTGGGCGTTACCTACCAAATAGCCCTTTTAGTCCGTCCAGCTTCTCAGCGACATCATCGCCTAGTTTTTCTTTTAGTTTTTCCTCGGCGCGCGCTTTCACTTCATCTTTAGCACGATCTTTAAGCGCTTTTTCCGCCTGCTTTTTCGCTCTTTTGACCAGCGGCTGCATAATTGCGTTGCCTAGCTGTGCAGGCGATAAACCTACTTTTTTATCACCTAAATTACTTAGCTCAAAGCTAGGCAGTTTAAGATCGAAGCTGCCATATTTTTCTGTGGTTAGGTGTAAGCCACTGTCGGCAAATTTTAAATTTTGCACCATTAGTCTCACATCCGTTTCACTAACAGGCTCATCTGATTGTGCCGGTGCTGCTGTTGAAGGCCCCATAAACGCATCGAGATTTTTTTGCAGTGCCTGCAAGTTAGTCGTCAAGCCTTTTTGCTCGGCATAAAAGTGGATACCCTCAATAGTAATATCTTTCATCACAATTACATCACCCACCAACGACGTCGGGTCGACTGCTACGCGAATGGTTTCCGCTGAAAAAACATGTGGCTGAGTAAAACCTGCAGGGTTACCTATTGAAAACTGCTTGAGTTCGCCGCCAGCGCTTTCAAGCCCTAA
>CAJQKT010000004.1 GCA_905478995.1 uncultured Pseudomonadales bacterium | reverse complement strand
TAGCAGGGCTGTTCTTTAGGTTGCCAATAACCCCGCCAAATCGAGATAGTGCACTCTATACAAATCTTATGGCATAATTAGTGTAAATTCATTTGAACCACCTAAATCTGTGTTTTAAGGACGTTAAATGCCTGAAGTTTATCAACTCTATGGAATGTCTGCCTCGCTTTATATGGGTAAGGTGCGCAGCTATTTGCGTAAGCAGCATATTCCCTTTGTTGAGCGTGCTGGTGGCGATCCGTATTTTGCAGAAAAAATTGTGCCAGCAGTGGGGCGTATGATTATGCCCGTCCTTGAGACTTCAAATGGCACGTTGATTCAGGATGGCGCCGACATCATTGATTTTTTTGAACAGCAGGCCGCTGCTAATAATGAGTCGATGAGATTGCCGGCATACCCCTCAACAGGCGTGGCGCGCGCCGTAGCTTATTTATTTGAATTGTTTGGTGGTGAGGGCATGTTACGGCCGGCTATGCACTACCGGTGGAATTTTGATGAGACCAATCTATCCTTCCTTAAAAACGACTTTATGGCGAGTTTGTTCCCTTCTGCCGATGTTGAGACAGCTGAAAAAGTTTTTGATTTTGCGAGCAAGCGGATGCGAGCAGCAGCGGTGGCTTTTGGCGTCACGCTAGAATCAATTCCGTTAATTGAACAAAGCTACGCTGAGTTTCTTGATCTATTTTCTACGCATTTAAAGTCGGCGCCCTATTTGTTGGGTGGCAGGCCGACTATTGGTGATTATGGATTGATTGCACCGTTATTTGCGCATCTTGCGCGTGATCCTTATCCATCTTTGCAAATGCGTGAGTATGCGCCTGAGGTTTTTCGCTACGTAGAGCGAATGAATGCGCCCGAGCAAGTCCTAACTGATGGTTTCTCGGCTGGCGAAAATTTATTTTCAGACGATGCTATGCCGGCTACTTTAAAAAACCTTATGCGCTATGTGGCACAAGAGTATTTGCCAGAGTTAAGGGCGCAGGTCCAATTTGCTAATGAGTGGATCGATGAAAACTTACAGCTTGAAACGGGAACTAACGGTTTGAAAAAGCCGGAGTCGCGCGTTATCGGTAACGTTGAATTTGGCTGGAGGGGTATCAGCTTGAAAACTAGCGTCATGCCATATCGGTTTTATTTACTACAAAGATTACAAGATAGCGTCATGCAAGCATCGCCAGCAGCGCAGCGTGCGATAACTGATTTATTTTCGGAAACCGGCCTTTTGGAAATTCTTGACCTGACAACATACCGCCGCGTTGAGCGAGTCAATCACTTAGAAGTGTGGGGTCCTGACTTAAGGGTGTCAGATTAAGTAGTATGTGCAAAAAATGTAAAAAACATTACTCAGGAGTTTGTGGGGCCAATGAAAATAAAGCTCAAAGAATATCGCACAGTATTGCAGGATTTTTTATACATGCTGCCGGTAGTTGCCCTGTATAAGCCGCCTAAAGATGATAGTAAGGAATCATTGGGGCGGATGTTTGAGGAAACTGCGGCACGTTGTCAGCATGACTCGGCAATCATCTTTGAAGGCAGAGAGCTTACCTGGGGTGAGTTTAATAGGCTGGCCAACCAATTTGCTCATGCCTTAAAGCAGCAGGGTGTGGCGCGCGGTGACGCGGTGGCTTTGCTCATGGAAAATCGCATTGAGATGCTGGCGTGTATTGTGGCGTTAGCCAAGCTTGGTGCCGTAACGGGGTTGATTAACACTAGCCTCACGGGTAAACCGCTGGTTCACTGTATTGCCACTACTGACGCCAGAAAATGCATTGTTGGGCAGGAGCTTCTCGACCCAGTGTTGGAGGTAAAAGCCGATTTGCCACTTGCCGATAGTGACTACCTGTGGGTGAGAGACATCGCGTGTGACAACGGAGGCGACAGCGCACCGAGTTGGATGCAAGATCTAACTGGCGAACTGGCGCAGATGTCTGCGGATAATTTGCCTGAAACAAAAGAGATCTGTGCCGGTGAGAAAGCTTTGTATATCTTTACCTCTGGTACTACTGGGCTTCCTAAAGCAGCTGTGATTTATCATCGTCGCTATTTATCAGCAGCGACCCCCTATAGCCGCATTGGCTTTCGTGCAAAGCCAAGCGATCGTATCTATATATGCCTGCCTCTGTATCATTTTACTGGTTTGGGACCGGGTGTGGGTTCTAGTTTTTTTTCGGGCGCTTCGATATTTTTGCGGCGCCGTTTTTCAGCCAGTCAATTTTGGAAAGAAGTGCAAGCCCATCAGACTAATTTGTTTGTTTATGTGGGTGAGCTGTGTCGCTATTTGGCTATGCAGCCAGAGTGTGATGAAGAAAAGAATAACCCATTAAATACTATGTTAGGTAATGGGTTGCGGCCAGATGTTTGGGATGCTTTTCGTGAGCGTTTCAACGTGGAGCGAATTAGTGAGATTTATGGCTCTAGTGAAGGTAACGCCACCTTTATCAATGCGCTCAACAAAGATCGGACGATAGGCACAAGTTCGGCTGATATTTTGTTGGTCAAATATGATGTTGATGCTGATGAAATGATACGCGATGAGCAGGGCCGTTTAGTCGAAGCAGAAAAAGGCCAGGCCGGCCTGCTGCTTTCTGCCATTGATAAAAAGTATCAGTTCGATGGATACAAGAATAAGGAAGCTTCAGAGAGTAAAATTATGCGCAGTGTGCGTAAAAAAGGAGATCGCTGGTTTAATACGGGTGATTTAGTGCGACAAATCGATGTGGGGTTTGCCATGGGGTTGCCACATTTCCAGTTTGTTGATCGGGTCGGTGATACCTTTCGTTGGCGCGCAGAAAATGTATCGACCAATGAAGTCGCTGAAGTGATCAATGCTTATGATCAGGTAGACATGGCAAACATTTACGGTGTTGAAATACCGGGCATCGAAGGCAAGGCTGGTATGGCGGCTTTGACGCTTCAGCCTGATCAAGCATTAGACGTAACAGCATTCTCTGAGTTCGCGCAGCGGGAGTTATCGAACTTCTCACGACCGGTCTTTTTGCGCATTCAAAAAGATGCAGACACCACAGTAACTTTTAAACTGTTTAAAGGAAAGTTACGCAAAGAAGCTTACCATCTTGGTCAAACCGATGATCCGATTTATGTACTTAAGCCTAGATCAACGACTTACGAGTTGTTGGATGACGCCTTTTATCAGCAGATTATTAGTGGTCAATCCGGTTATTAATTGTAGAGTTAAAGTCGTTAATCCATAGCACAAAGGGAACCATAATCATGATTGATCTTTATACGGCTCCTACACCTAACGGGCATAAGGCATCTTGCACGCTCGAAGCGCTAGAGCTTGATTATACGACCCATTTCGTAAACATTTCAGAGGGTGAGCAAAAGCTCCCCGATTTTCTTGCTATAAGCCCTAATGGGCGTATTCCCGCTATTGTAGATAACGAGGCAGGTGGGCTCCCGATTTTTGAGTCGGGGGCCATTATGATTTATCTTGCGGAAAAAACGGGTCGACTCATGCCTACCGACGTGCAAGGGCGCTCTAAGGTCATACAATGGCTGATGTTTCAGATGGGAGGGGTGGGCCCGATGATGGGTCAGGCCAATGTATTTTATCGGTATTTTCCTGAAAAAATTCAGCCAGCGATTGATCGCTACCAAAGTGAATGCCGGCGCTTATTTGAAGTGTTAGATGTGCGCTTAGGTCAAAATGAATGGCTGGCCGATGATTACTCCATTGCTGATATTGCTAATTGGTGCTGGGTGCGCACTTATAGATGGTCGGGCGTATCACGAGACGGCCTTGAGAATTTGGATCGGTGGATGAGTGCTATGAAAGAGCAGCCGGGTATGAGTAAAGGCATTGACGTGCCATTCAGTTTGGGTAACTTGCTGAGCGATAAAAAAGACGCGGATGAATTTGCACAAAATGCTCAAAAGTTACTGCAGAAATGAATGCCCATGACTCTTGGAATAAAAGCTGTACCGGCATAAAAACCCATAAAAAAGAATAACTTGAATTATTCTCGATGAAGGTTTTTCAAAGTGATTTTGTGGTGCTGCAACCTTCCTCCGCTCAAGCCGGCTGGTTTTTCCCCCAACGCTTTTGTAGCGAGCGGATCCAACTTGGGTAGGTACACTGCTGTTGCACTGTGTACAATGAACCCACACCTTTTCTGTAGAATTGAATAGCCGGCTACCGGACGCTCGGCTCTTGGCGCCGCTGTTTAAATACTGGCAAAAGATTCTGCGGTTAGCTTTTAGGAAGTCGAACGAATGATGTTGAAAAATCGCAAGCTCGAAAAAGCCCTCGAAGAGGCCGAAAGCTATGACGAGTGGAAGGATCTCGCTTTAGCCTATGATAAGGAGCGAGGTCGTGATCGGTGGCGTAGTAATGATGTGTCGAGTCAGTACGATCATGTATCGATCCGTATTCGCTTAGATCGCTTACAGTCGCAGCGTGCACGACACGACTACGCCGGTTTACTGTTTACGCTTAATGAGGGTATTCATGGCAACATGGGAGGCATGGGCAAATCGTCACTGTATGAGCCGGCACTATTTGGTACCAAGCAATTAATTGTCGATTATGTTGATGAAATTGCCTCGGCACTTGAGCTGCTTGCAAGCCCTGCAGTCGATGATATTAGTTTTGAAGAAAAGCTCGATTTCTTTCGGCGCGCCCATCATTGTTTTGGCCGGTCGGCGTTGATGATGAGCGGTTCGGGTATGTTGCTGTATTTTCATATTGGTGTGGCGAAGGCGCTATGGGAGCAGCGGTTACTCCCTAATATTATGTCCGGTGCTAGTGGTGGTGCATTGGTTGGAGCTTTGCTGTGCACCCACGCTGACGATGAGCTTACCGACAAACTTAGCTATGACTATTTGACCGACGAAGTTGCTCGTGAAGCCGAGCTGGCCATTCAGGACCGTGGCACAGGGGCTGGTATGTTGCGCGCTGCTGAGGTTGAGGCGTCCATTGCTCGTATGATTCCAGACATGACTTTTCAAGAAGCTTTTGAGCATACCGGCAGAATGCTGAATATCTCGGTCGCTGCAGCCGAGACGCACCAAACGTCTCGCCTTTTAAATGCAATTACTTCTCCCAATGTATTGATCCGAAATGCAGTGCTGGCTTCAACCGCAGTGCCGGGTATTTTTCCGCCGGTGATGCTGGAGGCACGTAATAAGCAGGGCGAGCGTCAGCCCTATTTGCCCTCTCGCAAGTGGGTGGATGGTTCGGTGAGCGATGATCTTCCCAGTAAGCGTCTGGCGCGGCTTTATGGTGTCAATCACTATATTGTGAGTCAGGCGAATCCAGCCGTTCTACCGTTTATTACCGACAGTAAGCATCAACGTGGCGTCCGGGCTATTTTGACTAGTACAGCCAGACAAACGACTCGCGAATGGTTGAATGCGACTGCGGCTATTTGGCAAAAACCGCTAAATCGGGACACGGCCTGGGCACGCGCGGCCAATACCTTTATATCCGTAGTCAATCAGGATTATATTGGTGACATTAACATTCTGCCTCGCAGCCGCTTTCACAACCCCTTTAAAATGTTGATGCGTATTTCATCAGAGGAGGCCATGGAGTTAGTGGCTTCTGGCGAGCACTCGAGTTGGCGAAAGATTGAAATGATTCGCATGCAAACTCGCATAAGCAAAGTGTTAGATGAAATATTGATAAATTATGAAGAGGAATATGTAAGTAAAACAAAGATCTCTCGAAAAAAGAAAATAAATGCTTAGCAAAAAGTTACAAATAGTTTGAGCAAGAAGAAAGTAGCTGGTTAAAAACGACTAGCCAAAAGAGCCGTACAGAAGGTGATTTCATGAAGCGATTGAGTTTTTTAGATACTGCATTTTTGCTCTCGGAAAGTCGTGAGACGCCGATGCATGTAGGCGGGGTGAATCTTTTTACCTTACCTGAAGGAGTTGACGAGCAAGAATTTTTGCATGGTCTTGCCGATGGGCTGCGCAGTGCCAATGAATTTCAGCGGCCATTCGCCGACCGATTGAAAACGGGTCTGCTTGGTCCTGCTGGCCCAAGTTATTGGCAAGAGGATGAGTCGCTTGATTTGGACTATCATATTCGCCACTCGGCACTACCTAAGCCGGGGCGTTATCGCGAGCTGTTTAATTTGGTTTCGCGTCTACACAGTACCTTACTCGATCGCAATCGTCCGCTTTGGGAAATGCACTTGATAGAGGGTTTGCAAGATCGCCAGCTTGCTGTGTATTCCAAGTATCATCATGCGGCCGTTGATGGTTCTCGAGCGATTCATCTTGGCCGCAGCATGCTCTCTCAAGATCCGCACCATCGTATTCATGTTTCACCCCTGTCGCGCGAGGCCGGTGAGCAATATCGTGCATCACTGGATCATCGTGAGCCGCCGGCTTTTAGTGATGCCGAGTTACGCAATGTCAGTGAGGTATTGAAATCGACGTTCGATAGTGGCGTACATTTATTCGGCGCGCTGAAGCGTTTTACAGGGGCGTGGATGGGGCAAGGCGGCCCTTTGATGATGCCATTTCTCAACGTACCCCGCTCATCAATTAATACGCCGGTGGACGGCGCGCGACGCTTTGTTGCTCAGTCGTGGTCTTTCGAGCGTATTCGTGCCGTGGGTAGGGCGTTCGACGGCACCTTTAATGATGCGGTGTTGGCGATGTGTGCGGGTGCACTGCGGCTGTACTTACGCAATCATTCCAAGCTGCCGGAAAAATCTCTTAAAGCGATGGTGCCTATTTCGCTGCGTCGTGACGGAGATTTGGATTCATCGAATGCTGTAGGCACTATGATCGCTGATTTGGCCACCGATATTAGCGATGCCGGTCAACGGATGGTCGCAATTCAGGCATCTACTGTTGCCGGTAAAGATTACTTTAAAGAGATGTCCCCTGCTGAGGCGCAATTAGTCAGTATGATGATTCAAATGCCGGGGTTGTTGATGATTCCGTTAGGTTTGATGAGCCGGTTGCCGCCATTCAATACAATTATCTCTAATGTGCCCGGCCCGCGTGAACCCATGTTTTGGAATGGCGCTAGGCTTGAGGGGGTGTATCCAGCATCGATTGTTACCGAAGGCATTGCGCTCAATATCACTATGGTAACTTACGATAAAAATGTCGACTTTGGTATTACCGCTTGCCGCCGCACCATGCCGCAGGCGCAGCGCCTAATTGACTATATGGAGCAGGCCTTGACGGAGCTTGAAGATGCGGCAGGGTTACTGAACAACCAAGCTCGGCCTGTAAAAAAATCAAGCGCATCGGCAATTGAAAAACCGACAAATAAAAAGCCGGCAAGAAAGGGCCGAAAAAAATCTAGCTTGGCTTAGCCTTGCTGGCAGGGTGGCTAAGCTAGTCTCAGTGGCGGGTTATTGCTACATATGGACTAGGTATGTACTAAGGGGTGTACCAAATAGGTGATGTGTAGGCACGCTCCTGAATGGTCGCTGGCGCCTCTTGAGGCGCCTCAGTTTGTAGAGCGACGGCATCATAAAGCGAGTGGCGTGGCGTAGGAATTTGCAGTACGCGCACATAGTAAAATGCTTTTTGCTGCGCATTAAAATCGGGGTCGCTCCAAAGAATAGAGAATTCTGCACTGCCTACGTCGTTAGTATAACTAGCAGCGCTGATGTCAACGGTGTTGGCTACGGCAGGTAATTGACCGTTTGCATCGAGCTTGCGTTCAGCAGACCAAGCCGCGTTATATATCTTTTCGTGCGTTTTTCCATCGGCATCGACCCAGCCTTTAATGACCTGCACACGATCTAGATTGGCGCCTTTGGGGTCTTTGACCGCACGAATTAAAAATTTGGGTATGTCGGTACTGACGGTAGGTTGGATTAGATCGCCACCCATAGGTACGCCGTTGGCATAACCTAGTTCGGCAATGTTCTCTGCTTGGGCATCATTTTCAGTGAAGTTCCAGCCTGCAAAAAACCTAACGGCGATACGCGGGCCGGTGGTGGCATAAACTTCTTTGCGTTGAAAAGCTGAAAAAATGGCGTCTCGTGAATTTTCTTCGGCCCATACCGCTGCCAATCCTTGTGCGCCCATGTTCCAACCGCTGGTGTTTTTAGAGTCGTAGGTGTTGATGTCGGCTCTTTTATTTTCCGGGATAGAGTCTCTGGCCATTTTCCCCCAAAAATTATTTTCTTCGGCTGAAGCCAACCCAGTATGCGCGTCGGTCGAGCCAATCAAGCCAAACTTAAAAGGGTTGACGCCAACACTCTGCTCGATAGCTAAGCCCTTGAGTAGTGCTGGCCTGATGTAGTCGCCCGCTTTGGCTTGGTAGGGTTCCCACTGCTGTTGGATATAAAACTGATAGGTTTCAAAATCGGCGAATTCGTCATTGGGTGAAAGTGCGGGGTGAGTTTCGGAGTCGCCCTTTAGCTGCGTGACTTCGGCCACTGGCTCCCATTCCATGCGTCGACGTGCATATTCGGCAGTAATGGGTACATCGCGTAATGTGGTTTCAGCAAACATATAACCCTTTGAGATATTCGGGTTATGAGGGATAGCTAGAAAGCGAGCGCCTGTTTCTTGTTGCGTGGCCTCAAGCCATTGCCAAAGGTCTTCAGGGTACTGGCTTTGATCTGACCCATAAGGTTGAAATTGTTTGGCCGTTTCGCCATTTTCAGGCGTGATAACGACCCGATGCAGATTAACGCCCGATGGTATTGAGCTCCACTCCCAGCCAATTAAACTGGTGAATTTACCTGGGTTGTTGTGACGCTCTGCGGCGTCGACAATTTCGTGCCACGCGGTTTTTTGAGTAGTCGATGTGTCGCCAAATGGATTACTGATGCCGTCGGCTAACACCGGGTCCTGATCTGGGCTTTCTACCGCCACGGGCAACAATCGATTGAAAAATTCTCGCCCGGCTTCTGTCTCAATAGCATCGAGTAAAACATAACTTCTGAAACGGCGGAGCAGTCCGGCTATTAATCCTTCGTTGTCGAATACGGCTGTGTCGTTATCAATGGCCCTTATGACGCCCATTAACTCTGCATGGTCGGATACCACTAAAAAATCTAGTGGCGTGTTGATTTGTACGCGAGTGCGATTGTAAGGGTGAATTACGGGCAAGCCTTTGGCCCAGCGGTAGGCTGTGTCAGGGTCGGCACTTTGATTTTGATTTAGAAAAGCATCAAACGAGTAGGTGGAGTGTACGTGGGTATCTCCCCACAAAAGTTGAGTGGAATCTCCAGTGGCGGCAGGTGCTGCAAGCGAGATAAATAAGCTTGCAGCACCTAGTATTTTTGCGCTGAGGGTCATAATATTTTCCATTATTATCAAGCGTTTATAAGATTTTTTAGTTGTTTTAGCATATACCAAAAGATTTTTTAGTCAGCTACTATGGGCTTACTTTTTCTATATTGTAATCTTTCAAATTAAATCGTCTTAGCCGTTTGCGCAGAGTGAATGTCGTCCACGGCCAGTTGGTGCTGTTGCGACCGGTCTTATCAATAAAGTAACTGGTGCAGCCCCCGTTGTTCCAAACGGTGCTCTGCAATGCTTGCTGTACTTTATTATTGTATTGAGTCGATCTCTCTTCGTTGAGTTGTAAGCTCTTAATATTTTTTGAACGCACTTTTAGCAAAGCGCTCATGATGTACTTAAGTTGTGCTTCAATAATGACGAAGGCCGATGAAAACGTATAAAGGTTTGGCCCAAAAGTAAGAAAAAGATTGGGACAGTCTTTGGTAGTGGTGCCTAAATAGACCTCGGGGCTACCTTGCCATTGCTCGGCTAGTGAAATGCCTGCACTGCCAAAAATTCGCTCCGCAATAGGGGGGTTAGCGACCTCAAAGCCCGTAGCAAAAATAATAGCATCGACCTCTGCTGAAGTGCCATCACTGGCGATTATCGAGTTACCTCGAATTTTTTGAACGCCATTGGTCACGACTACTTTTTCTTGACTTAAAGCTTTATACCAAGTGTTAGACATAAGTATGCGTTTGCAGCCAATGGCGAAAGTAGGGGTGAGCTTGGCGCGCAGATCTTCATTTTTGATGCTGCGATGAATATTTTTTAGCGCGCCGTTTTGCAGGCGCAGACGCAGTTTGGGCCAGTTGAGGCTGGTATTTAAAAATTCAAACTGTAAATAAATGACTTTTCTCAGTAAGGATAAAATAAATGGAAAGCGTTTAAATCGCTTTTGCCAACGTGACGGGATGCGCCAATCCATTTTGGGCAGTACCCAGGGTGGCGTGCGTTGAAACAATGTGAGCTGTTTTATTTGGTCCACTATGGCGGGTACAAATTGGATGGCTGATGCGCCGGTGCCAATAACGGCAACACGCTTATTTTGTAAGTCGTAGTCATGCTGCCACTGCGCCGAATGAAAGCTTGTGCCAGTAAATTTTTCAAAGCCCTCAATCTTGGGTACTGTTGGTTTGTGCATAGGACCACAGGCCATGATGACAAAGCGGCTGCTGTAGAGTCCTTTACTGGTATGCAAATACCATATTTTCTTCTCGGTGCACCAAGTGGCTTTGAGCATTTCATGATGACACTTGATCGCCCCCATAACGCCAAATTGCTTGGCGGTCTCGAAGGTGTAGTTTTTAATTTCATGCTGCTTGGCAAAGAAGTGTTGCCAGTTAGGGTTGGGGGCAAAAGAATACGAATATAGGGGCGAGGGGACGTCACAGCCGCAGTCGGGGTAGGTGTTTTCGCGCCACACTCCACCAATTTCAGCTGCTTTCTCTAAAACTAAAAAGTCCATACCGGCTTGGTGCAGTTTAATAGCCGCACCAATACCAGCCAAGCCTGCCCCCACAACAATGACTTCGTGGTGGGGGCAGGCTTGGCTTTGGGTCAATGACTCTTCGCTCATCGATATGTCATACCGGCGAAAACAAAAGAGACGCAGCTAACTAAAGCTTCACCTTTCATTCTAAAGTGAAGTGGTTGTTATCCATTTGCATAACCGCTTTAGTAGGTGCTACTGCACAGGTTCTGTGGGCATTGGCGCGCGGTAGAAGTCGAGCAAAATAAAATTCAGCGGTTTGAATTTTAGCTTGGTAAAAGGCATCAGCTTCTTTGCCCTTGCCATTGGCAAGCAGTTCGGCCGCCTTTCCGGCTTGCAGTGCCCAAAAATAAGCCATCATTACATAGCCTGAATACATCAAGTAATCGACCGATGCTGAACCGACCAATTCCCGATCGCTCCTGGCGCGCAGCATAATACGAGTGGTTAGAACATTCCACTCCAGCGCACGCTTCAGTAGTGATCGAGACATCTTACCTAAAGGTGTGCCAGCCAGCGCATGCTGCTTCGCAAAGTCAAACATAACTTTAGTAAAGTCGCGAACACACTTGCCTTTTGTAGCGAGTAATACTTTGCGGCCTAAAAGATCGAGTGCCTGGATACCGGTTGTACCTTCATACAACGTTGCAATTCTGGCATCGCGGGCGATTTGCTCCATGCCGTGGTCGTGAATATAGCCGTGGCCCCCGAATACTTGTATGCCGAGGTTGGCCGCTTCAAGGCCGGTCTCGGTAAGAAAGCCTTTGAGAATGGGGGTGAAAAATCCCAGCTCATTTTCATACTTCTCTTTTTTAGCCGTATCGCCCGCAAGCGTTGCCTCTGACAGGTGATCGGCTACTTTTGCCACGCTATAAATCATGGCGCGTCCGCCCTCGGCAATTGCTTTTTGAGTCAATAGCATACGCCTTACGTCGGGATGCCAAATGAGGGCATCGGCACCGAATTCAGGATCCTTAGTGCCCGATAGCGCTCGCATAGAGCGCCGCTCTTGAGCGTAAGCTAGAGCACCTTGAAAAGACCTTTCGGCATGACAAATACCTTGAATAGCAGTGCCGAGGCGAGCAACGTTCATAAAAGTAAACATCGCCTCGAGGCCTTGATTAGGCTCCGCAATCAAATAAGCAGTGGCGGCATCAAAGTTCAATACGGCTGTCGCCGAAGCTTTAATGCCCATCTTGTGCTCGATTGATCCACAATTGACTGTGTTGCGATCGCCGATAGCGCCGTCGGCATCAACCAAAAATTTAGGCACGATGAATAATGATATGCCGCGCGTTCCTTTGGGTGCGCCAGGAAGCCGCGCCAGTACTAGATGCACAATGTTGCTGGTGAGGTCATGCTCGCCGGCAGAGATAAATATTTTAGTGCCGGTAAGACGGTAGCTTCCATCCTCTTGTGGTTCTGCCATGGTCTTTGTTTGTGCTAGATCAGTGCCGCAGTGTGGCTCTGTTAGGCACATAGTGCCGGTCCATTCGCCTGAAACTAATGAAGGCAAATATTGCTTTTTCTGGGCATCCGAGCCGTACTCTAACAGCGTGTTGATGCAGCCCATACTTAAGCCCGGATACATACTGAAAGCCCAATTAGCGGTACCGACCATATCTGCTTTAAACAGGCTGACTGATGCAGGCAGGTTTTGCCCGCCGAACTCTTCTGGAAATGATAGGCCTTGCCAGCCGCCTTCTGCAAATTGTCGATAGGCCTCTTTAAAACCGTCAGGCGTTGTAACAGTGCCGTTATCGAAACGGCAACCCTGCGCATCGCCCGATAGGTCGATAGGCGCTAATACTTCTTCGCAAAGGGTGGCCGCGCCTTCCAGTATGGCGTCAACCATATCGGGTGAGGCTTCCTCGCCATTGGCGAGCGTAGAATAATGCTCGGGGTAATCAAGCACGTCGTTGATTAAAAACTGCATGTCCCGTAGGGGCACTTTGTAAGATGGCATAGGTGAACCTTCAATAGCATTGTTGTTAAGTGGGATGATACCAAGCGACGTCCTGCTGTCGGTATACTTCGCTGATTTTGCAGATGCGTAATACGCGATTTGTGGAGTTTAGTTGACAGCGAGCGGTCAAAGGGAGTTAAATACAGTCGTTCAGGGAGTTAATTACCGTCACGTGGAAATTCAATCTATGGGCCTGCAATGCATTTCTATTATCAATCTACTCTCCTCGAGATTTTAATCGAGTTAGGGGTCAGCGAGAGTCAATTGCTTGCTAAGGCAGTTTCGCGGTCGCGTCCCTTGAGCAAAGCGGCCAGTGTTACCACAGCTGATCTCGCGGCTCAAATGGACAGTATGTGCAGTGCTGCTCTAGAGTTGACTCACGATCGACAATTAGGTCTCAAGCTTGGTTCGCGGATTGATATTGCATCGCAAGGAATTTTTGGGTATGCCTTATTGAGCAGCTCAACAATAGGTGATGCGCTAAAATTATTGGTTCGCTACAACCGCGCCATACTTCCTAGCATACGCATTGAGCTGATCCCAAACGCGGGTAGCTTTGAAATTAGCGTCCGCGCGCCTCAGCTACCTTATGAATTAGAGCGCTTTTATTGTGAAATACTGTATGCGGCTATTATTAAAAGTGGAAGTATTTTAGTTGGCAAGCAATTGATTCGATTCAAGCTAGAGCTCGATTATGATGCGCCTTATGATTCAGCCTCGTATCATCGGGTATTTGGTTCGAGCGTTCATTTTAACTGTGAACGCCGAGTGCTCAGCTTTGATACGCCGAGTATTCGTACTGCAATATCCACTGCGAACCCTGTGGCGCAAGAGATATTTCGCCGTGAATGCGATCGGCTGTTACCGTTTGAAAATACTGGGGGTAGCGTTAGCGAGCGTGTTCAGCAAGTTTTACTAAAATCTGGATCTGGGTTCCCTAACAGTAGCGCAGTGGCGAAAAAATTAAATATAAGTGAGAGTACGCTGCAGCGGCGTTTATCCAAAGAAGGTTGCCGCTTTCAGCAACTGCTCGATCAAGTTCGCAGCCGCCTAGCGAGTGAATACTTGATTACGACGACCTTGCCTGTGTCTGAAGTGGCTTATTTGCTAGGCTTTAGCGATGCAGCTAATTTTAGGCGTTCGTTCAAGCGCTGGACAAACACGACCCCTTCAGCCCTGCGCCAAGAGGGCATGAGGCTGTCAGCTAGTGCTCTGCAAACTAGTTTCGTTTGACTACAGAGCGCCAATAAAGTACTCCAAAGAGCAATGTTTGCACGAGTGCTTGCATATCCGATTCGCCCGCTTTTTTGAGAGCCTTGCGCTGCCAAAAAAACTCTACAGCATGAATTACGCCCATTAGTAAGCCTATAGGCAAGATTACTACGTGGACTGGCCATATAAAATCAATAATAAACACTGCCCAAAACGCTAATAATAATATTTTATTAAAGAGAATAAAATTTTTCATAAACACCTCTGGTTTAGTTCTAAATTAGACCTGTTTTACCCGCGCTACTAGCGTCAGCTAAAAATAGCTCGAATGACTATTTGTTGTTTGATCGACGGTAAACCCACCAAAAATAGTGTATCAGCTGGCATCACGTTACAATACAGACGTTGAGGTGTGGCAGCGCCGGCTAGCTCTGCCAAGGAAAAAAATCAGGCATGTCGGTAGAGCTTTTGCTAGTAAATACCGGCGCGCGTTTTTCTAAAAATGATTGCACACCTTCTTTACCATCGGTCAAACTTTGATAGAAGATGGCTAATGAATCAATTTTGTGTGCTTCAAGTGGATGAGGCTGCGCAGAGTTGCGATACATCATTTGTCGGGTCAGTGCGATGGCGACTGGGCTGTGCTGAGCAATTTTTTGTGCAATTTTATACGCTTCATCGAGCAGTTGGTCTGCTGGCACTATGGCTTTAATATAATTAGCTTCAAGTGCTTCTTCGGGTTTGAGAATGTCACCGGTGTAGCACCACTCAAGTGCGCGGGATATCCCCACAATACGCGGTAAAAACCAGGTTGAGCAGGCCTCTGGGGTTATGCCGATTTTATTGAAAACAAAACCAATACGCGCATATTCTGAGGCTAGGCGTATATCCATGGCGCACGTCATGGTGGCACCAATACCCACCGCAGCGCCATTGATGGCAGCGATTACCGGTTTGTTGCAACGGTAAATGGCCAGTGTAACTTGGCCGCCCGTGTCGCGCACTCCTTCAGCAATTTCTGGGTCGTCCAAGCGATTTTCCATGTCATCGAGTGTTGGTCGCAGATCTTCATTGAGGCCAAAAACATTGTTCTCGCTCGACAAATCCATGCCTGCACAAAATGCTTTGCCAGCACCGGTTACCACAATGGCCCGAATGCTGTCATCAACACTAGCTTGGTCAAACACGGTAATGAGTTCTTTTGCCATCTCTACTGTGAAGGCGTTCATGTGATCGGGGCGACTGAGTGTAAGTGTTAGAATGAAATCGCTGATTTCACAGTTGAGCGTGCTGAACGCGGTGTTGATAAGTTGCATAAAATACCTCTTTATCAAAGACGGGTGGAAGTAACCTCAAGCACATTAATACAGTGCGGTATGAGCGCTTCTTTTTTTCTCATTAAGTATTTTAACTTGCATTGCACTTTGCCAGCGCCTAATTCAATGAGGCACGCAGACGCTTCCGGCCCGCAATTTTAGCGGGCTATTGGATCTGGGGCAATGATTGGCGAGTGACGAGATGTTAACGGTACAGTAGGGCCGGCCGCCGGCCTCAAGAGATTCATCTATTATTTGTGAGATAGTCGATAGACTAAGTAAAACGGCAAAACAACTAACACGGTCAAGATCATGAGCAGTATTTGTGAGCCAAATCGTTGTTGTAAGCCGTTTAAAGCGACTTGGCGCTGTGCATAATAGTTAGCAGCAACTGGAAGCACCTTATTATCAATAGTAAATTGATGGTATAGGCCAAGCATATTCTGCAACCTAGCGGGCATCATTGAGCTGAGGTCTTTGCTTTCACCAGGGTCGGTCACAATATTGTAGAGACGCCATTCATTATTGCCAAGCGGTGCGCGGTTGAGCGAGATTTTGAAGTCACCCTGAAATAGCGCAGCATGCCCACCAAGTTCGTAGCCCACGGAATCCTGCTCGGCATAGACGCGCTTAGTGTGCCCGTTGAGTAAAGGTAAGAGGTTGCGACCTATGATAGCTTCAACTTTTCTTCCGCCGTAACGCTCCGCTGGCTTCGCGGTTTGTGTGAGCGCCAAAATGGTTGGAGTAATGTCAGTGACAAAGCTAAACGCGTTAGAAAGCTCGTTCTTTAAAGGAATCGAGTCGCCGGCGATAATCAGGGGCACACGCATACCACCCTCACCAACATAAAACTTGTAGTAGGCCAGCGGAGAGGCGCTAGCACTGGCAAAACTTGGGCTTATGGCATTAAAGCTTCCTTTTAGCCCTAGCGTTGTATAATCGGCGTTATAGTTTTGTGCGCGCAAGACCCGTTGGTTGAGTGAAGTATTCTGATTGGCGAGGCCACTAGCCTCGCTGCCATTGTCGGAGGCGAATATAAAAATAGTCTTCTTGTATTGGTCCGTTTCTTTTAGATATTCAATGAGGCGGCCAATGTGATAATCCATCGCTTCGACCATTGCCGCATACACAGCCATGCGCTTGGCTTCATAGCGCTTTTTTTCAGCGGACATTGCTTGCCAATCATCGGTAGTTGCCATAGTTACCATGGGGCTACTGGCGGGCACAATTCCTAGTGCGATAGCGTTAGCATGACGCTGTGCGCGCAATGCCTGAGGGCCCGCTTCATAAACACCCATGTAATGATCAATAAATGTTTGGGGTGCTTGTACCGGCATATGCACCGCTTGAAAGGGCAGATAAGTGAAGAATGGTTTGTCATCGGCGTGATTACTATCGATAAATTCTATGGCCTTATCAACCAAAAAACGTGACGAGTAAAAGTCCTCTGGCAGTGTGGTTTCTTCGCCATCAGCGAACCAATTAGCTTTTTCGTAGATCGGTAGGTAGGGTTTTTGCTCCCAGTTGTCGGCTCCTGAATCGGCTAAAGCTATGGTTTGTTCAAATCCACGTCGACTGGGAAGTAGGTCTGGCGTCATACCCAAGTGCCATTTTCCCGCCATGTAGGTGTGGTAGCCATTGTCTTGTAGCAGGGTAGCGACAGTGACCACATTGCGCCCAAGCGTACCCTGATAATGAGCATGCCGTCGTTGTTGGGGTGGAATCATCTCGGGAATATTGGGCACACCAGCACGGTGATTGTTAACCCCGGTCAGTAGCATGGCCCGTGTCGGTGCGCAGCTAGCGGCAGTATGGTAATTGGTAAAACTTAAACCATTTTTGGCCAGCGTTGATAGGTTAGGAGTGCTGATTTCACTGCCATAGGAGGCGAGGTCGGTGAAACCAAGGTCATCAGCGAGAATGAGAACAATATTGGGTCGCTCTGAACTTTCAGTAAATAGCGATGTTGACATGGACGCAGCCTGCGCGGGCAAGCTGCTTGCCAAGAGCGGCATAACTATGGCGAGCAAGAGTAGGCGTGGCCAGCTGGAGCCTTGAATAGTTGCCAATGTCAATTACTCGTGCTCCGGTATTATCCGCGAGGCGGCTAATAATAATACCGCTATCACAATTTCTGGCACGATCATTTGTACGGCCAGAGTCGCATCGTGTAACAACCAAGCCAAAACGCGAAATAGCGCGGTGAAGCCTACTAGCATGATTGGCGGATAGTACCAGCTACGTTTACTTGTTATAAGCGCGATAAAAACGAACATACCGCCTGCGATAAAAAATGCGGCCAGATCACCGATTTGTGTACTGAGGCCAATGCCATCAAGGAGCGGCATGCCAAATTGAGCTGCTGCAGTAGCCGGATCAACCAGCCAGCGCAGGCCGGTCATTATAAACATCACCGCTGGCAGCGCGATAATAACGCTGAGTACCTTTTTCATGAGGTATTTCTCTATTTTGTTTACTGGTTATCTTTGCTTTGATTTTTTACCAATGCCATCATTGCCTGCGAGGTGGCGTGGCCCGAATTCTGGTTTTGACCTGTTACAAAGCGCTGCTCGTCATCGACCACTACATGTGTGGCAAAAAAATCACGAAAAGCGGAGTTGCTTTCATAGAGTACGCCAGCTTTGCGTAGCTCCGCCTCTGGGTGCTGAGGTGTCATGGATATACCCAGTTCTTTAATCTGTTTGTCGCTTACGCCTGTCATTTTACGGTTAGCAATTAACAAATTGCCATCACGGTCTTTGGCGTTAATTAAACCAAGCACGCCGTGACAAACCCCGCCAATTACGGGCGTTTGTGCATAGTAGGCTTCACTGATTTTTTTGGCTAGCACGTCTGAGTAACCTAAGTCATAAGCCGCACCCCAGCCACCAGACATAAAAATAATATCGTACTGAGTGAAGTCAACATCATCAATGCGCATAGAATTTTTTACTTTGGCTTGGAACGTGGGGTCTTGTAAAAAGCGGTCATCCTCTGGCGTTTTTATCATATAAAATAAAGTTGATGGATCAACGGGAATAGCGCCGCCTTTAATACTTGCCACGTCTACTTGCATACCAGCATCAAGAAAATTGTAATAAGGGTGTGTCATTTCTGAAGCCATAACCCCGGTTGGTTTGCCCGTGGCTTCACCCGGTAGGTTTAGCATGGAGTGACTCGTGGTGATAACCAATGCTCGCTTGCCAGGTAACGAAACGGTCTCGCCTTCGTATTTCGGATGTAAGCCGGCGCTGTGCAAAATAGTAGGTAGTGCCATCAAAAATAAAGCGATGGCAGCAACGGCTATACCAAGCCCCGTGAGAATGTTTTTAGTAGTATTGGTCATAACTTGCCTTTTGGCCTCATGAATTTTGACGTTTAATTGGTTGTACAGATGACGGATTTTGGGGCCCGATCACGGTCTTCGTCTTCAAGAATTATGCAATCATATTGCCATCGCCGCCGATTATAATGTTTCTCAAGCTGTGCGTAAATGCTAGACATTCGCCAAATCGCTGTGCAATAATGCAGAGATGAACTGGGATCATCTTGAATACTTTTTAGCGGTTGCGCGCGCGGGCTCCTTAAGTGGTGCAGCTAAGCAGCTTGACGTTAATCATTCAACCGTTGCGCGGCGTTTAGAAAAGCTTGAGCAGCAGTTAGGCTCGATACTATTTCATCGCCTCAGTAATGGTTACCAATTGACAGAGTATGGGGTTAAGTTACAGCAACAGGCGGTTGCTGTTGAAGATCAAATTAACCAAATTCAACGAGTTTTTAAAAGCCACGACTCAGAGTTAAGTGGGTCATTGTGTATCACGAAGCCCAGTAGCGGGGCGCTAAATTTACAGCCAATTTTTGCGGATTTTCTGCAGCAATATCCTGAGATTGATTTGCAAATTAACGCGGTCTCTGAATTTACCGATTTGACTCGTTTAGAAGCTGATGTCGCAATTAGATTTGTTGAAACGCCACCTAAAGATTTAGTGGCGGTTAAGCTCGGTTTCATGCCAATGTACATTTACGGAAGTCGCGAGTTAATTAAGCAAATGAATAGCCAGGCCCCTGAAGATTATCCTTGGGTCATACAGAGCGGCCCGAAGGGGCAAATGGATAGCGAGGCTGATATCCTTGCTATCCATCCCGACACCAAAATTATTATGCGCACCAATAGCTACAATGAGGTTTATGAGGCTATTTGCAGTGGTGTGGGCGTTGGTTTTTTGTCACCGTTGCGGCTGCCTCTGGATCATACTTTGCAAGCACTTACACCAGAAAAATTTCATTTTGGCTCTAATATTTGGTTATTGACACACCCCGATTTACGCAACAATGCGCGTGTGAAAGTATTCAAAGCGTTCATGATAAGCAGGGCAGCCAAGCTACTTGTACAGCAAGAATCATGAAGGGCTAGAAAGTAAAAGAGCCCTTATATTAACGCCTACCCTTGCAGCTTAATCTCAGAGGCTGTGAGCATTTAAACAGTTATTAAGCGGTTTCATTGCGGCGTGAAGGCCTGCGGCTTGCTCGAATCAACAACATCTGCAGTCTCATTTCATCAATAAAAAAGTTTGTTATGGGTTGGTGAAGGTTGGCAAGGTGGAGGTGCTCGAAAACCAACCACCCATTTCCCGGCCTCTTCTTGTATGCGTATCAATAACCCTATTTGATCGACAAAGAAGCGAATTTTTGTATTGATTCTAACGATATTTTGTAGCGGTTTTGCACAGGCTGGGTGTGTGCGGCTGGTGGCGTGCCGATCTGGCCTCGATGTAAAAATGCATAGCATATTTCTCAGTCATTCCACCGAGCGGCGTTAAAGTTGAGCGCATTAGCGATGAAGTTGTTGGACTAAGATCATCCCCGTAACGATAGGCTGTGGTGGTTAGTCATAGCGACGCTCAAGAGGTTTCGGGTAATGGGTGCCTTTGCCCCATGATTAACATTGTGTAATGCGCAAGTGTTAATGCGCAGGATCAAGGCTGCTCGCGCTTCAACACGAAGGGTCGCTGTAAATAATTAGTCAATTTAGTATTTTCAACTGTTAATTATTTCTTGCGGCGTTGATAATGATTAGCTGCAACCCCAATTCAAACTTAGGAAGCAAAAAATGAGCAAAAATAGAGACTTAGGCATTGTCGTATATGGCGCTACCGGCTACACCGGAAAGCTAGTCGCGAGCTATCTTAATCAACAATACGGTGTTAACGGCTCAGTGTCTTGGGCTTTGGCTGGGCGCAGCCTTGCCAAACTGGAAGCGGTGCGCGATGAGCTCGGCATTGATGCTGATGTGCCTTTGGTTGTGGCTGATTCGAGCGATATTACTTCAATTAAAAGCATGGTTGAGCGCGCGCATGTAGTGTTGACAACGGTGGGCCCTTATCAATTATATGGCAATGAACTGGTCGCTACCTGTGCGGAATTGGGTACTGACTATGTCGATTTATGTGGCGAGCCTGCTTGGATGAAGCAGATGATTGATGCGCATGGTGAGCAAGCTAAAGTGAGCGGGGCGCGAATTGTATTTTCTTGCGGTTTTGATTCTATTCCGTTTGATTTGGGCGTGTACTTTGTGCAGCAAGCTGCAGTCGAGCAGCTAGGAGCTGTAGTGCCGCGAGTAAGAGGCCGCGTGCGCGGTATGAAAGGCACTTGGTCGGGTGGCACGCTTGCAAGCTTTAGGGAAACTATGGCAGCGGCCGCTAAAGACCCCGGTTTAGTGGCAACTTTGATGAATCCATTTGCGTTAACGCAGGATTTTTCCGGTATAGACCAGCCTCCGGGGCACAAGCCTATGTATGATGAGGTGATTGAAAGCTGGGTGGCGCCTTTTGTTATGGCATCGATTAACACCAAAAACATTCACCGCTCGAATTTATTGTTAGGTAAGATGTACGGCGAAGACTTTGCTTATGATGAAATGTTTATGACAGGGCCTGGTGAAAAAGGCGAGGCTATGGCCAAAGCAGTAGCTAGCGACAAGTCGATGGCTACGGATACCACTCAGCCAGGCGAAGGGCCAACCCCCGAACAGCGCGAAGCGGGTTTTTATGACATCTTGTTGGTTGGGCAAAATGCCGATGGGCAAGTCATTAAAGCTAGCGTGAAAGGTGATATGGATCCTGGCTATGGATCTACCAGTAAAATGATTGCCGAAAGTGCAGTTTGTTTGCTTGAAAATCCGGATGCAGCTTCAGGCGGTATCTGGACCCCCGCATCGGCCATGGGTAGCTTGCTGATTGATCGTTTGCAAAATAATGCTGGACTTACGTTTGCACTAGAAAGCGCATGATAGGCGTCGCCTTTCTTGCCCTGAATGTATAGTAGCCGAGCCACAATGACTGCAATTGTGAGCGAGTGTTGCAAATACTTTATGCTGCAAAGGGTTTATTTGGCAAATCGAACTTTATGGGTGTTAAGTTCGATTTGCCTAATGCCAGCTTAGTGGCAGGTTAAGCTGTTTCTTCGTTTGGTTGATTGGTGAGCTAATGGACTAGCGATACCATCAGGCCGCGGCTTGCTGGGATTTGGTTGTCGAGCAGTTGGATCCATAGTGTGGCTAAATCGTCTACATTGGTCGTCCAATCCACGGTCATCTCATCCTTAACGGCTTGAGCAATTCCTGCGCTGGCCATCATGGCTTTTTGCCACATTACGCCCGGCCCCCACTCTTGATCGCGTTTGGCTATTTGGCCAGGGGCAAAAAAGAATTTCGGTTTTGCGCCGGGTAATACGCCGGCCTTGCCGCCGTCTTCCCAATGGCTTGCTCCTACCATGGCGCTCTCTACTAGATTGTCTTCCAGTAGCATATGCAGGGCTTTAGTTAAGCGTACGTCTCCAGACATATCGATATAGGCAGCGGGCACATTGCGGTCAATCGAATCTTCATCGCCATAGACAACAATATCATCGCAGCAATTTAAACGCTTAACAAAATCAGTATTGCCTTTGGATGTGATCCCCACCACTTTTGCACTAACGTTTTTGTCTTGTTGCAAGAGATGAGCTAGGCCAAAGCCGGTTTTTGATGAGGCTGACCCAATGAGTATTTGGTCGGCGCCAAAAAAATTATTATCAAGAAGGTAGTCGTATAAGACATAGGAGGTCGCAAACAGTGGGAAGAGCAAGCAACGCTCATTTTCCATAGTTTGTAAAACTTCGGGCTCTGCTTTGGTGCGACTATAAGCATTGTAAAGAGCGGGCAGCTCCTTGCGATGGTCAGTATCATCGATAAAGTTTTTATCGGTGACTTTGCCTGGTCTAAGCACGGTACTGTTTGCCATAGGGAAAAATCCCCAAAGCCGATCACCAACAGGAATATCAGCGCACTTAGATTCGACCACATTAGCACAGCCCCATACCGGGACTTTGCCCCAATTATCGTCGGCAGGGTAGTATTTCCAGTAGCCGATGAAGTCGCCCGACACAGCATAGCTGACATTGTTAGCGGTGAGACCAAACTTATCAATGGTTACTAAAACTTCGCCATCGGTCAGATCGGGGATTGTGCTATTGACAATTTTGGTGGTTCTTATATCAGTTCGATCGACCCATAATTCTGTAAGTTGCGGCATGAAAACTCCTTAATTAATGCGTTAGCGGCGTTTTTTAGTGGCGTATTGGCGTGGCCCATTGCACACGCAAGGACGCTGCCTTGCTATTCCTGCCGGCTATTGGTCGCCCATTAAACTGGGTCGATTCTTATTTTGACATCTTATATGCCAAAACAAAAAAACACAATACATCGGCTGGAACAAAGAAGCGATTTTCACCTGCAATTTAGAGCATTATGAGCGGCGATAATGCTGACAATGTGGCCATTCGCGGGAGTAGTAAGTTTATGGCACAATTATGCCAATAAGAAGGTGTGGCAGCTTTAATTTTGCTGTCATAATTAAATTTGAGCAGTTGTAGCTGCAAGGTATGGTAGGTTTATAAGCTTAAGCTTAAGTCAGCGCCCTGCAATTATTAACGCGCGGTTAGCATGAGCAATAACAACAGTGAGAGCAATACAGAGAGAGCAAGGTTCTTGAGTAGATTGGTTGCGTTGATGCAGCCTAGGATGAGAGGTCGGTTTGAAAAAAAGTCAAAAAAATAATAAGCCTGACGGTCGCATACAGCGCAGTGAGCGTAGTCGACAATTAATTATCGATGCCATGGTCGATTTGATTAATGCCGGTCATATGATCCCTACGGCTCAGCAAGTAGCCGATAAAGCCGGCGTGGCCATTCGTACGGTGTTCCGCCATTTTTCGGAAATGGAAAAACTCTATGCTGAAATTGATGAGACTATGAGGCCGTGGTACACCGAGCTATTTTCTCAGAGCGATCGTAGCGGAACGCTAGATGAGCGTGTAACACACGCTGTGGAGTCTCACGCTGCAGCCTATACTGAGTTGGCGGGGGTTATGCGAGCAGTGCAGCTCTTGATGTGGCGATCTCCTCAGGTCAAGCAGAACTATCTGGAAGGTGCGCAGCGCATTCGCAAAGATATGGATGTGTGGTTGCCTGAATTGGCCGGCGTGACAACTGAAATACGTGAAGCCGTTGATGCTATTACATCCTTTGATTTTTGGGAGCGACTGACGGTTCACCAAAAAATGAGTAAGAGAGCGAGTATTCAGCTGATCGCTAACTTAGTGCTCAGCCAATTGCAGTAGGCGTCTCAACCTGCTGTAAGGTAGCATTACCCCGCGCGCGTTTAGCTGATTCCCGTTAGTTTTTGCATCAGTCGATTCATGCCATTAATCCAGCGGTCATAGTTACTCGTTTTGCGCTGCATGTAAGTCAATACATCTTCATGAGGCAAGATAAGAAAACTTTCCTTTTGTAATTGATTGACGACAACCTCCGCCAGGATTTCCGGTTCCATCATGCCATCTACGCTGGCAGCTGAGACGCTGGTATTATCGAGATCGGTAGTGGTCATAGGGGTTCGTACCGCTTGCGGGCACAGCAGTGATACCTTGATGCCCTCATGGGCATGATGAATGGCTAGCCATTCCGCAAAGCCGACAGCCGCATGCTTCGTTACCGCGTAAGCAGCACCGCCAATTTGATTGAGCAACCCTGCGGCTGACGCGGTGTTTAAAAAATAGCCGCCGCCGCGTGCCACCATCCGCGGGACTAAGTGCCGCGCAGCATAAACGTGGGGCATTACATTAATATCCCAGCTTGACTGCCATTCCTGATTGGGCGAGTCGATGCTTGGTCCTAGACCCACACCAGCGTTAGAGCAAAAGAGGTCAATGGGGCCGACATTCGCTTCGGTATCTTCAATCACGCGCCGAATATCTTCCTCTTTAGAGACATCGGCGGTCATGGCAATGCAATCGAGCTGCGTGGCTACAGCGGCAACGTTATCTGCATTGATATCAACCACTACGATTTGTTGTGTGCCCTCGGCTTTAAAGCGTGTGGCCAGTGCTTTGCCAATGCCACTTCCGCCGCCAGTGATAACGACTATTTTATTTCTTAATTCCACGTTATATTCTCCGGTAAAAAATACTGATATTTTATTTAAAAGACACGCAACATAAAAAAATCGTTATTCATTTACGCCAATCATTTTAGTGGAGCCGCTAAAGGGCAAACCTTGATCTTGATCTGGCAGCAGCGGCAAATCGGTATTTTGCCATAGTGGCTCCCAGCAATGATGATTTTTTAGCAAGGTTTCGGCAGCCGCCTTTACCTCGTTGGGTAGGGCCTCATAGTGCAAGCGCAGTTCGTGCAAGCATCCTACCCTGTAGCGCGAATAGCGAGCCTTTTGGTAAGCAATGCCACCGATCTGTGTATTAAAACGTTTTTGGCCCTTCGTTACGGCGTCGGCATTGGCGCACAGATACGGCAAATAATGTTGGCCTATTTCGTCTAACAGTGGCCCCAAATGATCGGGTTGGGTTGTGGGCCAAGCGGCCGAGCAATTTTCTATTCGTGTATTCCACAGTCGGGCAATCCACTCGAGTACTGCCGGTGCATGCTGACGCATAATTTCTAGCGGCACAGGGTCTAGACCGAAATGACGAAAAAATGGACCAGCAAAACCGATATCAGCAAGGCTAGGCCTTTGGCCCATAATAAAAGGCCGCTGGGAGAAAATAGTTTGCAACTGCTGCAAAGTACGGCTGTAAATTTTTTCAATACCGGCAATGTTGTCTCGAGTAATGCCGTCGCCTATCGTATAACCTTGGCGTTGTCGCCAGCGCAGCTGCCAGCGCTTAACAGCACCAGGCAAGCGGATGCTGCGGGTCAGTTCGTCGGCTAGATGTCGGCTCGCAAAATGCGCTCCCTCAGCGTAGTGCCAGCGGTAATGCATGGCTGGCCGCCACAGCCATTCGTCAGCGTAGTCTTCGAGCAACAAGCATACGAATGCTTGTAATGGGTCGGGTGGCATGATGGAGGTGAGTGTGGGCTGCGCTTCAAACCACTGAATGATTTTAGTGGAGTCGGTCATCCAGCGACCATCGGCTAGCTGCACAGCGGGCATTTGCGAGACGCCAACCTGCGCTTTAATGCGTCGAGCATCACGCGGAAACTGCATCGAGCAAAGCGTATAGGGTATGTCTTTGAGGCGAAAATAATTTTCTAACTTACCGGTAAAGTAAGAAATATTTGACCCATAGAGCGCTAGATCTGATGATGCTTGGTCAGTGCTTAAAGGCATGATTATTCTCGCGCTCACCCACTTAGGATTAGAATCGTTCGACTAAAAGTGATTCACACAATAGCGAGGCAGTGAGTAGTGAGCAGTCACTGGATCAGTTTGGCCAGTAAATATATTCGTCGCCTTGAGTAAACGGTTCTACCAATGATTTGTCAACAGCAATAGGTGCTTCCATCACATAGGCCTCGAGGGGTTTGCGAGCGGCTGCCTGATGTGCATTTAAAAGCGCATTGAGCTCATTGAGTTTATCAATGCGCACATCGGCTAGGTTGTTTTGCTCGGTAGGATCGTCCCCAAGGTTGTAGAGCCAGTTCATTTTAGGTTTCTCGGAAATTTGTAGCTTCCAATCGCCATGGCGTACCGCTCGATAATAACCACTTTGCCAAAATAAAGTTTCACGAGCCCAGGGTTCTTGAGTCTGCCCTTGGCTGGACTCAATCACCAGGGGTAACAAGTTCTCGCCATCAATGGCAACGCCTTTAGGGAGCGTTCCTTGTGCCGCTGCAGTCAGTGTGGGCATAAAGTCGATGTGGGCTACCGGTTCGTTTACCATCGTTCCCGGCGCAATTTTAGCGGGCCATTTGATAAAAGTGGGGGTGCGAAGCCCGCCTTCAAATTGGGTCATTTTCCATCCGCGGTAGGGTGCGTTGATATTGTCTAGGCCTATATAGCCAGCCCCGCCGTTGTCGCTGGAAAACATGACAATCGTATTTTCAGCTAAGCCTTGCTCTTCTAAACTTTGCATAATCCGGCCTACGCTGCGATCTAAAGCGCGCAGCATAGCGGCATAAACGCGCAGCCGATGCGGTTTTATATCACCCACGGCTTCATAATCTGCGCGGGTGGCTTGCAAAGGGGTATGCACGCCCCAGTGGGCTAGATAAAGAAAAAATGGCTGATTTTTATTTGCTTCAATGACCTTAATCGATTCGTCGGTCCAGTAATCGGTAAGGTAGCCGCCGGGTCGGAAAGCTTCGAGGTCGGTATTGTTGAAAGCGGCGGCGTACGTTAAACGTGCCCATAAAAATCTATCGATAGGGTCAAAAGCTAACTTGGCATTCACCACATTAGGGTCATTCTCCGGAAGGAAGAGGCCGCTAGTCATAAACAAACTTTCATCAAAGCCTTGGTCGTTGGGCGTCATGCCCACGCTGCGACCCAAATGCCACTTGCCAATGTGCGCAGTGTGATAGCCGCGCTCTTTTAGTATCTCTGCAATGGTGATTTCTGAACCGGGTAAGCCTTGATCTTCGTAAGCGGCCGCAGCGTTGGCTGCTTCTTCGTTGAATAGGGCGGGAGGCAGGTTTCGCTCGATGCTGTTGGCTATGATGCTAATCATAGGACCCATGCCCGACGGAGTGGGTGTGAATTCATAGCCCGTTCGCGTGGGGTAGCGCCCTGTCATGATCATTGCCCGCGACGGTGCGCAGGTTGCGGCGCCGGCATAAGCCTGATTAAAAATAGCCCCCTGTGCTGCTAATTGGTCTATGTTAGGGGTGGTTACGCGGCCGCTGGCAACGCCGCCGCCGAACGTTGAAACATCATTGATACCTAGGTCATCGGCTAGTATTAAGATAATGTTGGGTGGTCGGGCGTTGGCTGAACTGCTTGCGGTTGCCGGACCTTGCTGCCACTCAACAGCATGGTGGGGAGCGATCGTCCGTTCAGTTTTTGCTTTGTATTGCACGATCGCGAGTAATATTTCAATGCGGTTTAGCCAAGCTGTGGCGCCAGCAATGGTAAGCAATGCTAGTGCAATAACGATTGTTTTTTTCATAAGCTGCGAGCGCCCATAGTGGTAAAAAAATTAGGCATACTATATGCCATAATATTTTTTATGACAAGCCCTGCGGGCGTTATGAGTGTGAGGGTGGATGAAGATCGCGGTAGACTAGAGTCTAGAATGTCCCTCATGCAAAAGTTTGCATCGGTGTCGGGGGGAGAGAGAGGGAGAAGTGGAGAGTTTAGTGCTTATCAATAGCGCAGGCTTCGCAGCGCGATTTTCCAGTCAGAAGTTTCGATATGGTGTTGCGATAGCGTGCAAACAGCAAATAAACGGCATCAGCAACATTTTTAATAATGGGCCAGCGCAGTACAGCAACCCAATGCCGTTTACCCACGAGCGTCCAAGCTTGATAGGTTACATCGAGCCCTAAAATAATTTGCCCATCAGCCCTTTGCCCGTGCAAAATACTGTCAGCTTTTTGCTGATTGATATGAGGAAAGCGCTCTTCGAAGTCGGCTGCATAAATATCTTCGAAGGCGATTTTATTTTGACCATTCCTTTCGTGTAGATGTCGCATTTCTGCCACGCAAAGCGGGCATCCGCCATCATAAAAAATGGTAAGTTCGTTTGCCATTGAGTATCCCAGAGTAGATTGGTTCGTAGAGGCCTTGTGCGAGTGGGAGCATACAAGTCCAATGCGAATGGATTTACGTATATTACGCCAGAGATTCGTTTACAGCTCATATTGAGTGCCTGATTGTATGAATCACTCGCTCATTCTAAGGATATAACATGCATCGGGTCGGTCTTTTCTGGTTTAATCATGATCTTCGTATTGATGATAATATCGCGCTCAACTTTGCGGCCGCTCAGGTTGACCAGCTACTGTGCCTATATTGCTTGCCACCCAGTAGCAAGGGCATTGATTCTACTGAGCCGTCTGCATTGTCGCGGCATCGTCTGCAGTTTTTACTTGAAAGCCTGCAAGACCTTGACCGCAGCCTCAAATCGTACCAACAACACTTGTTAGTGACCTATGATTCGGGGGTATCGGCTATTGCACAACTGATCACGCAGCACAATATTACACAGGTTTTTTGCAGCACTCCCACCGGTTATTATGAGCAACAGCAGTGGCAAGTACTTGCCCAGCGTTATCGAATGATTGGTTTTCACGCCATTGATAACAACCGACTGTTCAGCCTCGAGCAATTGCCATTCGAACTCAGCGATTTACCCAGCAGCTTTTCAAAATTTCGCCGCGCGGTAGAATCGATAACAGTGCCATCGCCTGCTTTGCGACTTGCTTCGCTGCCGCCTAGCCCAGCATCGCCGCAAACATGGCTTGCACACTTCCCCAGCTTTGAAAAAAATAAGACGGCTTTATTTAAAGGCGGTGAGCAAAGTGGTGCCGCACATGTATCGCGTTATTTTGAGCAAGAGTTGGCTAGTACCTACAAGCAAACGCGCAATGGCTTAGACGGCATGGATTACTCGACTAAGTTTAGTCCGTGGCTAGCTAACGGAGGTCTATCACCGCGGCGCGCCATACATGAACTGCGCCGTTATGAGCAGCGAGTGGAAAGCAATGATTCAACTTATTGGATCTACTTTGAGTTGTTGTGGCGAGAGTACTTTCATCGTTACGCACAAAAATACGGTGGCCGTTTATTCTCCTTTGCAGGTATTAGTGGTCAGCGTCCTATCACCAGTTTTTATCCGCAGCGGTTTAAAAAATGGTGCTGCGGCACCACACCGTATCCCATTATCAATGCCTGTATGCGGCAGTTAAACAGCACCGGCTACTTGTCGAATCGAGGGCGCCAATGGGTGGCCAGTTGTCTGGTGCATGAGTTGGCCATTGATTGGCGCTATGGCGCTGCTTATCTTGAGCAGCAATTAGTCGACTACGATGTAGCGTGCAACTGGGGTAACTGGCAGTATCTTGCCGGTGTGGGCGCAGATCCGCGCGGTCATCGACGTTTTAATTTAGAAAAACAGGCGAAAACTTATGACCTTGACGGAGCCTTTACTGCGCGCTGGCAGGGTGACTTTAGTGACGCAACATTAGATCATGTTGATGCGGCCGACTGGCCCATTGGATAGATAGATGTTAAATCGGGGGGGCATTAAACTCCTCGCTATTATGCCACCAGCTATTAAACTCCCAGCAAATCCATCATAGAGCAACTACTCGTGAAGCATTATTCTACATTGCGCCTTATTCTTGGCGATCAACTCAACGCGAAGCATTCTTGGTATGCGCAAAAAAATGACGATGTGTTGTATGTCATCGCCGAGCTCAAACAAGAAGCGCAGTATGTTAATCATCACATTCAAAAAATGTGCGGATTCTTTGCGGCAATGGCAGCATTTGCAGCTAGGCTGAGTAGCCAAGGCCATGCTGTTCAACACTTAACGCTAGATGAATCAGTTGCCTATAAGGATTTGCCGGATCTTATTCAATCATTGTGCAGTACCCATGCTATAAAAACGTTTGAGTATCAGCAGCCCGATGAGTATCGCTTAGCTCAGCAGTTACTCAGCCTTAATTTAGATAATGCGGTACAGGCTAGGTGCTGTGATACCGAACATTTTTTATTACCTAAGGATGAAATAGGCGATTATATCAATGCGGGTAAGCACAACAGGATGGAGTTTTTTTATCGAAAGATGCGCAAACGCTTTGTGGTTTTAATGGATGACGATCAGCCGCAAGGGGGGCAATGGAATTTTGATGGCGATAATCGAAAAAAATTAAAAGCAAACGATATTGAGGCTATTCCGCAGCCACTTTTATTCAGTAACGATGTGAGTGACATTGTGGCTCGCATAGCTCGTCACAATATTGATTGCATTGGCAATAGCACCGAGGCTTTGCTTTGGCCCATTAATCATGAGCAGTCGGAGCAGTTACTGCATTTTTTTTGCCAGCATTGCTTGCCTTCTTTTGGTCGCTTTCAAGATGCTATGACGCGCCATGGCGAGAGCCGCTGGAGTCTTTACCATGCAAGAATCTCCTTTGCCCTCAATAGTAAAATACTGCACCCCATGGAGGTTATTGAAACGGCGTTGAGTTACTTTTTTGATGAGAGTAACGGCATCGATTTGGCTCAAATTGAAGGGTTTGTTCGCCAAATATTGGGCTGGCGAGAATATATCCGCGCGGTTTACTGGGTGAATATGCCCGAGTATGCCTCGCTCAATGCATTGAGCGCTGATCGCCCGCTACCCGATTTTTTCTGGAATGGCGATACGCGCATGACCTGCGTTAAACAGGCGATCGACCAGTCTCTAGACTACGCCTATGCGCACCATATACAGCGGCTTATGATCACCGGTAACTTTGCCATGTTGGCGGGTATCGACCCTGACGCCATGGATCAATGGTACTTAGGCATCTACATTGATGCGGTTGAATGGGTGGAGATGCCGAACACGCGGGGCATGAGCCAGTTTGCCGACGGTGGCATTATTGCGACTAAGCCCTACGCCGCTAGTGGCAGTTATATCAACAAGATGAGTGACTACTGTGGCGACTGCTACTACAGCGTGAAAGAGCGTTACGGCGATAAAGCCTGCCCTTTTAATAGTTTGTACTGGCACTTTATGCAGCGTCACAAAGAGCGCTTTGCACGCAACCCGCGCACGGCTATGGCTTATCGAAGTTGGGAAAAAATGGACCAGAAAGTGCAGCAGGCTCTACTAGAGAAGGCCGACTACTACCTAGAAAATATAGAAGATTTGTGATGGCCGTTGAAAATTTGGGTCGGCTTTGCGCGTTAGTTTTAGCTGGACGGCGCCGAGCTTTCGATGTTGAGCGCTGTGTGAATCGCTTCAATGACTTCGCTGCTATTGGGTTGCACGCTACTGCCAAAGTGCTTGATGACCTGACCGCTTGGGTCTACTAGGTATTTATTAAAGTTCCAGCGTGGAGCCGTACTTTTTTCGCCTAACACTTTAAATGTTGGGTTGGCTTGCTCACCCTTTACCGAAGAAGGCGCTAACATAATAAAGCTAACGCCGTAGTTGATGTAGCAAATATTGGCTGCGGCTTTCTCGTTTTTTGCTTCTTGATTGAAATCGTCGCTGGCAAAACCGACTACCACCAGTCCTTGCTCTTGGTATCGCTTGTGTAACGCTTCGAGGCCTTTAAACTGCGGGGTAAAGCCGCAGTGGCTAGCTGTATTGACAACAAGTACGGGCTTGCCTTGAGTGAGTGCGCAAAGGTCTATTTGCTGCTGAGAGTGCAACTGTCGCATGCTGTGGTCAAATAGGGCTGCGCAACCGGCTTGTTCGTCTGTGTTGCTCGGAGCTTCAGTTTCACTAGCGTTGCCAGCCCAAAGGGTTAAAGGCCATAACATTAGTGTTATGCAAAGTGTATAAATCGTGCGGGTAACGTGATTGCCGAGGGTTGCTAGCATGGATTGGGCGCCTATCCTGATGGTGGGTAATAACCGATCGGCCAATGATAGCTTAAAATCTTGTGCAATGCCGCCCCGGTCGAGTACCTATAGGGAGAGCAAAGAGTAGAAATACCGCCACAAGGTGCGAAGCTGACCTGAAAAGCTAACTTGAAAACTAGCTAAGAGAAACGGGGCAGTGATGCGTGTTGGTTACTGCGAAGCAGTAAAGCGGCAATCAGCCGCAGGCCAGCTTAGTAGGCGATATTGGCTGTAATGGCGCGCTGAGGCACGTTCAAGAATTTTTCTTTGACGACGTTAAATGCCTGCTTCCTTGTTCTATCGATTTCTAACAAGCCCCAATATTCTTCGTTGGCTGTGCCGTCGTACGGTACACCGCTACTAAAAGGCCGCTCAGTACCAATATCCTGAACATCGTTGTCTCCAGCTTTCCAAAATTCATCAACAAAGGCAAAGAGGGCAACACCCGAAATAATATCGGCGTTATCAAAGACTTCATCCAATATGTTTTCAGTGGCATCAGCTTGCGCCTGTTGGTTGTCGCCTATGCTGTATTGATCTTTGCTGACTGCCATATAGCTATCTGCACCAGCCTCTGAAAGAAAGAGAGGTTTATCGCTGATTGCGGCCCATTCTGCAGCGATGGTGCCCGGTTGATCCCAGCGGTAAACATTGAGCCCCCACACGTCAACATTTGGGCTGAGTGATAGTGCGAGTTCATCGGGCAGCTCACCATGGGCGGTTGAAACTAGATGCGTTGGGTCAACGTCGTGGATCATTTGCGCCGCTTTGTTCAATGCGTTGTACCAGTTACTCAGGTCGCCCTCGAACCACTCTGGATGGTAGTTGTATTCGTTGCCAAGCTCCCACAATAATATGGCGCTGTGGCCTTTATATCGCTCGACATAGTCGATGAAAGTGCCCGATAAAATATCGTAATCGCCTTCTTGGTTGTAACCAAAACCAATGATAACCTTCAAGCCCGCCGCATCTATTTCGTCCAGTACTGCTATCTCTTCAATGGGGGCGTATACCCTGATCGTGTTAATGCCAGCCTCTTTCATAATGGCTAAGTCTTGGGTCAGCGTAGCAAAATCACGTTGGTCGCTGCCTTGAGGAACTGGGTGGTAGCAAATACCTTTAATTGTGTACTGCGAGCCGCCTACCAGAATTTGGCGTCCGGCTAGTGTCACCTCGTTCTCTTGTTCTTGCAAAAGCGGGGTGTTGGAGCCCTTGCTCATCGCCGACGTGACAAGGCTGGCACTGGCAATTTTGCCTGTGCCGTTATCGATATTTGCGCAGGCTGTGAGGACACTCAGTGCGCCGATAAAAAAACAGCTGGCGATTTTGGGTAGTTTAAACATGGACAACATTCTTCTGGTTAGCTCTTTCTTTAAAAGAAAGAGCGACAATTGGGCTTTGTAACAGACTGTAACGTTACGGAAAACTCATGCAATGTATTGGCTTTCCTAGTTCCCTAATCTTTTCAGTAACAGGGCGGAAATTCAAGCATTTAGCTGGGTAGGTCGGACAATGCGCCCGAAATAAACGTTTGTTGGGATGGCTGCCTAGGGTAGGCGAACGTTAATCTATAAATGGTCCGGCGCGAGGAATGTATTGAGCGTCGTAATAAAGCCGTCAATTAGGCGCCAAAACCGGATGATTTCAGTCCTATCGGGCTACCCAGGGCAGCGCGGTGGAGGCCTGCCTGAGCTGACCAGTAATACCTAAAGCCGGGCGTGAAGTTTACGGCGTCAATGTGGTAGGCTTTGCGCATCATATGGCGGCCCCAGTGGGTCTAATGGTTCGCGCATGTAGTCAGTCATGAATGGTTTCGATTAATAAAGGTTATTTTACTATGCCCAATTCTTTCAAGTTTTTTGTGCTTATTCGCCGCGGTTTGTTGCTGTGTTTGCTAGTGGCATTAGCTAGCTGCGCCAATCAAATTACCTACCAAGACGATTTTAATACAGCTGAGGATTTTGCCGGCTACAAAACCTATAGCTGGCATGAGCCTAACGAACATAACCACGCCACTCAAAAGTATCTCGCTAGTGATTTAGTAAATCAGCGTATTCGTGATGATATTGATGCGCAATTATCGAGTAAGGGCTTTACTAAAACGGCTGAAGCCGATGCTGATTTTTATGTCAACTACACTGTCACCGTCGGTGAAGACCTGGAAGTGAAAACCTACAATACTTACGGCACCGACTACAACGCTTGGGGCTATGGCAATTTTTATAATTACCGCGGCAGTTATGGTTCGCCCTACAGGTATTACAGCACTAGCTACCCCGTAGTAAAAACGGGTACTCAGCAAGAATTGGTTTACCACAAAGTAGGCACCTTTGTGATTGATATCGTCAACGCGCAAAGCGGCAAGCTTATTTGGCGCGGCACCGCCGAAAGCACAATCAACAAAAAAACAATGGCCGCTCAAGAGCGTGATGCTAAGATTGCCGAAATTGTTGAAAAGACACTACACGGCTACCCACCAACAGCGGCCGCTACTGAATAGTTTTTGTAGTGTGTTAAAAAACGGTACCAAAGCGGTGCCGTTTTTTTTGCCTAAATTTGGCTAGATTTGTCTTGAGTGGAGGTTTGTTCAGAGCTGATGTTTTGCGCTGGCCTGATTAATACAGCTGGTTGTCGGCAAGCGGCACTTCTAATGCATTCGAGTGAGTTTTATCTGGGCCGCCAATCATTTCGTCGTAGGGGCTAGTGTGTTGTAGTACGGTTTTTTGCGCCGTTACATCCTTCAATACTTTTTGCAGTTCAAGCAGTGTATGGGCTTTGAGGAAAGCGCCTTTATCATCAGTGAGGTAATACTCCTGACCTTCAACAATGGCCGAGACGATGTAGAGGCTTAAATCAACCGAGTGGTAGATGAGTTTTTCTACCACAAAAAACTTTGCTAATTTTGATACGGTCATTTTCATGAATGATTCTCGCCTGCTAGCCCATACTGCCGCTAGGTAAAGAGCCCTCGGCTGAGGGCTTGGTAGTTAATTCGCTCGATCCCAGTTGATTATACTAATTGCAATGCCATCCAGATCATACAAGCGATAGACGCTCCCCAGGCCAATGACCGCAAATAGGGCAGGGCTGACATATACAGCGGTACATAGAGGATGCGAAACCCCAGCCATAAGCTACCCGCAGTTAAAACATCTGCATTGGAATAAAGCGCCATAAGGCACAACGCTAAAAAGGCCGGTAGGCTTTCTTGAAGGTTTTTCGCGGCCCGGTCTACTCGGTCATACATTACGCTTGTGGCGACTGCCCCATCACGGCTCGATAAAAGGTAGGCGGTGTTTTTAAGGTTGAGTAACATGGGCAGTAGCCAAATTTGTATGAGGGCTAAACCTAGGGTGGCTACGATTAAAGCAGAGATTGAGGTCGGCATGATAGATTTCCTTTATAGTTAGAGTGCGGTGGTTGAAATACTGCGCCAGGACAATATAAAGCAGTTTTTGTGTGTTGGGTAGGTGTGTTAGGTAGGTGTGTTGCGAAGGGCTTAATGGCGGGCACATTACAAATTTTTTAGTCAAGATGTTCGCAGCGTAGATTAGTTATTATTAAGAATTAGACTGGGAGTGGTTGAGCAGTTGTTTTATGCGTCATTGTCGCTGTGGTTAAGTTGTTATTGATTTAGGATGAGAGAATGAAAGGGGTCGATGGTACGGTAATTCCTGTAGAACCTGATACACAACAAGCGTTAGAGCGGGTTTTACAGTCAGGCGGTTCTGCCAAGGTCATGTTAGAGGGTAGTGATACCGTATTTATAATGACCAAAGCAGAGAAGGGCGGTGACTACGAGTTATCTCAAATTGCGGCTGAGTCATCTAGTGAGACAATGCGCAAGGCGCTAGAGAAAATCAAGTCGTTGCTTTAGCGGGCGGCGTATCAGGTCATTTTATCGCGAGGAGTAGGGCTATGACTTGGATTAGGACTAGAACCTCTGACTATCGAAGCGTCGGCGCGTAAATCTTACAACCAATACAGTAAGCGCTTCTTGCAATAACTCTAATTGGAGTAAATCTAATGGTAATGAGTCAAGTGATGCCCGCCCACAGTGGGGCGGTTTTTCATAAACAGGGTAGCATAGAGATGATGAAAGGGTTATTAAAAATAGGCATGGGGGTGGCTTTTTTCGTCGGTTTGTCGGCCTGCAGCAGCATGCCGGCCAGTGTGAGTGATGAGCTTGCAACTGCGCGTTTAACGGCCATTGTTGATGCGCGTAGTGACGAGAAGAAGGTTCGTGATAATCAACGCAACCCACAACAAACGTTAGAGTTTTTTGGCATCAAGCCCGGTATGACCGTGGCAGAAGTGTTGCCCGGAGGGGGCTGGTATACCGAAATTACGGCGCCTTATGTTGGTTCAGATGGGACTTACTACGGGGTCAATTACGACGACACTATGTGGGCCATGTTTGGTTTTTTTAGTCAGGAAGTCATTGCTGAGCGCATTGCTTCTATGGATAGCTTCAAGGAAAAAGTCGCTGCTATGAGTGAGCAGGCCCCAGTCGCTAAAGGTTTTGCTTTTGGTCGTATTCCTACTGATGTTAAAGGCACGGTGGACTTTGTATTAATGATTCGTGCATTGCACAACCTTAATCGCTTTGAGGAGCTAGCGAGCACTCGTACTCAGGGACTAAGCGATGTTTACCAGCTGTTGAAGCCGGGTGGCATGGTGGGCGTGGTTCAGCATCGCGCGCCAGAGCAGGCTGATGATGATTGGTCCGCTGGTCAAAATGGTTATTTAAAAACATCGGCAGTCATTGCCATGTTTGAGTCGGCAGGCTTTGAGTATATCGACTCTTCGGAGGTTAATGCCAATCAGAAAGATCAACCAACAATGGACGATTATGTATGGCGCTTGCCGCCGTCACTGCGAACGGAAAATAAAGAAGCTATGCGGGCTATTGGCGAATCAGACCGGATGACGTTGAAGTTTAAAAAGCCTTGATTTATTTTGTCTCTTAGATCATTCGGCAACCACACAATGTGGCCAGTGAAACAATAGATTCTAACGGAAAGTCTCAAGGGTAGGTGTTGGCCGCAGCGAATTTGGCTATGCATGCTAAGACGATGCAAGATTAGGGTTATGCAAGATTAGGGTGGCAAATTTAGGGCGTGTAATGTCACATCGAGACAAAACCTATGTTCACGCCAGTTACCGAGCTTTGCTAAGCTTGTCATGCTGCTCGGGTGATGGTGCTTAACCAGTGCTGACGATTGCAGGGGAAGCTTTTGTTATGCTTTGACGATCTTTCTGGCGTTTGTCATAAAAAATTTAGTGTTTTATTGTTCTCAAAGAGATCCGCCGGTTGGGTAGGGGCGTAAAAACCTATACAACCACAAAAGAGGTGCGATCCGATGATAGCTACAAGCCTACTAAGATGTTACGAAATGTACAAAACGGTAATGGATGCAGACTTTAACCCGCTCCGACACATTCCCGATCCTGCTTCGCGTTTTTGGATTATGACCGTGCTGGCATGGATGTGGTGTACAGCGTCTGGACTGTTTCTGGGCAGCGTTATTTTTATCGGAGCTAGTTTCGTCGGGCATATGGCACTGATTTTTATGGTCTTTTTCACAGCAGCGGTTTTCTACGATGCCGAGCAGAACAACAGTTCTTGGCTTCTAAAGTTGCATGCAGTAGTGAAGCAAGAAGCTCATTAAACTGACGTAAGTGGTTTATTTGGCGCCTTAGTGGTTTCGCTCAGTAAGCTGAAACCCTCAGGCCTTAAATCTTCCAACCGCTGCAAGGCCCAAAACTAAGGCCCTGTCATAATCAAAATGCCAGCGGCCCGCAGTGGCGCAGACTCGTCGACAATAGCATCGGGCAAAACTAATGCGCCAATAGCCTCGCCGCATTGATCGGCTACGAGCCCATTGTTCAATATTACGTCGACGGGCTTGGAATCGATATATTTTTGCTGAACGCCATTGCCTGCCACCGCTTTGGAAAATAGCTGCATCTCGATGAGATAGGCTCCTGTACTAGGCTGGCCAGTGGCAGAAGAGCCTGGTCGAGTGCAATCGCCGTCGCTCGCTTCGAGACAGAAATCAAGGTGCGCGTGAATGCCGCCAATAAAGGCCTCTATTGGCGCTTCAATAGGGCCACTTAAACCTTCCGAGGACCATATGGTGCCCTCTGCATAAAATGCTTTCTCTTGTGGTGTACCGCTAATGACAACAGCAGGCGGGGTAGCACCAAAATACCTGATTCGCTCACCATCGGGCGGGGCATTGAGCCACTGCTGAGCGTCCTTGTCCCAATAGCGCAGTGCCCCCAGCGCGCGGAACCAAAGAATTTCGTTAGCTACCAGATCGCCCGCTGCGACAAGCCAGCCTGGGTCGTCGGTTTTATGAATACCTCCTGGAAAGTCACCCAAATCCGCTGGGACAATGGTGTTACCTGTGCCGGCCTCTACCGGAAATTCGCCTGTCGAATCTATAACAAACGAAGCCCCGTCACTAGCCGGTGGCACAACATCGATCAACAGGTCGAAATGCCCAAAATCATTACAGGTATTAATGATTTGAGCACTGACCATTTGAGGTGGCGTCAGTAAAAGAAACGGTAATGTGAGCAGTACTTTTTTCATAACACTAAAACTGATACCTCAAACCAAGAGAAATCTCCCTGCCTGGCTCAGGAGTGAAGTTGCGCAAAAACGATGTTGACTTGCGAATGTCTTCGTTGAGTAGGTTTTTCATTTGTAAAAAGATCATCACATCCTGATGATCAACGTTTGAAAAATGATGAGTGTATGAGATATTGGCATCTAGCTGAGCATAGCCGTCAGTTGGTGCCTCGTCGGTGCCTGGATTGTTTTGTGCTGCGACGCGGGTGTACCGTAGGCCAGTGTTTATGTTTGGGTTGATCCATTTTAAGTCAATACCGTTTCGACTGGGTGGCATACGAGGCAGGTCGCCGCCATTGGTTATTTTTCCACGCACAAAATCACCAAAAAATTCAATTTGCACATCACCGCTATAAAATTCGACAGCAGGTAGCCGCCATTGCCATTCGTAACCGGCGAATGTCACCTCGTTTTGAGTATATCTAAATACAGCTATGCATTGCTCAAGCCGTGTGCACTCAGGCCTAAACTGTTGTGCTGCGATATCGAACAATCCATCTAGCTCTTGTCGTTGCTGATAAATAAAGTCATCGGCTTGGGTGTAAAACAGCGAGCTATTTAACTCGCCGATTTTGCTTTGCCACTGCCATTGTATTTCCACGCTATTTAGGGTCTCGGGTTGAGGTGGACCTTCTCCTGCTTTTCTTTCGGCTAGCAGTAGCCCGATGTCGTAGCTTCTGGTGGCCAAATGTGGACCCAGCGAAAGTAGTTCTTGTATCTCTGGTGCTCGTTGTGCTGAATTAACGTTTACGATGACACGCTGCTGGTCTGTTACATCGAGCGAGACCGCAGAAGATACTGTGTAGGTTTGGTAGGTTATTGGTTGGTGAAAAAATTGGGTGTTGTTGGGTAGCAGCGGCGCCGTCAATTCGCGTTGAGAGATTTGTTGCCATTCGTAACGAGCACCTATTTCTGCACTACCCCGCGACAATGGAAATTGCTCGTACATGAAAAAACCGAAAGTCTGCTGCTCGGTGGCAGGGACATAATCCTCGCCTCCAAAAATACGCTCACTTTTCGCCATAAACTCTCTATCAATCCACTGTACGCCAAAGCGGCCACTGTGTTGTTCATTGGCAAAACTCAACAAGCTATGATTGATTTCCGCTTTCGCCTCTAGCACATCGTTATAAAAGCGAGTGCCGCCAACTACTCTGTCCGTTAGCGGATCGAGCTCGAATTCTCGGTGCGTGTACTCAATTTTACCGACGGTTACCTGATAGGATTCAAGCTGGGATAAGCCTAGCACTCCACCCAGTTTAAACAGATGCCGATCTTGTTTAAGATCGACACGCACGCGCGCCTGAACAGCAATGTTATCACCCACGGGATGGCTGTGGCTGTGACCAGGAGAGTCAGGGGGTTCTGTATGTGCACCTGGTGGCAGGCCATATTCGCTATTAATTTTCGTAGAGGCGCCGCCGATAAAAAAATTGTCGTCGACAAAGCTAAGGGCCGCTGATCCACTATGCGAATTCGCATCGCTGTTAAGTACCGTTCCAAAGGTATTGTCAGAGTTGGAAATGCCAAAAACTTGTTCTATGGCTGCTTCTTCAATGGCAACACCCGGAATACTCATATCGTTTGAGTGGCGGGTAAATCCATCAAGCTGAAAAACAAATTTTCCTAGCTCTGTGTTTACTTTACCGACATAAGATTCTCGCTCATGATCATTCTCTAGCTCCTTACGGGCCTCAAAAACTGATGACACGGCCTGGCCAGTTAACGCTTCGGCAATGCGACCATGAGTGACCTCAACAATGCCACCAATCGCATTGTTGCCGTGAATGACGGTCGCCGCTCCTTTCACTACTTGAATTTTTTTTGCTAACACCGGCTCTATTGCGGTGGCATGATCTGGGCTTATCGATGATGCATCCCAGGCACCAATGCCATCTTCGCTTAGGCGCACGCGCACCCCTGAAAGGCCCCGTAAAACCGGCAGGCCCACTCCCGGCCCATAGGAGGCGTTGTGCACACCGGGTTCATTCGCCAGCGTCTCGCCCAGTGTGGCCCCGAGTTTGGTCACCAGTTCGTCCCCTGAAATCTCTATGGTGCTAAGTCCCAGTTCGGCTCTCTCTGAAACTTTTTTGCCCTCCACTACCACCTCTTCGAATGCCGGTATTGCACGGGTAGCCGGTGCTGCCGCAGCGACATACTCTCCGCAAATACAAAGCACAGTTGCTACAGCAGGCAATAGTTTTTTGAGGCTCAATATAAAGGCTTGCTGCGCGTAAAGCGGTCCATGCTCGGCCGGTAAAAACAGCGCAGGCATATTAGTTTAACTCCCGGGCAGCACAAGGAAACTCCGGCCTATCGACAGGCGCTACGAGGCCATCATTCGCACCTATCGATAGGCCAAAGCGTCCAGCCGCAATCGCCACAGAGCCGGTGTCAAGCGTATAGTCGCCGTTTAGGGGGTCGACGAACTGAGGGTCGTCGATAATCGCGAGTAAATCTGGGTTGGCGCTCAGTTCAGGGTGACTTGAGGCCGACTGCCAATTAGGCAAGTCGGCATACGTTGCTTCAGTCGGTCCGCTAACACCCAAGCGCCAGCGCAGCGAAACAAATTCATAAAATAAATTGTGGTCGCTATAAACAATGCTGTTGCTTAAGCCAGCGTTATCAGTGGCATGGGTCAACAATATTTCGCTTTGCGGCATGACAAAAATATTGTTGAACAGCTCCAAATTAGTCAGGCCGGCAATATCCAGGGCTGCCCCGATAGTATTAATAAAGGAATTGTTATAAATGCAGGCAATGTCTGATTGATCTTGCGCTGTATCGGCACGCAGGTGCAGGGCAGATCCTACTTGCTGGAAAGTATTACCAACAACATCGAAATTGACGAATAAACCTGTTTTGGTTTCATCAACAGACATTGCGTCAGAGATATGAGTGGTAAAACTTAAGGCATCAGCGACTGTATCGAAAACATTGTTTTTTATTTGTATTGCTGACACAGGCTCTGGATTCTCGAGTCCGAAAGTGCTGTTGCCAATCCCCTGGGCGTTAATAGCGACGCCAGTATCGATAAATTCCAGACGATTATTTTCTACAATAATATTATGAATGCCTGCTCCTTTCTTAATAAGGCGCTTATTTTCGGCTGATTCGTTGCTGAATATATCGTGGATATGGTTATTGCTAATCACCACGTCACTCGTACCCATCATACGGACGCCACCCACGTATTTTTCACCGTAAATGTTGTGAATATGGTTCCCTTCAATAACGATATTACTTGTTTGACAGGCTCCATCGGTAGCCGTGGTAATGCCCGCCTCGTTGGCGCTATGTATCTCTAAATTACGAACCACAATATGGCTAACACAGTCGAGCAGTAAGCCGACCGTGGCGTTGGAGGGTACACTGCCTGACTGCAGTTGATTGATTTCGGGGCGATTTGAGCCGCGCCCTTCAATAATAATGGGCGAGCTTTGCGTGCCGCTAACAGACACTTTGAAGCCGCGCAGGGTGCGCAAGAGGTTATCGTTGCTATCACGCTCTTGTGCAATAACAGCGGAGCTACTATAGGGCTGGCTGGTATCTTCAATAACCAGCAGGTCGCCGGGTCGCAGCTGATCTAGCGCATACTGCAGCGTTTGATAGGGCTCAGTGATGCCATCAGCTAGGTCTGAACCAGAAACATTATTGACCCGAAGCGTTGCTCCCGTTAGGTCGATAGGCGCGGCAATGATAGTTTGTTCGCCACCACTGGCACTGCTGCCACAGCCGTGCAATGTGACGAGCGCAATAGTCAGCAGAAGTAATTTGCAGGTGGGCTTTATTGGCTGCAGCAAGCTGCCATTGATCAATTGAGAAATCAAGATATCTCTTTAATACGACGATTAAATGAGCGAGAAAATACAACGACAATAACGAGTAAGCTGGCCAAGAAGGGCAGCATTATGCCCGGTATGGGAACGTTTACGCCTTGGGGCTGCGTCAACTGATTAATGGCACTGGCAAATTCGCCTGCGGCAAGTTGATAGTTAAACACGAGCGAAACGGGTTGGGAGGTCGTATGAACAATGGGGCCGCCGACTCCATCGGTTAAATAAAATTCCAGCTCAACCCTATACGCGCCCGCCGCAACGGTGCCGTTTCCTGCTGTATTATCGATTGAAAAATCAACGTGCTGATGGACAGAACCATCACCGCCAATCAGGTCAATTGCGCCTTCGGCGTTCGTTATGCCCGCGGTATTGATACTGGTGATATTGCTAAGTGCATCTTCAATTTGAATGCGCTCCTGATCGACAACCGTATTATTCCAGCCACCACCATTCCAAAATTGCAAAGACCCAACAGCACGAAAGTTTAAGATCACGCCTGCATTAAATGTACCCGGTTCTGACTGCAAGCCAGGGTCATCGGTAGCGGTGGGTCCTTGCCCAATGTCATCAAAATCTCCCGTAAACAAAAGCTTGCCTGAAGCCCAATCTATTTTTACTGGTGCCAGCGTCTCAAGATTGTTGGGCGAAACAGCCGTCTGATTGCCGTTAAGCACCAGCCAGATATCTGCGTGTTGAGCACTTGCAAAAGGGGAGGTGACGGCAGCCAACAGCGTGATTATGGCAAGCAAATAGTGTTTAGTGTGGTCTAAAAGTGAGAGCATTGCGATCGACTATTGAATGACTTATAACAGTAAAGCCCAAGATAAAAATCTCGGGCTTTACGATGAATGCACCTCAATTATTTGGGTGCCTTGTATACGCGCTACGCTTTAGCGCGACGACCCAACAAAAGCATACCAATGCCTGACGTCAGGAAAAGCCATGCACCAGGTAGTGGGACTTCTGAAACGCCCAGCGCATCAATACCTGTTTCAAACAGCGCGTCATCCATGCCGTAATTGAAAGCGATATAGAATGAATCTGAAGCAGGAACGATTTCGTTGGTAAGTGCTGAGTCGGAGAACCCAAGCAGTACCAATTCAAGTAAATAAGCGCCAGGACTTGCAGCTAAATCAATCTCGAAATCAAGGTGTGCATGAACGCCGCCTTCGGCATCAGCTTGATCAATGAGCCCGATAGCATTGGTAATGGTGTTATCAGACACGGTGGTTGTTGCTGTGCCGGATACATCGGTTATGAACAGTGACTCAGAGCCTACTGTGGAGGCTGACCAGTTGCTGCCATCCCAATAACTCAACGTATTCACTGCCTCAAAAGCCAAATAATCCCCTGCATTAAAGCTACCGTCATCGATTGCAAAACCGGGGTCTTCTGTTTCATTGGCGGCATCACCAAATTCTGCACCAAATTCCACTTCGTAAAGTGCAGAGCCAATGTTAGTACTTAGGTAGCCAGAGCCGTTGACAAGGATGCTGGCCCCTTCAAAGAGAAACTGGCTGTTCTCGATGTACGCATCGACATCGCTGTGTGCATGCTGTGCGCTTGCGGTTGAAGCGAGTACTGCGAAGAGTCCGCCAAAAACTATTTTCTTAATCATGTTGCTACTCCTGATTTATTGAAATGGTACGTTACAACGTATCATAATGCAAATGATACAACATATCATTTGCGGAGTGCAAGAGGGGAGATGGATATTTTTCAGGCGGGGTAAAGCCCGCCCACTGTGATAATCACTGGGCGTTATTAAAGGTATTCCAAACGCAAGAGGGGCTTTCGTTGATGTGGGTGGGCGTGATTACGCAGAGGAGTTTAACTTGTTTATTCGGTTTCTTTGCAGCAGCTATTGCATAGCCCGTGTAGCTCAAGCTGTTGCTCATTGAGCTTGAATCCACTTTCAGCAATACCATTTTTTAAACTTTTCAGAGTTTGTGAGCTGATTCCAACTTCTGTCACCGTTTCACAATTGTCACAAATAAGAAACTGCGGCAGCTTATGCGAGTGAGCACAATTAATATGCTCACAAGCCGCATATTTGTTAACAGAGTGAAGTTTGTGCGCCAACGTTTCTGCTACTAAAAAATTCAGCATGCGGTAGGCCGACATAGCCGTTAGCGACTCGTCATACAAGTTTTTGTATTCGTCTTTAAGCTCATAAGCCGACATGGGCGCCGGTGCATCGAGCAGTATGGTTAAAGCGCGTTTGCGCTTTTCAGTTAACCGCACACCTGACTCTTGGCACAGGGCGTCAGCGTTTTTAAGGGTTCTTTTAGTCGCTAGTTTGCTCATTAGTGATCCAATAAAAAGAAATTCGCCTCAAGTCTAACAAATGCAGCGCCATAAGAGAGTGCCTTTCAATATAAGTGGCGAAAATACACAAATAGACAGCCTTGTTTCACTTTAGGTGGGGTGGTGACTATCAATTTAGCAGGCGCAGCGAGCCTCGGCGAGTGAGCAGCTAATGTTTCTTTAATAAAAGATGTGCAAAAAAGTGGCCCCAAAGAGCCGCTTGCGTTACTGAACCAACGGTCATCTTTGTTTGCGCTTAGCCATTAATAAACCTGCCAAAGCTGAACCGAATAGCCAAGCTGGTGCTGGCAGCGGAATTGTTGACATGCTGGTTATGTAGTTAACTGGGGGCGCTGAGGTAAACACGTTAGAAATAAAAAACTTTTCGGGTCCATTACTACCGTTCGAGATATTGAAGGAATACGACATCTTTTTAGACGTGGTATTACTCCACTCCTGCATCATATCGAAACCAAGGTCAATTTGTAGCTGAGCTTCCGCATGACTATTGCCGGAGTGAAAGTCACTTATATTTATTTGATTGTCGCCTAACGAAAAACTCACTAGCGAGCCGTCCTCTTTCTCAAAGCCAAGATTTATACTGGTAATTGTAAGTTCTGGCGAATTATTTCTTTCGTTGGCAGAAAAGCCAAATACCAGCCCCGGACTTGCCGAGACGTTATTGCCCTCTAGAAAGGAAATAATGGAGCTAATTGAGAAGTCTCCGCTGATTGAGCTGCGATTCGACGACCATACTTGCTCGATAGCGCCTTGAGATGAGGAGCTACCGGTATAAGAACTCACCGAAAGAAAGTCGCCAACATTAGAGTGGCTAGCGCCTGCGGAGTCGACCGAGACTATGGCTGCTGCTGTGTGCCCAGAGCCCGCCGAAAGAGCTGCTCCCAGCAGTAGTTTTAAAATAATAAAGTGGTTTATGGAACGTTTGTTCATAAGTCCCCCTATTTGATTATTATGTAGGCATTATAGAGGATGGTTAATAAAAATACTATGTATAGCTATCGAGTGCGAGCGGTCCTTGCTAAACAAGAATTATTGCGCTAACCAATTGAAATTAATATGTTTTTATACGTTTTCCGCTGCCCGCTAGCTGGCTATTTATTAGCCTTTCAATTCAATGGCGTACTGGTAACAATAATCCTTTTGTCAGACTGGCGAGGGCACCCTAGACTGCGCGCCCGATCGCAGGGCTGCTCATTGGCAGTGCTAAGGTGAATCCGCAACCACGCTCTTAGTAGACATCTATTTACTTTGTGTTGCCGGATTGATGCGTTGTCTTTATGCGTGAGAACGGAGGCCACAGTCGCGTTTCCGTTAGTTTATTTACTTCTTTTTACGCTTTAAATATCCCAAGCCTATCAGCGATGAAAACATTACAAACAAACCGATGCCGCCTATAGCAGGCACCGTTTTGGTGATGGATAGTGCCTCCAAAATGGTGAGCTCAGCCTGTGGCGCATCTGATGCATCGTTGGGGTTGGTGTTAGCTGCTAATTCAATGGTATTTGAAAAGCCGTCAAAATCATCATCGGCTTCAGCGTTCTCTGCATAGAGTGCAAAGTTAGTTAGGCTAGTAGCCGCATCGTTAGCATCGGTTTGGTTGCCGCCAAAGCGCAGCTCAACAATATTAGGCACGCCGTCGTTATCCATGTCGTCGTCGCACACGTCCCCTAGGGTATCGCTGTCAATATCCGATTGGTCGACGTTGATTTTAGTAATGCAGTTATCCGTGTTGTCGCCAGTATTATCACCATCAGTATCGAACCATTCACTTGAATCGTTAGGGAAGGCGTCTATACCGTTGGCATACGTATCGCCATCAATATCGGCATCACAGGCATCACCTTCATCATCAAAGTCGAGATCTTCTTGTAAGGGGTTAGAGATGGCAGGGCAGTTATCTTCAACGTTACATACGGTGTCTTCGTCATCGTCAAAGCATTGCACGTTAATGCTAATTTCTTGATCGGTGGTGTAATTTAAATCATCGGTAACCGTTATTGTGAAAGGGTCCGGGCCGTAATAGTTTAGGTCTGCAAGGTAAATCCAAAACCCGCTTTCTGGGTTGATCAGTGCTTGGCCGTAGGTGGCATCCGTTTTTAACGTGAAGTAGCTGCCATCGGTTAAGCCATCGGGGTCGGTTGCAGTAATAGTGCCGCTGGCAATTGCCGCTTGCTCAATATCGTTAGTGAGGTCGCCTGTTATGGTGGCGGGTGCATTAACGGTAAACGTTATTAAATCGCTCGCTTGTTGGCCGCTCGTGCTAAAGCAGCTGGCTTGCAAGTTGTAGGTGCCTCCCGCTAAATTGTCTAAGGGTGCTGCACTGAATTCATAAGGGACGCTATCGTCTTCGTCAACAAGAATATCGTTAAGAAATAAGCCGCAATAGGTTTTGTCTGAGCCAGATTCAACTGTGACGGTAATGGGTGTGCCTGTAGTGATCAGGCTTCCCTGAGTAGGGAATGTGATTGATGTGGGCGACGGTGGGGGCGGCCCAAGCCCCGAGTAGGTAAGCGTTGAGCCACTGAGAGAAATAGTGCCTGGCAGTAGCTGAGCATTGGTGGCGCCGGTCAGTGTTTGCTGATTGAAAATGATCGAAAATTGTCCAGAATTTAAATAACCTGCAACTTGCGCATTAGAATAAAAATCACCCAGCGTGCCTTCGCCGTTAAAACCGAGGCTGGCGTTAGAGAGAGAAAACTGAATCGAAAGGACTTGATTATATGCAGTTAAGTTAGTTGTACTTGTGGCTGTATCACCCGCATAAACCAACCCACCGCCTTCACTTACATAAAGGAACTCAGTGTAGTTATAGCCAGGATAGGAGGCTGCGCTAAACTCAGGCGAATTAAGAGCAAACAGTGCGAAAGAATCGATAGTACCGCCAAGTGCCGCAGTTGCTGCAGAAACGTCAACTGAGAAGCCATAGCCTGCTTCCAATGAGTCACCCGTAGTCCCCGGAACTAATTGATAATACGAACCAGCACCCGCTGTGTTGAAAACAGCCACAGCGTTAGTTGTGTCTAGACCGATTGCTGCATTGGCGCTAGAAGCAACCATCACAGAACCAGCCAACAATCCTAATTGTTTCTTAATCATGTTAATTTCCTAGGTTTTCTTTTGTTATCCATATAGCCATTGGGTGGGATGACGGTGCTAGTCTATTGAATTCTTATGCTTCTTTTTAGCCACTAACAGCCCTGCTAAGGCTGAGCCGAATAACCAAGCGGTGGTAGGGATCGGGAGACTGGTCAAAGTGATCAGCTGAGCATTAGTAGCGCCAGTCAGCGTTTGCTGATTAAAAATCACGCTAGCTCCGTGTGCGCTCATGTTGCTCCCGTTGATATCGACAGACGAGCCTGAATTTAAGTACCCTGCAACTTGCGCATTAGAATCGAAATCACCCAGCGTGCCTTCGCCGTTAAAACCTAAATTGGCATAAGCCAGAAAAGCATTAATTCCAAAGATTTCATTTACCGCTGCTAGATTTGTAGTAGATGTGGCGGTGTCGCCAGCATAAACTAACCCACCACCTTCACTTACATAAAGGAACTCAGTGTAGTTATAGCAAGGGTATATCGCGGATGAACACTGTGTGCTCGCAAGGGCAAAAACAGCAAGCGAGTCGATAGAACCGCCAAGCGCCGCAGCTGCTGCTGAAATATCAACGCTGAAGGGTTGTCTCGCTGCCAAAGTGTCACCCGTAGAACCAGCAACTAATTGGTAGTAAGAACCGGCACCCGCTGTGTTGAAAACTGCTAGCGTATTACCATCAAGCGTTATTGCTGCATTGGCACTAGAAGCAAGCATTACAGAACCAGCCAATAATCCTAATTGTTTCTTAATCATTTTAATTCTCCAGGTATTCTTTCGTTATCCATAAAGCCATCAGGGGAGATGACAGGTTTTATTTAATTCTTTTTACGCTTTAAAAACCCCAATCCTATCAGCGATGAAAACATCACAAACAAACCTATACCGCCCATGGCAGGAACATTTTTGCCGATGAGGGTTAAGGTGTTGAGTACCTCTCCATAGGTCGAGCTTGTTGCATTGCCGCCTACCGCCGTTTCATATTCATCGGGCACGCCGTCGTAGTCTGCGTCTTGTTGTGCGGTTTCACTCAGTGCAAGAATGTTCGCTTGGCTTACTGCTGCATCACCGCTATTGGTTTCATCACCACCAAAATAGAGTTCTATAGCATTGGCTACGCCATCACCGTCCATGTCGGGGGCACACACATCACCTAACGTATCACCGTCAAAGTCTGACTGATTGGTGTTGGGTATTAGCGGGCAGTTATCTTGATAGTCTTAGATCGTATCGCTGTCGGTATCAATGCCTATAGCGGTAATGGCTATCACCTGCTCGGTGGTGCCGCCTATATCATCGGTTACGGTTACGGTTACGGTAAAAGGGTCGGCGCCCACATAAACTGCCTCGGCTAAATAGGTCCACAACCCTGTTGAGGGATTAATTATTGCTTGACCATAAAGCGGTGCGGCACTGACGCTAAAGTAAGTGCCATCGGTGAGGCCATCTACATCGGTAGCTTGCAGTGTGCCGAAGGTAAAGCCGCCTTGTGTGGTGCTGCCCTCTAACGAGCCTGTAATAACTGCTGGCGTGTCGAGATAAAAATCATACACATAGGCCGAGCCTGAGCTCGAGCCATTATCGTCATCACGATAAGCACCAATCACCGCCGTTTTGCCCGAGATCGAGACGCTATAGCCAAAGTAATCCCCCAGCGCACCATCACTAGCGGTGAGTTTTTGCTGCTCACTCCACACGCCATTACTGCGCACATACACATAGGCAGAGCCTGATTCCGAGCCATCACCATAAGCACCAATCACCGCCGTGTCGCCCGAGATCGAGACGCTAGCGCCAAACTGATCATCCCACGCAGCATCACTGGCGGTGATTTTTTGCTCAAAAGGCGATTGGGTAATAGCGTTAGGGTCGGTTCCAAAGGCCACTTCAGCGCCATCACTGAAGCCATCGTTATCACTATCAACTACATTAGGGTAGGTGCCCGTATCAGAGGCCGATACAAACGTACCCGCGTTGGTTTAAACCGAGTCGTCCAGCCCGTCGCCATCGCTATCCACAGCGAATGCATTGAAAGACAGTACAAGAAAGAGAGGCGCAATTAAGCGTGAGAGGTGTTTCATGGGTTGAGCTCCACAATTAATATTCCCTAACCATCGATAGTGATGGTTTATAGCTTTTTATTAGATCGATGCAGGCTAACAAACAATCAAAAAATGATCAATTGAGGGGCTATCGAGGCTAGTGAATTCAATGACTTATAAAGCTTCACGTTGCCAATAAGGGGTAAGCGTTGTTGAAGCCTCGCTTCAAGTGCAGCCGAACGCATACAAGCTTTGCTTGTGGGCCGGGAGTCCCGACTGTTTTTTGGGCTGGCATGAACAAAGTGAATGGTGCCCAGGAGAGGGTGAATCAAGCTAGCCTAGGGGCTATCTTGACCACCTGCGGTGGCTTCGCTGCTGTGCCGCTCGTTGCAACTTGCTGTGCAAGTTGGCGAACCTCTTTCGGTTTAAGTCCCGGACCAGTATTTAGTCTGCGATGACAGGCTTTACAGCCGAATCGGTTAGGGAGAACTATTGGTGCCCAGGAGAGGGTGAGGTAAGCGTTGTTGAAGCATCGCTTCAAGCGCAGCCGAACGCGCACAAGCTTTGCTTGTGGGCTGGGAGTGCCGACTGTTTTTAGGCTGGCATGAACAAAGTGAATG
>CAJQKT010000003.1 GCA_905478995.1 uncultured Pseudomonadales bacterium | reverse complement strand
CCCATAAAAAAACCCGCAAAAGCGGGCTTTAATATTTGGTACGACCGAGTGGATTCGAACCACCGACCCCCACCATGTCAAGGTGGTGCTCTAACCAACTGAGCTACGGTCGTACAATAACTGGGTAAGTACATTGGCTGGGTAACACGAGCCGCTGTACGGGGCGGCTATTATACGTAGCCTGCGGCTGGCCGCAATGGCAATCAGCCTACAAATATTTGTTGTTTCAGCTGTTGCAGCTGATCACGCAGCCGCCCCGCCTCTTCAAACTCAAGATCACGGGCGTGCTGATGCATCTGAACCTCTAATTGCTTGATTTTTTTGGTTAATTCTTTAGGCGACAACGTCGTCAGCGGGTCGGCATAATCGGCCAATGAGGGTTCAGCCACTTTGCGATCTCGACCCTTTTTCGCACCACGGCCAGGTATCATCCGGGCACCTTCTAAAATATCGGCCACGCTTTTCTTGATGCCTACCGGCTCTATACTGTGTTCTTTGTTGTAGGCCACCTGCACTTCGCGACGACGATCGGTTTCATCGATAGCGCGCTGCATAGAACCGGTTATTTTATCGGCGTATAAAATGGCCTTACCATTGAGGTTACGCGCGGCACGACCAATGGTTTGTATAAGCGAAGTTTCCGAGCGTAAAAAGCCTTCTTTGTCGGCATCTAAAATAGCCACCAGCGACACTTCGGGCATATCTAAACCCTCGCGCAACAGATTAATACCCACCAAAACATCAAAATGGCCCAAACGAAAATCGCGAATAATTTCAACGCGCTCCACTGTGTCGATATCAGAATGTAAATAGCGTACTCGCACACTGTGCTCACCCAGATATTCGGTAAGATCTTCAGACATTCGCTTAGTCAGCGTGGTCACCAGCACTCGTTCACCCACTTCTGTGCGCTTGGCTATCTCCGACAATAAATCATCCACTTGCGTCAGCGCCGGTCGTATTTCTACTTCAGGGTCAAGCAAGCCCGTAGGGCGCACCAACTGCTCAACAATTTGTGAGGATTTTTCGCGCTCATAAGGTCGAGGGGTGGCCGATACATAAATACACTGCCCTACCAAAGCCTCCCACTCCTCAAAACGCAACGGCCTGTTATCTAACGCTGAAGGTAAGCGAAAGCCATATTGTACGAGCGTTTCTTTACGCGAGCGATCGCCTTTATACATAGCGCCAATTTGCGGCACCGTTACATGCGACTCATCAATCACTACCAAGGCATCTTCAGGTAAATAGTCAAACAACGTGGGTGGCGGCTCGCCCGGTTTGCGGCCCGATAAATAACGCGAGTAGTTTTCAATACCGGTGCAAAAGCCCAGCTCACGAATTAGCTCTAAATCGTAGCGCGTGCGCTGCGACAAGCGCTGCTCTTCAACTAACTTGTCTTGATCGTGCAACTGTGTCAAACGTTCACGCAGCTCGCCCTCAATACCATCAATGGCCTTGAGCATATTGTCGCGCGGTGTTACGTAGTGTGATTTGGGGTAAATAGTAAAACGCGGCACCTTGGCCTGTACTTCGCCTGTGAGTGGATCAAACACGCTAAGTTGCTCTAGCTCATCATCAAACAGGTCAACGCGAATTGCATCGCGCTCCGACTCCGCCGGAAAAATATCAATGACATCGCCACGCACTCTAAAAGTACCGCGAGAAAAGTCAATGTCGTTGCGGGTATATTGTAAATCAGACAAGCGCAGCAGAATGTCTTGCTGGCTATAGCGATCGCCACGGCGCAAATGCAGTACCATTTTCAGGTACGCTGCTGGGTCACCCAAACCGTAGATTGCCGACACCGTCGCCACTACCAGCGCATCAGGGCGCTCTAGCAACGCCTTAGTGGCCGACAATCGCATCTGCTCTATATGTTCGTTAACCGACGAGTCTTTTTCAATAAAGGTGTCAGACGAGGCGACGTACGCCTCAGGTTGGTAATAGTCGTAATAGCTGACGAAATACTCAACCGCGTTGTTGGGGAAGAATTCTTTAAATTCACCGTACAGCTGAGCGGCCAGCGTCTTGTTGTGGGCCATCACAATGGTGGGCCGCTGCATTTCAGCCACCACGTTGGCAATGGTGTAAGTTTTACCCGACCCCGTCACCCCCAGCAGCACCTGCCCGGCAAGCCCCGAATTAAGGCCATCTACCAGCTGCTTGATGGCTTTGGGCTGATCACCTGCAGGCTGATAATTGGAAACAACTTCAAAAGGTTTAGACATGGGTGCTTATACGCCCGCAAGCGGAAAATGGCTGAGAAAACCAGCGATCATACCGACACTTGGCAAGCCTATAAAGGACTATCTTGGCTCATAAAAGCCAGCTAAACGCATGATTGGCCTTTTTTTTACCATACCGCGCAAACCCCACTTGACGAACACCGCTCACGCCCTTAATATTCGCGCCCTACCGAGGTTTGTGATCTATAATTCATTGATCTGACAGCTAATATGGCTGTTTAGGTAGCGCAAAATTCCGCCTTAGCTCAGTTGGTAGAGCAAATGACTGTTAATCATTGGGTCGCTGGTTCGAGCCCAGCAGGCGGAGCCATATAAAGCAAAAAAAGCTGCAACAATGCAGCTTTTTTTGTGGGCGGAAGAAAATAGTGTTAGTTCGTACCTGCGTTTAACGCTTAGGGCTGAGCTCTTTTATCTCGCAGCCGCGCTCGAAACCGATCGCGGGCTAACGCCTGCATATCGGCAACCGAATCACTCTCATCCACAATTTCTCGGCCCAGCAGGGTTTCAATGGCATCCTCCAAAGTCACAATGCCGGAAGTTTGACCAAAGTTATCCTGCACCAGATACATATGGGCGCGGCCTTTAATAAACATATCGAGCAGTCGATGCACGGGCAGCTTTTCGGAGACTACATCCAGCGGTTTTGCCAGCTGCTCAACCGCCGTACCGCCCTCACCCTGGCGCAACGCTTCGTACAGGTCTTTTAGCATAACCAGCGTAGTAATATCGTCGACGCTATCACCATACACAGGCAGCCGCGAAAAGCGGCGATTATTTTCATCGCTTAAAGCCTCAGAAACGGTAGTCTCTTTCGATAGCATTTGCACCACCGTGCGCGGTGTTAGCACGGCCTGCGTTGCCACCTCGCGCAACTTAAGTAAATTTAATAAATACTGGCTTTCTTCATCAAATAAATTCCCGTCCTTATGCCCCAAACTTGCCATGGCAATAATTTCATCGCGAGTAACTTCGTCATCAATTTTTCGGCTAAATAAATTCGTTAGCTTGGTCGCAACCCACACCAGCGGATAAACAATGCGCACCAGCGCAAGAATAACCCATGCAGCAGGCACTGCCAGCGTGCGCCAATAACTGGCACCCAAGGTTTTGGGAATGATTTCAGAGAAGTACAAAATGGCTAGCGTTAACAGCACAGCAATTAAGCTTTCCCACTGCTGGCCAAACACCTGCAATGCCTGCGAACCAACACCAGCGGCACCAATGGTATGAGCGAAGGTATTGAGAATTAAGATAGCGGAGAGTGATTTATCTAGGGAGTTGCGCACCTTGGCCACGACTGCACCGGCGCGCGGTTTATCAGTATTCAGTGCCTCAGCAAAGCTGGGTGTCATTGATAGTAGCACCGCCTCAAGAATAGAGCAGATGAACGAAACCCCGATGGCGATGGCGAGATAAACAAACAGCACTGTCATGATTTTGCGTTTTTTTCATCCTGAATTATCAGCGTCTATATTTCATTGTGCTTTAGTTTAACTGGGTATTGCAAGTATTTAACGGAAGAAAACAGTTTGACTACTTTAGACAAAAAACGGCCCCCGAAGGGGCCGCTGGTGTTTATTAGCTGACAATCAATCAGCAACGTAACCCGGATACCCAGGCTCGAGAATAGTAATCATTTTTTGACCCTCCGGAAGATCAAAGGTATCGATAACGATCGCATCTTCAGTACCTAGATTCGCAGCGGTCATGGGCGTATGAGGCGGCATGTAATAGCACGTACCGGCCGGATTTTCTGTTGGCTCCTGCCCTTCTACAAAGTCGGTAATCGTGCCGGAGATGACGCAAGTCCAACCGCCAAAATCATGGATATGAATACCAACCCTCGTCCCAGCTAATCGCACTCCATTGTGAATGACCAAGCGACTACCGTCAGCGGTTATTGTATCGAGCATCACAAAGCTATTGCCCAGCGGCGCGAGTATGCCCGGTGGTATTTCGCCATTAATCGTCGTTACCGGTTTGTTAATCATTGAATCAGAAAAAACGCTCAAACTGAACAAACTAAAAAACCCGAACAAAGCCATTGTTATCGTTTTATTGCTAAACACGTTGTTTTCCTCAAAATATTGGAGACATACCCTCCCACAAAGATTTTTAAAGTTACATGAACTAACAGCCAATTGAAACCCCCAAGCCATTCGGCTTAACCGCAAAAAATTAGCTACGCTCCACCCTGGTAACAGTGTTCAATAAACCTCAGGCTCAGTAAATATACCTAAGTAAGAGTGACTATTGAAAATGGTACCAACCCTGACACACTGTTCAGCAGGGGAATCTGATTGCCCCTTTGGGCAGACGCAGCATAACGTCTAACCATTTAACTGAAATTATTTTTTCTACGTGCATCCAAATGAGCCGCTCGTTACGTCTTATGTATTAGGCAGGTACAGATTGATAAGTAAAGTACGCACTTTACCGCCTATAGACAAATCCGTGGGGCTAGTGCAAAGACATCAATTGATGAGCCCCGCCGAAAAATTTTCGCTGTTACAGCGTAACTAGAGGAGCATCAACATGAAAATCTTGGCAACCGTAACCCTGGCATATTTGCTATGTCTACCCGCCGCCTTTGCTAGCAGTCATGACCAACCCACTACGCCTAACGCCTTGGCTATTGGGCAACAAACCGCTAGTGTAGAAAATAGTGAAGCGGTTCAAAAAGAACAATTTAAAGACGACGTTGAAGCACTAAAAGCCACGATAATTGGGCGCATCATTGCCGAGCTTAGCTCTGAATTAGAGGGAAGCCCAGACATTAGCGAGCAAGATCGGGCCAAAATAGAGCGCGTGATTGACCGGCTAGACAATATGGAAACACTCGCCGATCTTCGGAGCTTGTCAGATCTTACTGGCCAGAGCGTGAGTGCCCAAGACATCAATGCGGGAGGAATGAGCGAATACGAAAAATGGCAGCAGGAATCGGATTCGTGGCTGGACGCTTTAATACCCATTGTGGCTATCGTCTTTGTTTTTGGCGCACCGGTGCTGATAGTCGCCACGGTTATGCTCATTGGCTATCGCAAAAAACGCTTACAACACGCCACACTGGACAAATTCATCGACAGTGGTCAACCGGTTCCTGCCGAGCTATTGGCCAGCCTGCAAAGCAATACCAGCAAAAACGGACAACAAAAAGGCGTCATGTATGGGTTAGTCGGTATCGGTGTCGGCTTGGCTGGGTGGTTAATGCACTCGTCGGGCATTGGCGCACTCGGCATTATTATTTTATTCGTGGGTATCGCACATTTACTGATAGGGAAGTTAGAAACTAAGGCTGAGTGAATGAGTCAATCATGACATCTGATGATCGGATCCTTATTACAAGAATCCTTAAGCAGAATGACCAGCGGGCTTATAGTGAGCTGGTCAATCGGTACCAATCTCGGCTTCGTTATAGCTTGCGCCAGCTAACGGGCTGGGATGAAGCACTGGCCGACGATCTGGCTCAAGATACCTTTATAAAGGCATTTAAAAATTTGGCGTCGTTTAAGGGTGAATCACAATTTTATACTTGGCTTTACCGCATTGCCTACCGCGAATTCGCCAGTTATAAACGCGCACTAAAGCCGGTTGCCCCCTTGCCTGAAATACTCCCAGACACGCACCACGCCAACCCTATGACTGACGTCAACACACATCGGGATCTTGCCCATGCATTGGCGCAACTACCTTACGAGCAAGCCGCCAGCTTACACCTGCACTTACATTGTGAATTCACCCAGCAGGAAGTGGCCGACATTATGGGCGCGCCATTGGGCTCAGTAAAAAGCCATCTATTGCGTGGCAAAAATACGCTGCGAGTTTTATTATCTTCGTGGCAGACTAATGCTTCAGACAAAGGGGCAAAACAGGCATGAATAACCACCCACAACGAGACGTTAGCGACGACATTTTTAGGCGCTTACGCAAGTCAGAACCCTACCTAGAAGATAACGGCTTTACCGCTGCGGTAATGGCTCATTTGCCCAAGCAAGCTGAGTTACCTCTGTGGCAGAAAAGCGGCTTAATTATACTGTTTGGGCTCATTGGCGTTGTATTAGCAGCGTCAATGCTACCTGTGCAAATAACACCAATGGCGCCACTGGCTGCCATGCTGACTGATCACATTGTGAAGTTAGAAGTTTTTGGTTTTACAGCCGCCGCTACCTTCACGCTAGCAGGCGCTGCACTATGGTTCACCCAACACGAGATGTAACCCGCCCCGGCGTATCAACAACTTGCGAGAAAACCTATGCAACTCTTGTCAGTCAACAGACCCAACTACCGCACCCTGATACGCGATGTCAGCATGCTACAAATTAAGCTGTTTGCAGATAGTATGCGCGACCTGATTTTGGTGCCGCTGTCTATCAGCGCCGGCGTTCTGAGCTTGCTATGGCGCAGCGATAATAAACCCGGCACACAGTTTTACCATGTGCTGCGTGCCGGACGGCGCAGCGACCGCTGGATTGACTTGTTCGGCGCCGCCGACCGTGTGTATGGCCCAGCAGGCGGCGCTGAGCAACTGCAGCTAGACGATATGGAGACGATCATTGCGCGCGTTGAGGATTTCATTGCCCACAAATACAACAGTGGAAGCTTCAGCGAAGAAAATAAAGTTCAGCTCAACAATGCTTTGAGTTTATTGCGCGAGCATCAAATCAGTGAAAAAAATCCGCCTTAATATTTATTGATGTCGCTTTTCTGCACTCGATCTTGCAAAAAGCGCTTCATAATTAATATGGCGACTACCGACAATATGCCGTAAAGAATGGATAAGTCGGCCCAATCATTAAGAAACAGATAGAACCCCATGGCCTGTAGGTACAACACCACCGACATAATGACGGCCGATATACCCAGCGCCAGTAAAAAATAAGCCGCGCCTATTAACATTTCCGCAAGAATGAAAATGATGCCCGCTATGAGCCATACCTCGGAAAAGAAAAGCCAGTGATTTAAAAATTCCGCCATGTCGTCACCTATTTTTTACCTAGAGTTTCTAATACCGTAGTAAACGCACCCAGTGTTTGCGTAATGTTGGTAGGCAAAATAACCGTTTTGGCATTGTCTGCTGCGGCTACTTCCGACATCGCCTGAACCTGCCTTTTCATAATTTCATAATCTACCGCTGGCTGTCCATTATCGGCTATTGCCTGTGCAACCAATCGTGTTTGCTCTGCATCTGCGCCCGCCTTTACCGTAACGGCATAAGCCTCTGCGTCTGCAGTAATTCTAATGGCCTCGGCTTTTTTATCCGCTTCATACAAAACCGCGTCGGCGGCTAACTCTACCGATCGCTTACTGCCCTCAGCCGCTGCTATCGATGCACGCTTTTCACGCTCAGCATTTAATTGCTGTCGCTGGGCTTCTTTGGTTTGCTCATCAATAAGCACATCGGTAATAGCGGTAGAGGTAATCATAAGGCCCCATTCACTGGCCTTTTTTTGCAGGTTTTCGCCAATCTCCTCATTCATCGACTCGCGTGAAGATTGCAAGTCATCGAGGTCTAGCCTACCTGCCGCCGAACGGACGATTGAGGTGGCTTCTGTATCGATGGCTAAATCGACATCTTGAATGCGGTAAACCGATTTGGCAGCATCTACCACACGATAAAACACCGTGGCTTTTAATTTGACCTCTACATTGTCTTTGGTAATAACCGAAATAGTGAATTCAGGCAGCTGTCTTTCTAAAATTGAAATGCGTCGACTAATTTGATCTAAAAAAGGCACAATAAAATTCAAGCCCGCATTCAGCGTCTTCGTATATTTGCCAAACCGCTCAATGGTGTATTCCTCAGACTGCGGAACAACTTTTATGCCCCGCCAAATGCTCGAAATAGCAATGATGAGAATTAAGAAGGACACAACCCCAGATAACGTAACCTGTATGTCTGCTTCATTCATGAGTGTGTATTCCTGTAATTTGGATTAACTAACGGTGCCAGGGCGCTTGGCGATCTAGGCCATGATATTTAATGAGCAGACCAATATTCTCGGTGTTTTTGCAGTCATGTTAGATAGAGTATCACAGCTAATCGCGACGGCGGCACTTAACCTGAAGCGGTGTGTATTTACCGCGCCACAAGATAATTTTGCGCCAAACAGAAGCCCTACTTGACGGTACCGTGCATCAAAACCTTTACACGTCTTTATTAGATTTTACCAAGCGATAGTCCAGAGCCTTTTGCTCACACTACAACTCAAGGTTTTAAACAAGGTATTTAAGGCAATCAGCCTTTGCCAAAAAGTCCTCTAAGGCTGGATCACTGTTTGCCGCTGCAAACTTTTGCTTAATAATTGCGAAGCCCAGTGCTGGATATTTAAACGTTTTTTGAAAGTATGACTGACCGCCCATGGCAAGCTGGGTTTGCTTTTCACCGGCCTGCCACGCTTGTGCGTTAGCATTACTCCAAGCTAAAAAACGAGGGCCTACCTCTTGGCTAAAAATGGGCTGTAGCGTGGGAGCGAGCGACGCCAAAGTTTCAAAGTCTCCAGCATTTTTTGGCTCTAACATGCGTTGAATCCAGTCCACCACCTTCGGGCCGCGGGCTTCTAATATCGCGCAGCAGCTTGGGTCTGTATAGGCCTGATACAGCTGCCCCCACAAACCAAAATCGCCAAATGATGGGCGCTCGCCAAACAGGTACGAGCGCGACTGCAGGTGCGCTTGTAGCATGTCGACTACATTGGCGAACGATTCAACCAGCAAGGGCTTGTTGTTTTCATTAGAACCGGCAAAGGCCATGCGCGGAACCATGCGCTTAACAATAAGAGGAGCAAACAAGGGACCCAACAATTTCCCTACCCAGCCCGTTGTTAGCCCTGCAATAGTACCCTGCGCCAATGTTGCCGAACGGCATTTCTGATCGGCCGGATAACTCCAACGATAATGAAACATCAGCTTGTTACCCCATTCATCGCCGTATTCTTCAAGTAACTCCGATAAAAATCGAAGCGCGGGATCCTGCGGGTGAATAGACGGCTCGGGATAGCCCTCCTCGAGCAATTCTATAATGGGCGTAGAGTCTTGCATTGCCCTGCCATCGGGCAACAGCACCATCGGAATAAGCGGCACCTTAGCGTGCTGCTTAAAAAGCTTATTGTGACTGAATCGATCCATCCATTGATGCGGCACACTCTTATAACGCATAGCCGCTAGCACTTTCATTGAATAGCCCGATTCAGGGCGCCCCATCAAACCGTACTGCCCACTTTGCAAGGTTGTTTTAGTCATTTTGGGTTCCGTGATTTGGGTGTGCTGTTTTTATTTTATTTCGTCATCAGCGTCATAATAACCTAAGTCCGGTCAGGGCCAGCACAAACAACAACGGCCTCTACAGAGGCCGTTGTTAAGGG
>CAJQKT010000002.1 GCA_905478995.1 uncultured Pseudomonadales bacterium | reverse complement strand
TGACTTCGCGAGTGTTGTGCTCGTTATCGCGCACGTAACAGTGGTCCTCATCGTTGACCCATAGAATTTGATCTTGCCAGTTTGCCGTATTGAACGTTTCAAAATCATCAAAAAAGTCTACCTTCCATCCCGCAGACTGAGGTTGCTTGAGTGTGGTATCGGCACACGCCAACAGAAGCAGTGTCAATGCGGCAGCAATCCAAATTTTAATCACAACATACCCTCTTATATAGGAGATCAACTAAACAGCTTTGCAGTTTAAAGCGTGCGGAGCAATTACAACAGTGCTTCTCCTTTTTTTTCCATCAGTGCGCCCAATTTTGAGATGAAATCCTGCCATTATCACAGGTGGTTTTAATATTTTATGCCCGCCGGTATAAAATAGCGGTTCTTTGAGCAATCAATGATAGCGTTGCATACGGCTCGAGGCTTGCTCGCCGGCGCTGGATTAAACAACCTGAAAAATCTGAAAAACTATGGTCACAGTAAAAACAAAACGAATGCTTAGAGTCGCACTTATTGCCACCTCCCTAGCCTCGCTCTACTTTGTTCCTTGGCTTTTAGTTAAAGCATGGATAATGCCGCTACCCAACACGATACAGGAACAGTTGGGCCAGGCTATTGGTCACGGATTTGACGGCGTGATTGTTTATGTAGACCAAACAGGCAAGCCGCCTAGGGCTTTTGCGGCAGGCATGCACAATCGAGAAACTCTAATTCCTGCCGACCCTCAGGCTCTTTTTAAGATTGCCAGTATCAGCAAGCTCTATGACATTGTGGCTGTCACCAAGTTGGTCAGTAATGGTCGCCTTTCTTTGGACAAAACTATCGCCGATTACCTCCCCGAGCTAGTGGGTAAAATTGAACATGCCGAGAAAATCACCTTAAGATTGATGGTTCAGCATCGAAGTGGCATTCCCAATTTTACCGACGCGCCGAATTTCTGGGCTGCTCCAACACAGTCTTATGATGCCAGCCTTGCATTGATTCAAGACAAACCGGCCAACTTTAAACCCGGCCAGGACTATGAATACAGTAATACTAATTACCTGCTGATTAATAAGATAATGGATAAAACATTAGGCTACAGTAACTTTGATTTCATCCAAGAAGTGATTCTTAAACCGCTCAATCTCAACCATACTTTCGGCTCGCTTAAAGAGGTTGATATGGATAACGTGATGAGCGGCTACCATCTCGGACATCCCTTTGATTTAAAAGCAGACGAACATGGCATGTTAGCTACCGCAGAAGACGTGGGCATTTTCCTCAGAGCGTTGAACGATGGCTCAATTTTTGAAGAGGGAGAGGAGGCAATCTACTCCTCTATTTATGAGTATGAACATACTGGCTGGGTGCCCGGATATCAAAGCTTCGCAAAGTACCACAGAGACCTTGATACAATTTTTATTGGGTTTTACAGCACAACCGACGCAAGGCTATACAACTGGAATCTGTCACAAATTATTAACCATCGAATTGTCAAAATATTAAAGAAAAAGCAAGTTTGATGATCGGGGAACTGACAGTTAATCTCGAATTACCCCATCTCCCGCCAACATCGCCACTAACTTAATTTACCAAGCTATGATTTAATTGGGCCTGCAGGGCTTTGCGCGCGAGCTTGTCTAATAACTAGCAGCCCTGTGCGTCTTTTCAGCGTATTAGAGCGGATGACAATATGCGCTCAAGAAAAATTATCCGAACCATTATTGGGAGCGAAAATGAAAGTAGCACTGTACCTCGCACTGATTCTCCTTGGATGTTTGATCAACAGCACGACCTTTGCTGAACATCATAATGAAAAGCCGCAACTGGTGCGTCTGCCCTACACCAGCATAGTTGACGACGTAGAGAGAGATTATTTCCTCTATCTTCCCAACGGATATAAGGAAGACAAAGCTAAACAATGGCCTGTATTAGTTTATTTGCACGGTGATGGCGAACGCGGCAACGGCAAAGAAGACCTGGACTATGTTTTGGGCTATGGGCCACTTTACGAAGCTTGGATACAAAAGAAGGATTTGCCGTTCATTATTATTGCCCCGCAAAATCATATGTTTGGCCGCGATGGCCCTGCTGGCCCAGACTACATTCGCAACCGAACTCGAGCAGGCATCCCAAAACGGCTGAACGAAGGCGCCCCACCCCACCACGCTGATATGCCAGCCTTAGCAATGTTTGGCCCCATGCGCGGCGCCACACCTGCAAAAATCTCTCCGCCCGATCGATTCCAAAGAGAAACCGGCTGGCGCAAGACAGATCCCGACGTCATCACCATTTTGGACTCAGTACTACAGAACTACCAGGCCGATAAAAATCGAGTTTATCTAACAGGTGCGAGTATGGGCGGCTTTGGCACTTGGTACTACGCCAGTCAATACCCGCAAAAATTCGCTGCCCTTCTGCCCGTTGTTGGATACCCATCGGTGCAACAAGCCGAAGCCGTGGCTAAAGCAGGCATACCGGTATGGGTCTTTTCAGGTGGACGAGATCCTGCCGTAGAAACCAAGCATTTCTTTGCTGGCATGAACAAAATGGACGAGTTGGGTGCGACTATGCGATTTACCACCGAGCAAGATATGTTTCACGATGTGTGGAATCGAGTGTACGCAGGCGAGGATGTCTACCATTGGCTATTGCAATTTACCAAGCAATAAATGCTTTTTTCAGGCCCAGCTTTGTGCGCTTACGCCGAGTTATTGAGCTTTTAATTCGCCTACACCTATGCCTTTAGCAACGAAACACTTATGCCGTTAGCGGCGAGACACCTAACCGCAACATACCCATCACTATTAATTGCATCCGTCATGAGAAATTTTTATTTACACTTCTTAATTTTTGGCAGTATCTATTGCTTCAATGGCGCCAAAGCAGAAACTATTGTTGTTGAGGTATCGGCACTCAGCGGCTCGTACTACATTAACGATGAGCGTCAAGCAACTTTAAATGTTGAAACCGGTAATACCTATATCTTGACCGGCTTTTCCGCATGGCACCCGGTTAGCCTCTCGCTGACTAAGGACGGTAAGTGGGGTGGTGGCGATCTTTACAAGGAAAATGTCACGGCAACTGCATCCAGCGTATCGATCAAAATAACCCCCACAACGCCCAATCTTTTTTACTACTGCGAATATCATCCCGACATGGGCGGCGCCATTAACGTCTTACCCATTCCAATTCCAATGCAAAACTAAGGCGTCATTTTGACTGCGCATGACGCAGCAAGTAGAGCGCGATAGCACGCGCTATGCGTTGCAGTAGTAAAAAATGACCCAAAGACCCAAATTCATGCTCTAGCCGTAATATAACTCACCAATAACCACATAAAGGTTTTAGGGTATGCCCGAAGGTCCAGAAATACGCCGCGCCGCTGATAAAATTGAAGCGGTACTAAAAAACAAAACGGTCGAAAAAATTGAGTTTGGGCTGCCGCCACTCAAAAAATTTGTCAAGCCACTCAAAGGCAGTAATGTGCTGGCGCTAGAGACTCGCGGCAAAGCCTTGCTGACGCATTTTGATTCAGGTTTTACTATTTATTCGCACAACCAACTCTACGGCGTATGGCGGGTAGTTAAACGCGACAAGCTACCCAAAACCAACCGTCAGCTCAGGCTAGCCCTCCACACCGACCAACATAGCGCCCTGCTCTACAGCGCTTCGGATATTAGCGTGTGGAAAACTGAGCACATCGAGGAGCACCACTTTTTAAAGCGCATTGGCCCCGACATACTCAACCCCAACTTAGCCTGGCGAGAGGTGGCGGAACGCCTGCAAAGTAAAACCTTTGCAGGCAGAGCGCTCAACTCTGTGTATCTCGATCAGGCGTTTCTGGCCGGGTTAGGCAATTACTTGCGCAGCGAAATTTTATTTATTGCCGGCATCAACCCTGCACACAAAGCGCGCGACCTCAGCAAAGGTCAAATTGGCAAGCTTGCCCGAACCACGCTAGAGATTAGTCAGCGTAGCTATGCGCTTGGCGGGGTAACTGTTCCGGAGCGTCAATACCAGACGTTAAAAAAGCAAGGGAGCACTTATGGCAAAGCACGCTTTTTTGTTTTTGGGCGCGCCAGCCAACCTTGCCGGCTGTGCAAAACAAAAATCCAACGCTCTACGGCCAACTCACGAAGAATTTATACTTGCTCAACCTGCCAGCCTATTTAAGCGGCTCAATAATCGCTAAACAATCGGAGCCAACATGATTGACCTTCAGCACCTCAACCAAATGTGTGAAGATAAATTGCCGGGGTTTCTCGGTATACAAATGACGTTCGTCAGTGACTGTGAGGCTCGAGCAGAAATGCAGGTTACAACATCGCACCTAGCACCCAATGGTTATTTACATGCAGGCAGTGTGGTTTCCTTAGCCGACACGGCATGTGGTAACGGGTGTATTGCCAATCTACCTCCAGGCGCTTCAGGCTTTACCACCATAGAGCTTAAATCCAATCACCTGGGTACGGTGGCCGATGGGGTGATTACCTGTGTGGCATCGCCTGTACACACGGGGCGCACTACACAAGTATGGGACGCAACTGTTGCAAGCAAAGACACAGGTAAAACGATTGCGCTGTTTCGTTGCACACAAATGATCCTGTACCCGAAAAAAGTCTAGCAAGATCTAGCTAAACCGCCGGTCAAGCTACGCCCCCTCGCACAGCAATTTTTTGTTAAAGCCTTAACAAAATTTAATAACGAAACAAATCTCTGGATGGCAAGATTTAGCTGATAGAATTGCCGTGGGCTCTAGGCTTGCAGTAATGAAACTACTAACATTTAAAACCGCACTGAGTGCATAAGGAAATCACTATGTCGATAGAACCACTCGTATTAATCGTCTATGGCGCGACTGGATTTACGGGCCAATTGGTGGCCACCTACCTCGACACACACCCCGAACTAAGCGGTAAACCGTGGGCTATCGCAGGCCGCACGCCAAGTAAACTTGCGGAACTGTCTGCTGTGCTTGGCAGTCAACCTGAGACTCTCTGTGTTGACCTTAACGACCCCGACGCCGTGGCCGCAATGGTGGCGCGCACCTCAGTCATACTCAACTGCGCTGGCCCCTACTCGGTTAATAACGGCGCCGCTCTTTTAGGTGAGTGTGCACGGGCGGGCGTTCACTACTCTGATCTTGCCGGCGAAGGATTCTGGCAGGCCGAAATGATTGAAGCCTTTCACAACACAGCAAACAAATCGGGCGCAAAGATCGTGTTAGGCGGCGGTGTCGATTCCATTCCCTCAGACTTAGGTGCCTTCCTCGCCAGCCAGGCACTTGACGCGGATAGCGATCAGGAGGTTCAAGTGCGGGGTGTCTATACTCGCTACACGGGTTCATTCTCGGGCGGTACCTTAAACTCGGGTCGAGCCACGGCACGAGCAAAAAAATCGGGTACCTATACCGATGCAATGGAAGCCAATCCCTATCTCCTGACGCGCGGAACCACCGGCATCGAAACCGCAGCACCGGGTACCGCCGATGGCATGCCCGCCGCTTTCAAATGGGCTTTCGATTCCACCTATGGAGCCGTGTCCACTTTTTTTATGGCTCCTATCAATGCCAGAATCGTACGACGTAGCCTGACGCTGCGTGACGAGCACCACACCACCTCGTACAGCGAGTGCGCAGCCGCAGGCATGTGGATGCGCGTTACCGGCATGTGGGCTAGTCGCGGGTTTGGCTATTTTCTCGGAGAACCTATTAAGTTTAAGCCTGGCTCTGGAGAAGGCCCCCCCTCTTGGTTACTGCGCGATGGCAGCTTCGAAGTGGAAGTCACTGCCACAGCCGACGCACAATCAGCCCTCACCCGTATTGCTGGGCAAGGCGATCCCGGTTATGGCGCAACGTCAAAAATGCTCGCCGAACTCGGCCTTTGCCTGGCGCTGGATGATCATAGCGGCTCTTCGCACAAGGCCGGCGTGCTCACGCCCTCCACCGGGCTGGGGCATACGCTCGTGTCGCGCCTAGCTCAAGCACACGACGGTCAGTTTATGGAATTTGAGACAACGCTACCGGCGCACTGAGGCCCTAAGGAACCCAATATGCATAAAGAATTTCAAGTAAAAAAAGCCAATCCCAATCAACATCGAATAGTCAAAGCAGACCACAAAATTCTTGGCGACGGGGACATTAGAGTCGACATTGACCAATTCGCGTTTACCGCTAACAACCTCACCTATGCTGCCGCAGGCGACAGCCTGGGCTACTGGCAGTTTTTTCCTGCACTAGAAAACGATGACAATACGTGGGGCATCATTCCAGTGTGGGGCTTTGCCGACGTGGTCGAGTCTAACCACGAGGCCATTCCCGTTGGCGATCGATTATATGGTTACTTCCCACCCGCCACCTCACTCATCATACAACCCTCGCATGTGAGTGATAGGTCCTTGGTTGATAACAGCGCTCACCGCCAAGCACTGCCACCACTGTATAACCGCTATAACCGCGTGTTAGCTGACAGTCAGTACGACCGCAGCACTGATACCGCACGCATTTTATTAGCGCCACTGCACGTCACCTCGTTTTGTCTTTGGGACCAACTTAAAAGCAACAACTACTATGGCGCAGAACAAATAGTTATTGTTAGCGCATCGTCTAAAACCAGCCTAGGTTTAGCCTACGGCCTTGCAAACGATGACAATGCACCTACTGTTGTTGCCCTAACGTCAAGTCGCAACGTCAATTTTGTAGCCGGACTAGAACTCTATCAGCAAACCATTTCATACGAGGAGTTCACATCCACACTGCAAAATAAGCCAACTGTCATAGTAGATATGGCCGGTAATGCAGGTGTTAAAGCCGCACTACAAAACAAGCTAGGCGATAACTTAAATTATTACATCAGTGTGGGCATAACCCACTGGGAAGATCTTGGTAGCGATGTAGCAAACGGCAAACCCAACCCTGACAAACACGAAATGTTTTTTGCCCCCAGCTATATTCTCGACCGCATGAAAGAATGGGGTCCTTCAGAGTTTGATAAGCGCTCAAGCACGTTCGTTGGTGGAGCAGCAATGGCAACCTTTGGCTGGATGGAAGTGGACCAACAAGCAGGCCTAGATGGTCTTACACAGCTATATCCGGCCGCCTGCAAAGGCGAGCTACCGCCGTCATTGGGCTTAGTGATAAAAATGTAGTCATTATTAAATGGCTAACAGTCCCTCGCCTACCCTACTGCTAAAAATGCGGGCAACGCAGGCGGCAAAAAGCAGACGCTCATGCCGAAATTAGTAGGTTGATAAAAACGGCGTATCAATTAAAAAGGAATAAACCATGATCGAATCGTTATTTTCTATGCAAAATAAAATCTGTGTTGTCACCGGCGGTAGCCGAGGGCTGGGTGCTTTTATGGCACAAGGTTTTCTTGAAGCGGGGGCCAAGCGCGTTTACATAACAGCTCGCAAAGCCGAAGCCTGTATCACCGCTGCCAAAGAGCTCAGTCAGTATGGCGAATGTATTGCCATTCCCAGCGATATTGCAACATCTGAGGGTCTTCAAACGCTGGTGACCGAATTAATGTCGCGTGAGCAGCATATCGATGTGTTGGTTAACAATGCAGGCACAGGCTGGGGCGCGCCGTTTGGCCAGTTCCCTGAAAAAGGCTGGGATAAAACCATGGACATCAATGCCAAAAGTCCGTTCTTTTTAACTCAAGCATTGGCGCCCTTACTGAAAAAGAATGCCACCGCTGACAATACCTCCAGCATCATTAATATTGGCTCTATCGCCGGCATAGTAGGTAACGCCCTCGATAACTTTAGTTACGCCATCTCTAAAACAGCCATTCATCAACTCACGCGCGTACTCTCAACTGAATTGGCCAGCGACCACATTCGCGTCAATGCCATTGCTCCTGGTCGCTTTTATTCAAAAATGACCGAGTTTTTAAGTAATGATCAAGCAGCCTTTGATGCAGAGCTGCAGAGCATTCCCATGCGCCGCTGGGGTGAAGCCAGCGATATTGCGGGTGTTGCCATTATGCTATCTTCTAAGGCTGGCGCCTTCATCACCGGCCAAATTATCCCAGTTGATGGTGGCACCTCGGTTATTAATTAACGCGCGCTTATTGGCTTGGGTAGGCCAAGTCAGCTCAGTAGAAACAACTATCAAGCTATCGTACAGCCGTTGAATTAGCAGCGGCTGCCTTTGTGTGGGAGCTTGGTTATAACCTTGGGTTTTATTGGCTTTTTACGCGAATGATTTTTATTGCCCGAGCGTACTGATAGTGAATACACTGGCCCTCCATTCATGACCGTAGGGTAAGAAATATCATGTCTACTACCATCAGCGACTTAATAGACAAAATCTCTAAACTCGAAAATCAGCTACTTAGTGAACTTGAACAACAGCAAAAAGAATTTAAATACAAAATTGAAGGCACAAAAGTCAAGTTTGACCAGGCTTCGCACAAAGCACATAGCCGGCTACGCGTAGCGTTGCTGCCGTGGCTACTATCTTCCAAGCTGCGCCATATTCTTTCTATCCCGTTTATCTACGGCATGATTATTCCCATCCTCTGCATCGATATAACCATCACTTGTTACCAGCATATTTGTTTTAGATTATTCCGCATCGCAAGAGTGAAAAGATCAAAATATATAGCTCTCGACAGGCATCATCTGTCCTATCTCAATGCAATAGAGAAATTTAACTGCCTCTATTGTGGGTACGGCAATGGAGTTATGAGTTATTCTCGTGAGGTGATCGCCCGCACCGAACAATATTGGTGCCCGATTAAGCATGCCCGAAAGGTTGTGGGAACACACAAACGATACCGAAAATTCGTCGCTTATGGTGATGCAGACAACTATAAGTCTCAACTCATTGAGTTACGCGATGACTTAAGAGAGCATTAAAACAATCAAGGTTGGTCTCTACACGCACACAACGCGCTTAAAAAATATTGTGGGTGGTTCATGCAGAGTACCACTGAAAAGATAGCAGCCGTGGCAATTACAAAAGACATACTAAGCCTTGCAACCATTTGTGACGCAAGAGAGCCTACGACGAAACTAACTAAAATCAGCTTAAAAAGAATAATACTTCTTTAACAATCATCGTGATCAAGCAAGTACCCGACCCTATAAAAGCCAATACTCTATACGAAACGTTATTAGATGTGATTTGAATGGCCGAGTGAATAACTCGTGTGGCCACATAAGCCCAAGCAAGGTAAACATGCACTGTATCAACATGCTGCATTAAATAAATATAAGTTACCAGCGCATAAAAAACGGTAGGCTGCTCAAATAAGTGGTTGTAATTATCCGTAACATTTCGAGCAAACGGGGGCAACCGTGGTCGCAGATCCTCCGAGTGCTTTGAGTGCTGCAAACGGCCAAAGTTTTTAATGATTAACGGGATTCTTGTGGCGGCCAAAAATAAAAACAACAGCCCTGAAAGCGCAATGACTGCAAACATGGGGTATAAAATTTCCATAAGATATCTTTTAGTCGGTTGCTGAAATTACGGCGGCTTTTGTATAACCTATGGCAGATACAATACTTAACACTGCTTTAAGGCATAGCCCAGTTATTGACCGGGCTATTTGCAGCTCTTTAAAAAGTGCCACCCACTCGTTAATGGGCTCCCGCGTCTTTTTTGTCTTGCTGTATTGCCCAGTCTATTTTTTCAAGCAGCGCCGCTCGCGATTTTAACTTAGTGGCGGTAAAACTATCACTATGCAAGCCTTGCAGACGCACAGCTTCGGCACGTGCTGCCGGCAATAGCTCGTTGGCGCTGACAACTTTATCGAGAAAACCAACAGCAGCAGCGCCAGCAGGATCAAACATTTCGGCATTGATCACACAGCGATTAAAAGCTGCTGGGGTAAGCCGTTGCCGCGGCAGCTCAATACCCACGTGATGCATGGTCATGCCAATTTTTGTTTCATTAAGGCCAATCGTAAACGGCCCCTCAACACCAATTCGGTAATCGCAGCTAAGCATAATAAAGGCGCCTTTAGCAATGCAGTTACCCGTACACACACCGATTATCGGCAAAGGAAAGGCTAACAGGCGTCGGGTGAACTGCGACCCCGTAGCCACCAAATTGACGATAACATCGCCACCCTGCTGCAATTCTTTAAGGTCATAACCCGCTGAAAAAATACCGGGCTGGCCCACTAACATCACTACGGCTTGATCTTGCTCGGCCTGATCTAAGGCACCATTGAGCGCTTCAAACATCGCCGAACCCAAGGCGTTTACTTTGCCGTTTTGCAATGTAATGGTGGCAATGCCATCAGCCAATTGATAATCAACAATATTAGTCATACGAAAACCTTCCTAAAGATAATGATTAATGTTTCAGTCAAAAATACAGTTACGGCGTAACGATGTTATACAAGCCATTGGGTTTGTCTAGTGCGGCAAAAAAAGCGGCCAACTTAATACGGCTGCCATCAATATTGAGCTGATCAGAGAAAAATAAATCTTTCAAGCCCGCCTGCCCCGTCATCATTTTAAAAAACATCTCGCGCGTAAGGTTCAGCGTGGCGTCGGCATGATCACCCTCTTCCAAACTACGATGATGCAAGACACTATTTTCAAAAAACAATAAATAAGACTCGCCAATATCAGTAAAAACCAAATTTATTGCAGTGTTTTTACCCGTAATTTTTTCTGGTATTACCTGCGCTGCCATCGCACTAAAAAATTGCGTTAGTGGAACCTCACGTAACATATCAATGGCATCGGCGATATTGACCGTTTTATTGCTAGGGCCATGGCGCAACTCATAGGCTGAAGAAAGATACACATCACGCCATGGGCCTGATTCAGCTTGATAACCCAACTGATCATAACTGGCCGCTAAAAGCTTTTTACCCTCGTCATTATTAGGCTGAGCAAAAACCAAGTGGTTGAGTAACTCGGCAGCCCAACGGTATTCACCTTGGTCAAAAGCTGTGCGGGCCTGAGCCAACAATTGCTCACTGCCACCCGCCAACTTCACATAACCTTCTGCAGCCGCCTCTGGCGGCAGCGGGTTCAAATTCGCAGCGTTGGCGTCGTACCAGCCCATATACCACTGGTAAACAGCCTTACTATTGTGCCTTACCGTGCCATAGTAATCACGAATAGAAAAGGTTCGACTCAACGACTCCGGCAGCGTGATGGTCTCGGCAATTTCCTTGGGCGTGTAACCTTGGTTGATTAAGCGCACTGTCTGATCATGAATATATTTATACACATCGCGCTGTTGCTTCAAAAAATCCTGGATACGCTCATTGCCCCAAATGGGCCAGTGATGGCTAGCAAAATAAACGTCGGCTTGGCCAAATAATGTGCGAGCTTCTTCAATATAATCACTCCACAACAAGGCATTGCGCACCTTAGCACCTCTTAATGTGTAAACATTGTGCAAATTTTTCGAGACCACCTCAGCACCACAAAACGCATTAACATCGGGCAAATAAAAGGTGAGCTCAGCCGGTGCTTCAGACTCTGGCGCATACTGAAAAATAAACTCACGGCCATCAATGATGAGCGTCTGTCCGGTGTGATCAATGAGCTCAGTCGGTTTGAGAATACCAATACTGCCACCCATTGGCGGCTCTTTGCCTAAACCGGTATCGACATGGCCGCGCACACTTTTAGGCAAATTTTGACCATACATCAAACTCGCGCGGCGCTGCATGGCGGTGCCGACCATAATGTTTTCACTCACCGACTCTTCAACAAACCCAGCCGGTGCAATGATGCGCACCCCCTGCGCACTGGCATCGGCCGCACTGATGACACCAAATACGCCACCAAAATGATCAACATGGCTATGGGTGAAAATAATCGCAACAATCGGCTTATCACCGCGCTGCTCGCGGTAAAAAGCCCAGGCTCTTGCAGCCGTTTCGCGCGTTGTTAACGGGTCGACCACAATCAATCCGGTATCGCCTTCAATCACCGTTAAATTGGCCAAGTCAAAACCACGCAATTGATAAACGCCCCGAGTCACCTCGAATAGACCATGAATATTATTCAGTTGCGCTTGACGCCACAAACTCGGGTTAACGCTGGCAGGGGCATCGCCCTCAATAAAATCATACTGATCTTGATTCCAAAGCAAATCGCCCTCAGCGCCTAACACCACAAGCGATTGCGGGCTGGCAATCAAACCGCGCTGCGCATCTTCAAAATCCTGTCGATCAGCAAAAGGCAGTTGCTCAAGGACCGCTTGGTTAGCTGCAGTGGTAAATGTAGAGGGCGCAGTAAAACCGCTGTGACCTGAGGCCAACGCTTGAGGCTCGCCGATTCTGGGTTCGCTGCCAACGTGATCCGTTAACGATGACGCATCGCGCTCGCTACAGCCTCCCAATACGAGGAAACTGGCCAGCAATGTGACAGGTACTAAGATGGAGGAGAATAGCTTCATTGGAATTCGCCACTAACTAAAAGAAGAGTGGGTAAATTATAGTGGCAAGCAGACTGCGATACTTGTTAATTTGTGTTCACGCAGCTCAGCGGTGCCCAAGCTATGGCACCGCTGCGTGAATCGAGCGGGCAAGCTGGACGTTAACCGGGATGATCTGATTCTTGAAACGGCACGCCCCCATTAAAGGTAATGGGGCGACATGCGCTATCACTGGCCCCTTACATGCAACTTTTTTCAGCGCTTGCTTGGCCAATTCTTTGAGGGCTACGCCAGCAGTTACGCCACTGGCTTCTTCATGGGTCGTTTGGCTGTGCGCTTAGCTTTTGCTTCACCGGCTTTTTTATCGGCAAAGGGCTTTTTATCCGCAGAGGGCTTCTTATCAGCACCAGGCTTAAACTCAGCTGATCGGCGCGGCTTGCGTGCGTCAGCACTGTGTTTTTTAGTGCTTGGGCCACGCTCTATATCTAAGGCCTGATTGCGAATGCGGACTTTTTTCAGATGCTCAAAAACTTCCTTGGGCATACCGGCTGGCAAATCGACAGTGCTGTGACCGTCAAACAACTGAATACGACCAATGTAATTACTTTCGATACCGGCTTCATTGGCAATGGCGCCAACAATATCACCCGGCTGCACGAGATGCTCACGCCCAACGGCCAAACGGTAAGTCTCCATATCGACCTGCTTACCATCTTCATCGAGCACGGGGCGAGATGGCTTGTTAGATGCGCGTTCAGGCCGTCCGCCGGCAGGCTTAGACCGCCTGCTACTTTCGTCAGAGCGCCGCCCTTCGCTAGCTCGCCCTTCATTGCGTTTAGCCGGTGCCCTTGCACTGCGTTTTTCTTCGGGCAATATAACGGGTTTATCTTGCTGCGCCATGTAGGCAAACGCGGCCGCTAATTGCTGTGCGTCAACATTGCTTTCATCAGACACTTCTTGCACCAACTGATGAAAAAATTCCAGCTTGGTTTCAGCAAGCACTTTGTGCACCTTACCTTTAAAGGCTTCAATACGGCGCTTGTTAACCTGCTCGCGACTCGGCAGATCGACTGGTGTAATCGACTGCCCAGTGGTTCTTTCAATAGTTTTTAACAAACGTTTTTCACGCGGCGCAACAAACAAAATAGCTTTGCCGCTGCGCCCTGCACGCCCAGTACGCCCAATTCGATGCGTATACACTTCGGCATCAAACGGCACATCAAAGTTCACCACGTGACTGATACGCACCACATCAATACCACGCGCGGCAACGTCAGTAGCCACCAGAATATCAATGCCGCCACTTTTCAATTGGGTAATGGTGCGCTCACGCAGTTGCTGACTCATATCACCATTAATTGGCGCTGCACTGTAGCCACGGGCTTCGAGTTTATCGGCAATATCAATCGTGTTGGACTTGGTCCGCACGAATATAATGATGCCGTCAAAATCTTCCATTTCAAGCATACGCGTGAGCGCATCGAGCTTATTGGTACCGCTAACCGTCCAATACACTTGCTCAATGGCGGCTACTGTAGTGGTTTTAGTTTTAATCTTAACAATTTGAGGATCGCGCAAATACGTATCGGCAATTTTCCGAATGGCCGCCGGCATCGTAGCCGAAAACAAAGCCACCTGACGCTCGCTAGGGGTATGCTCTAAAATCCATTCAACGTCATCAATAAAACCCATGCGCAACATTTCATCGGCTTCATCCAGCACCACCGTCTGTAACTCATCGAGCTTTAATGTTTTACGACGCAAATGGTCCATTACGCGGCCTGGCGTACCCACCACCACATGCACACCACGACGCAGCTGACGCAATTGCGTGTCCATGCCTTGGCCACCATAAACGGGCAATACGTGAAAGCCTTTCAAACCACTGGCATACGTTTGAAAAGCCTCAGCCACCTGAATGGCCAACTCGCGGGTTGGTGCCAACACCAATACCTGCGGCTTACTTTTGCTCAAATCAATTTTAGACAGCAGCGGCAGTGCAAACGCGGCGGTTTTACCCGTACCGGTTTGTGCGGTACCCAGCACATCGCAACCACTGAGTAAATGCGGAATACACTGCGCCTGCACAGGGGTAGGTTGCTCGTAGCCCACGCTTTGCAGCGATTTAAGTACCGGCGCTGAAAGTCCTAAATCGGCAAAGACAACCGATTTTTCGGGGCTAGCCGCTGGCGCGGATTTAGTTGTTTGATCTGTAGATTTATCTGACATGTCGGGCCTGCTGTGGCTGAGTGCCGAGGCAGCAAAATGTAGGCAGATAAGGTGCTAAAAGCCCCATTTAGGCCTTTGTTGGTTCGCACAAGAGCCCAGTGGATTGCGGCGCGGCGGTAAAAATCGCGGAGCGGGACTATACACCGATGACCCCTGAATAAATACCCTACAACATGCGTGAATAGGCGTAATTATTGGCCTCCAACGCGATAAAGCCGCTGTGTAACCGCTTGCCTACCGGTTAACCGCCGGCAAAGTCCATAGCGAGTCAGTTTACTCAGGCTTGCGCGTTCGCAAGCCATGAGGTTGTGCAGCCCGATTTATGCCTGCAAGGCTACTAGCGCCAGCCCAGCGCTATTTTTTAGGGCTTTTGTTGCGCTTTTTCTTTTTAGGCCCGGCAATTTTGCCCGATTTTTTAACATTTTTGGGGCCTTTATAAAGCGCTTGTAAACCCGGCACTTTGCGTGGCTCAAAGCGCACTTTTAAATAGCGCTCAATGCTCGACATTTGCGGCCATTCTTCTGCATTCACCAAGGTAATGGCGCTGCCGTGCGCCTCGGCTCGGCCGGTGCGGCCAATTCTGTGCACATGATCGTCACCGGACTGCGCGACCGAAAAGTTAATCACCAATTCGATATTATTAATATCCAGCCCGCGCGCAGCCACATCGGTGGCGACCAACACCTGTAATTTATTGTCACGAAACCGATTTAAAACCTGCTTGCGCTCACTTTGCGACAGCTCACCATGAATATAATCGGCCTGCAGTTTTTCATAGCGCAACACATTACCCAACTGCTGACATTGCTGACGCGTATTACAAAACACCAACACTTTACTGACCTGCTCCTCGTTGATGAGCGCCAGCAGTAATTTTTGCTTGTGCTTGTCATCGTCGGCCAACACGCGTTGCTGAGTAATCTGACTGTGGCCAACAGAGCCGCCATCAATCACTAAACGCCGCGGGTCCTCCAGCAAAGGGTCAATTTTACTCATGCCGCGATGCTTGAGTGTGGCAGAAAACAATAAGTTTTGACGCGCTGAATTACTCGCCCGAGCAATGGTGTTCATCGCTTCACTAAAACCCATATCGAGCATGCGGTCGGCTTCGTCTAAAACCAACACCTCAAGATCTTGGAAGTCGGTATTGCCTTTATCAATGTGATCGATGAGTCGCCCGGGAGTGGCGATAATGACATCAGGATTTTTACGCAGCATGGCCACCTGATGCTTGTAGGCTTCGCCGCCAATAATCAGGCCCGACTTAATGCGTGTGAACGCCGCCAAAGTGGCAAAGGTTTTTTGTGTTTGCAGAGCTAGCTCGCGCGTAGGCAACAAAATTAAGCCGCGCGTACCGGTATTGGGTTTGTCTTCAGCTAAAAAACGCTCGAGCATAGGCAGCATAAAGGCGGCCGTTTTACCCGAGCCGGTTTTCGATGAAACCATCACATCACGGCCACCCAACACCTCAGGTATCACCTGCGCTTGAACCTTAGTAGCCTCGGTAAAACCGGCTTTGTCGAGGGCTTTTATAAGCTGTTTATGTAGCGGCAGTTCGGTGAATAGGGTCACTGTTAGCTCGTTGTTATGAAGTGGGCAAACAACGTATTGGCAAATACTTTAAGCGCGCCAATAAAAATCATCTGCTGGTTTGCCTAGTGTACTTGATAAAGCCGTCAGCTCGTTTGTAATAACTGCGATAAAAAAGCATTCTTGCGCGGAATCCGTATAATGCGCCAGCATGATTCGACTCGATGACATTAGCCTGCAACGCGGCAGTAAATTTTTGCTGCAAAGCACCGGCGCCACTTTTTATCCTGGGCAAAAAATTGCGCTCATTGGCGCCAATGGCAGCGGTAAATCGAGCCTGTTTCAATTGCTACTGGGGCAGTTGCAATGCGATCAAGGCAGCCTGCATATCCCCAATGATTGGCGGATTGCTCATATGGCGCAAGAAGTTGCGGTGAGCGAACGTCGAGCTATTGATTATGTACTGGATGGCGATCAGCGCTTGCGTCAGTTACAAGCACAACTAGCCGAGGCCGAATCTGAATCTGAATCTGAATCTGAATCTGAATCTGGGCAAAGTGACGGCGCGAGCAACCTCGCAGATAAAGACGCTTGGGCGCTAAAGATCGCTGCATTACACGAGCAATTAGACAATATTGATGGGTACAACGCTGCTGTGCGTGCCGAGCAGTTGCTGCAGGGCTTGGGCTTTGCACATACTGATGCTGTGCGGCCTGCCAACAGCTTTTCGGGCGGATGGCGCATTCGGCTCAATTTAGCACAAGCCTTAATGAGCCCTTCCGATCTGTTACTACTCGACGAACCCACCAATCACCTCGACCTCGACGCCGAACTATGGCTTGAACAATGGCTACAGCGCTACCGCGGCAGCCTAGTATTAATTTCGCATGATCGCGATTTTATCGACAGCGTGTGCGCAGGCATCGTGCACATAGAACACCAAAAACTGACCAGCTATTCCGGCAACTACTCGGCGTTTGAACGCCAGCGCGCCGAGCGCTTGGCTCAGCAGCAAGCTAGCTATGAAAAACAGCAAGTACGTAAAAAAGAAATTCACAGCTTTGTAAGCCGCTTTCGCGCTAAAGCCACCAAAGCCAAACAGGCACAAAGCCGGCTAAAAGAACTTGAACGGATGGAGGATATTGCACCGGCGCATATCGACTCGCCGTTTGACTTTAGTATTCCCGTGGCTGAAAAAATTTCCGACCCTCTACTCAACATCAGTCAGGCCAACTTAGGCTACAGCGACACGATCATTCTTAAGCACGTTAACTTGAGTATTCATCCGGGCAGCCGCATTGGCTTTTTGGGGGCTAATGGCGCCGGCAAATCGACCTTGCTCAAAACTCTGGCAAAAGAAGTAGCCCCGCTGTCGGGCACACTCACACAAGGTGAAAATTGTGCACTGGGTTATTTTAGTCAACACCAGCTCGAAGCACTGGATTTAAACGCCAGCCCCGCACTTCACATACAGCGCTTAAGCCCTACCGCGCGCGAACAAGACATTCGCAATTTTTTAGGCGGTTTTGATTTTCATGGCGACATGGCCATGGCCTGCATCGATACTTTTTCGGGCGGTGAAAAAGCACGGCTTGCGCTGGCTATGATTGTTTGGCAAAAGCCCAACGTATTATTGCTTGATGAGCCGACCAACCATCTCGACTTAGAAATGTGCCATGCGCTCACTGTTGCTTTGCAAAGCTTTGCCGGCGCGGTCGTTGTTGTATCGCACGACCGGCATTTACTGCGCAATAGCGTCGATCAATTTTACCTAGTGGCCAACCACAGCGTAGTGGCTTTTGATGGCGATCTGGAAGACTATGCCTCGTGGCTGATGCAACAAAAGCGTCAAGCCAACCATGCACTGACAGACGATGATAACGAGCATAACGAGGCGCAAAACCCTAGCGACGCCCATCATTCAGCCCACTCTAAAAAAGAACAACGCCAGCAAGCCGCTGAGTTGCGTAAAAAGCTCAACCCACTCAACAACGCTATAAAAAAAGCCGAACAACAGCTGGCCAAAGCAGAAGCGACGCTGGCTTCATTAGAAGAACAGCTCACTGATAGCGCTATGTATGAAGCAGCAAATAAAAGCCAATTGCAAACACTGCTGCAACAGCAAGCGGCGCTACAAAAAGATAAGAATCACTTCGAGGAACAGTGGTTAACATTGCAAGAAGAGCTCGAGGCACTGCAAGGCTGAATACTTTAAAAACCAATACGCTACCACGCCGTTCGACCCGCTAGCGCAGTTCGCGCACCTTAAAGCTACGCCCCTTCATTTTGCCCTGCTGTATTTTCTTTAACGCCTGTTTGAGTACCGTTTGCTTAACTGCTACATAAGCGCGTATATCGTGCAGCACGATTTTGCCCACATCGCTACCATTTATTTCACTACCGCCTGTTTTGCTGGTGAGCGCCCCTAAAATATCACCGGCGCGTAGCTTTTGTTTTTTACCGCCATCAATTTGCAGCGTAGCCATTAACGGCCTGGGCAACGAAGCCGCCACATCTTTTTCGTTAGGCAAGGCCTCGGCCTGAATGGTTCGATCAAGGTAACCTTGCAGCGCATCGAGCTTGTGCTGTTCTTTGTCGCCATACAAAGTACATGCGCAACCCGAACTGCCCGCCCGCCCCGTGCGACCAATACGATGCACATACACTTCTTGATCGCGTGGCATTTGATAGTTAATCACTAGGTCTAAGGCTTCTATGTCTAAACCTCGTGCCGCCACGTCGGTAGCTACCAACACAGTGGCGCTTTTATTAGCAAAACGCAGCAGCGTTTGGTCACGCTCTTTTTGCTCCATGTCGCCATGTAACGCTAGGGCGTAGCAGCCGTTATCGTTGAGGGTGTTAGCTAGTTGCTGGGTATCACTTTTGGTATTACAAAATACCAGCGCCGACTCAGGCTGATGTTGCAACAGCAGCAGCATCACTGCATGGTCTCGCGCCTGGTTATTACCCACCTGATAAAAATGCTGGGCAATGATGCTGTCGTCATGCTCACCCTCAACCTTAATAAGCACAGGCTCATGCATAATGCGCTGGGCCATTTTTTCAATAGCAGCCGGGTAAGTAGCGCTAAACAACAGGCTTTGACGATTGGCAGGAATGGTTTGAATAATGGCATCCAGCGAGGCTTGAAAGCCCATGGCCAGCATACGATCGGCCTCATCGAGCACCAGCGTATGCACATCTTCAAGCACCAGCCGGCCCTTATTCACGTGGTCTTCTATGCGGCCCGGTGTACCCACCACAATGTGCGCGCCGTGTTCAAGCGAGCCAATTTGCGGCCCTAACGGTGCGCCACCGCAAATAGTCAGCACCTTAATATTGTGTATTGCGCGCGCTAAGCGCCGCACTTCTTTGGCTACCTGATCAGCCAGCTCGCGCGTGGGGCACAATATGAGGCACTGCACCCGAAAGTATTTAACATCGAGCTTGTTTAGCAGGCCCAAACCAAAAGCGGCGGTTTTGCCCGAGCCGGTTTTGCCCTGGCCAATTACATCACACCCCTGCAAAATGAGCGGCAAGCTCTCTTTTTGAATAGGTGTCATGTGGTGGTAGTCGAGCGTCTCGAGATTACTGAGCAACTGCGGTTTTAGTGGCAGTTGCGCAAAGCTGTGTGAGGAAAGAGCAGTCAAAATGCATACCGTGTGAGCTGTGCCGAAGGGCAACGGAGCGGCAGTTAACCACAGTGGGCCTATATTGTCAGCAGCCAGCCTGCGCAGCGTCTACTATTAACCCTCAGCACGTTCACTATTGCGGTCGTTGAAGGCAGAACGTGCGCAACATGAATAGATCGTGTGCCGCTTGCGAAGTATTATGCAACTGTTGACTTGACTAAAGGCGGTGCTGAGGGTCTAATACGCGCTCTTTTTCGCAAGGCCATTGCTGGCTAGATAAGATAGTCCAGCAAAACAGCCCAGCGAGAAACACAGTTTGGCAAAAAATGCCCAGATAGCTCAGTCGGTAGAGCAGAGGATTGAAAATCCTCGTGTCGGTGGTTCGATTCCGCCTCTGGGCACCATTTTTTAGCCTTACAGCCTATCTAAACAGCCTATCTAAACAGCTGAGCCAATCAGCTGAGCTAAACAGCCTAGCTCGACACGTCCAATCAACGCCGCCCAGCAACACTTCAAGCCAGTATTTCATCTCAAAGTTACAGCCCAGTGTTTAAACTCGGCACCCTGCCCGACTTCGCACTGCTGTGTCAAAGACCACTCAAGCCTACTCAACGCCATGCAAATCAATAGGGCTACGCACGCCTAAGCCACCTTTGTTAAGTACATGCGTATAAATTTCGGTTGTGGCCACATCCGCATGGCCCAGTAACTCTTGAATCGTGCGAATGTCGTAGCCACGCACTAGCAGCTGCGTGGCAAAGGTGTGCCTAAAGGTATGGCAGCTAGCCTGTTTGGCTATAGCGGTTTGTTGCAAGGCTGCTTTTACCGCACGCTGAATGGTGCGCGGATGAACATGATGCCGCTTTACACGGCCATCGCGGGGGTCTTTGGCGCGTGTAGCCGACGGAAACAAAAACTGCCAGGTTGTGCTGGTGGCGGCTGAGGGATATTTACGGGCCAATGCGTAAGGCAAGTACACCTCGCCAAAGCCTTCGTTTAGATCTTTTTCATGCAGCGTGCAGGCTGATCGTATCTGTTGGTGTAAATCTTCAGTAATCGACTCGGGCAACATGGTCAGCCTATCTTTGCGCCCCTTGCCTTCGCGCACCACAATTTGATGGCTACCAAAATCAATATCTTTAATACGCAAGCGCAAACACTCCGACACGCGCAAGCCACAGCCATACATCAGCTGCGCCATGAGGCGCCTATCGCCATGCATTGCCGCAATAACCCGCTGGGCTTCGTCAGCATTAAACGTAACGGGTACGCGCTGCTGCTTTTTAGTGTAGTGATAATCCAGTACTAGCGCTTCTCGCTTAAAGAACTGTTTGTACAAAAACACCAAGGCGTTAAGCGCTGTGCGCTGCGTACTGGGTGAGCAGTAGGTTTGCGTGCCCAACCAATTTAAAAAATCATCAATTTCTCGCTCACCCATTTCGTTAGGGTGGCGTTTATGAAAAACAATAAAACGCTTGATCCAATGAATGTAAGTGCGCTCGGTTGCGAACGATTTATTTTGCTGGCGAATCAGCACACGAACTTGGTCAATAATTTTTACAGGCTTAGCGGGGAGCGCGGAAGGCACGTCGTCCATTACATTATTACGGCTACTCATAGCATCATTCCTTGATGGCTGAGCGGGTAATATACAGTTGCATGAAAAGCCCTGCAACTGCTGATGCCGCTGATTGGCTTAGGCAACAAGTTTGCGCCACTCCCCTCACACCTCATGTAGTAACCCGATACTACACTTCAAATAACGATGT
>CAJQKT010000001.1 GCA_905478995.1 uncultured Pseudomonadales bacterium | reverse complement strand
TAGCTCGGTAACATAGCTCGGTAACATAGCTCGGTAACATTACAACAGCAAAGCCACTCAGCGGACATCAACATACGGTATGTATAAACTAGTATTCATTAACCCCTTCCATGCCGTTTTTATTTTGGCAACGCTTATCATCAGCGGCTGCGGGTATCAATTACAGCAACCGCTGGTCGCTGAGGTGGCCTTGCAACCCATTTATATCGACGCTCAAACTCAATGGAAGGTCAGCCTTACGCGCCAACTTATGGCCAACAATATTACGGTGACAAAAAATCGTAATGCAGCGGGCAGTGTGATCACATTACAACAAGTGGACCGCAGCAATCGCAGCTTATCGGTGAGCGCTGAAGGCCGTGATGCTGAACGCCTACGATCAGTCAATGTGCAGCTTGCTTGGGTCAGCACGCAGCGCACTCTCATTGCTCCGGTCCTACTCAGTGCTGAGCGAGAGCAGCTCACCAACCCAGAGCAACGCGCCGCACAGCAACGCGAAAGCGAATTGGTTGATAATGAACTTACGCAAATGATTACGGCACAAACGCTACAACTGATTCGCTATGCGCAGCACAGCGAGCCAAACAAGGCCGCACTATCATCCCAATAACAGCGTGAAAAAACGGGCCGACCACACCTACACTGTCACAAGCTGAAAACAACAACGAAACTAAACGTGCAAATTTATCCCGACAAACTCGCCTCCCATCTAAAGCAGTCATTGGCCAGCACCTACTTAGTTGCTGGCGATGAAGCGCTTTTACAAAGCGACGCCTGCAAGCTCATTAGAGAAAAAGCAGCCGAAAAAGGGTTTAACGATGTACAACGGGTTGAGCAAGACAACAACTTTAGCTGGCCTGCATGGCTGGCTAGCTGCAATGAATTATCATTATTTGGCGACCAACGCCTGCTCGAACTGCGTTTAAGCTCGTCAAAAATTGGTGTTGAAGGCAGCAATGCCATTTGCCAATACATGGCTGACCCACCACCCGATACGGTGCTGTTAATTAGTGCACCGCGCGTCAGCGGCAAACCCAAATGGGTCAGCACTATCGCCAGTAATGGCATACAAGTGCCTATCTATCCGCTGTCATCTGAACAGCTGCCTCAATGGCTGATACAGCGAGCCACCGCTCATCGCCTTAAGCTCAGTCGTGATGCTGCTGCATTACTTGCCGAGCGCATAGAAGGTAATTTGATGGCGGCGGTGCAAGAGCTAGAAAAACTTTCGTTAGCAAAAATGCCGGCTACCCGCGCTGCTGACCAGGCAACCGCGCCCTTAGTTGAAATTGATGTTAAAACCATTGATGAGGCAGTCACCGACAACGCCCGCTTTTCAGCCTTCGACATGCTGGATCATGCACTTAAGGTCAACTCTTTAGCCGCCTGCCGCGCGCTTGCTCATATTCGTGAAGAAGGGCAAGATCCTGCTGCGATATTGGGCGCTGTTGCTTTTGAGTTACGCAGGCTCGCCACGCTACTGGAGTACCAGCAAAAAAATCAGCTGCAAGCCGGCCTAAAAGCAGAGAGAATTTTTTTAGCCAACAAACAAGCCACGCTGCGCAATGCAATGGCAAGACTCAAGCCACAAGATCTCGAGCGATGTATAGCGCTGGCATCAAAGGCCGACTTAATGGGTAAGCGCGGCAATGCAAATTTGGCTTTTACTTTTATCGAAATGATTTTATTGCGCTTAGCCGGCCAACCGTTAGCAACCGAGCGCGCAGTGCTACCCGAGCTTTAGCAGCGCTTAATGGCGCTGGCCTTTGCCGTACTCGAGCGTTGGAACATGATGATCCCAACCCTACTTAGGGCGTATAACCTTACAATCAACAGTTAGCCTTTTTTATTCTAGCAACACATAAAAATGGGCACCACGACAACCTTCAACGGCTTTTTGCTCTATGACTTCAACCCATTCCTACAAACACTCCGAAAGTCTTTATGCTCGCGCGCAGCAATCCATTCCCGGCGGTGTTAACTCACCTGTGCGCGCCTTCAAAGCGGTAGGCGGCTGCCCGCCATTTATACAGCGCGCCAGCGGCGCTTATATTTTTGATGCCGATGACAATGCCTATATCGATTATGTGCAGTCTTGGGGGCCGATGCTTTTAGGTCATGCCCACCCAGACGTCATTAACACCGTACAAGAAGCCCTACACAACGGCTTAAGTTTTGGCGCTCCTTGCGAAATTGAAATCGCTGTTGCAGAAAAAATTAAATCGCTATTGCCTTCTATAGAACTTATTCGCATGACCAGCTCAGGCACTGAAGCGACGATGAGTGCTATACGATTAGCACGAGGCTTCACTGGCCGTGACAAAATAGTGAAATTTGAAGGTTGCTACCATGGTCACTCCGACTCGTTATTAGTGAAGGCCGGCTCTGGCGCACTCACCTTTGGCGTACCAAGCTCGCCCGGCGTACCCGATAGCTTAGCCGAGCACACTATTACACTTACTTATAACGATAGTGATGAGGTGCGCAAAGTCTTCGCTGAAATAGGCGAGCAAGTTGCCTGCATTATTGTAGAACCCGTAGCTGGCAATATGAATTGCATACCGCCGGTGCCCGGCTTCTTACAAACCTTGCGGGAGGTTTGCGATGAAAGCGGCACTCTATTGATTTTTGATGAGGTAATGACGGGATTCCGAGTGGCGCTAAACGGCGCACAGGGGCACTACCAAGTTAAACCTGACCTGACTGCGCTAGGCAAGGTGATTGGTGGCGGCATGCCGGTCGGCGCATTTGGCGGCCGACAAGACGTCATGGAGCAAATTGCACCGCAAGGACCCATCTATCAAGCCGGTACACTATCGGGTAATCCTGTAGCGATGGCCGCAGGATTAAAAACCCTTGAGTTAATTAGTGCACCTGGCTTTTACAAGCCGGTCATTCAAGCGACCGAGAATCTCGTTAATGGCTTACAAAAACTGGCTGATGCCGCCGGCATCCCCTTCTCGACTAACCATGCAGGCAGCATGTTTGGGGTGTTTTTCACCGAGGAGAAAAGCGTCACTCGCTACGATCAAGTGATGGCGGGCAACACCGAGCGATTCAATCAGTTTTTTCATGTCTTGCTCGACCACGGCGTATACCTTGCGCCGGCCAGCTATGAGGCAGGATTTGTTTCGGCTTGCCATACTAGCGACATCATTGATAAAACCTTATCGGTTGCCAAAACCGCCTTTAACACTATTAGCTAAAGGCGCTCTTCCTGGGCCATAGATATCAAGCATGGCGCTTTATAAATTGACCTATCTCGTGCCACGCTTGCTCGGTAGCTTGTAAATCGTCGGCAAATAAATGCCACACATGCATTTGCTCGCGCCATATTTGCAGGTCGACCGATGACCCCGCAATGCGGGCCTTATTGGTATAACGAATCGCATCCGATAACAATATTTCTTGGTCGCTAGCATGTATTAGCGTTGGAGGCAGTCCACTCAAATCACCAAAGATAGGCGAGTAACGTGGATTTGCTAAATACAACTTAAAGATCACGGTTGATAGCAACAGCAATAAACTGCGCGGCACCTTGCTTGCAACTTGACCGAATTGACCGAGCACTTGATCCGAACCGGCATTAAAAATAATACTAGGAGCCGACATCGTGCTATCGACCGTGGGGCAAAGTGCAACCACAGCGGCTGGCTGCAACAGCGGCTGTGCGCGCAAAATTGCCGCCAAAACCAGCACTAAATTACCACCGGCTGAATCGCCCGCCAACAGGGTTTGTTGCGCAACAGCAGGGCCATCAGGACCTTGCTCCAGCATCCAACGGTAGGCCGTATGGCTATCGTCAACACACTGACTACGATGATGCTCCGGTGCCAAACGGTAATTAATAGCCAGCACAGCCGCATCGCCCAAAGCTGAAAGCCGGGCCGAAACTTTTCGGTGCCCGCGAGCACTCCCCAAGCAAAAGGCACCACCATGAATCATCAACACTCGACGATACCGATTAGCCCCTGGAGCAATGACCCATTCGGCATCGACACCATCTGCGTTAACGGGAATTACGTCGCCATCGAAGACTAAGTCGGCCGACAGGCTATCGAGCTGTTCACGCAGCTTCGTTAATCGCCCGCGCATACCGCGAGCACTTTCAGCTTCACGGCGCCAATCACCAATTTTTTTGTTAACCGCTATAAGCCCTTCGGCATCAGTAGATACCGTATCAAAAATCTCGCCGGTAGGACGATCATAGCCGCGCAAATCGGGCCCGTGCAAATAGCGACGGGCTAACCATAGAAGCACTGCAAGCCCAAGTAAAAGTATCCAGATCATAAGAAACCAACTCAAAGGAGTGAATTAAAGCGCGCGTGGCTTAACGCCGCCCAATAAAACAAGCTTGCGCATGCTACTTGATTTTGCAGGGCAATCGGTAAAAATATCGACGTCAAGGCAACGACAACGCTGACCAATATAGGTACGGGCCAGTTTAGGTGCAGGCAACTTCAAACCTATCTCGCCATACCCTTTTCTTAACGTGGGCATGTATCCAAAGCCTTCTGCCGATAGTGAACATGCTCACTGGCGCTAACATCTTGAGCGCTATAACATTACACCCAAGCCCATTTTAACTCGCAAAAACTTTATTCTATCCGCACAGTGCTGTGCAAAGCTTTTAACCCTAATATGGCTCATCATGCAAAGTAATCAAAATTTTTACTCGGGTATAAACTACTTGTGGCGAGGCTTTGCTACACTAAAAAATAAGCACATCCTACCCTTCGTCGTCGTTCCTGTTTTAATTAACATAGCCCTTTTTTATTTTGGCTTGAGCTATCTCTATGAATTGTTTGACGGCTGGCTAGCCAGCTTTATAGCCAGCACTCCAGCCTGGCTGAGCTTTATTGAATGGCTATTCAAAGCCGTCTTCTATGTTGCCGCCGCGCTATTGGTGGCGTTTGGATTTACTTTTGCCGCTACGCTAATTGGCTCACCATTTTATGGCTTGATGGCTGAACAGGTGGAGCGCATCAATAACAGCCAAACAAGTACCGAAGCGCTAACAATAACAGCCTTAATAAAAATCGTGCCGCGAACGCTCATTCGAGAACTGCAAAAACTTTTATATTATGTATTGCGACTACTGCCTTTAGCACTTCTAAGCTTACTTTCGCTCGTTATAACACCGCTTGCCACCATCATGCCGTTTATTTGGTTTTGGTTTGGCGCAAAGATGCTAACGATCCAATATGTCGACTACGCCTATGACAACAACGGATTATCATTTAAGGCCATGCGAAAAGATTTAAAAAAGCGCAAGCGTGCAGGCTTGGGTTTTGGCAGCGTCACCACGGTGGTGTCTATGATGCCGCTGATAAACATTGTGGCTATTCCAGCAGCGGTATGCGGCGGTACATTATTTTATTTAGAACAATCAGAACACAAGCGAAATGGAAGCTAGCGCTAGCTTCCTGACAACTGCTCGGGAGGCCGTTCACAAACTAACTTTTCACCCAGCAGCACTTCAATATCCGGCAGCATAAATGCATCGTCTTCGCAGGCCAGGCTAATTGAAATCCCCTTGGCACCGGCTCGACCCGTGCGCCCAATACGATGGACATAATCTTCAGGGTCGTCTGGCAGATTGTAATTCACCACATGACTAATGCCATCGATATGGATACCACGACCCGCCACATCGGTTGCAACTAAGACTTTAATATCGCCGGTTTTAAACTGCTCCAACGTACGCGTGCGCTTTTGTTGGGCTATTTCGCCCGACAACATACCGCAGCGAACACCGGCCTTGCGTAACTTTTCGTAAAGCCTGCGGGTTTGATCACGACGATTGGCGAAAATGATCACGCTAGTGGCGGCCTCACTGGCAAGAATGTTTTTCAGCACCGTGAATTTTTCTTGGCTACTCACCATGTAAACGCGCTGATCCACACTGTCGGCCGCTATATTTTCCGGTTCAATTTCAATTCTAACCGGATCCACCATCCAGCTATCGATCATGACTTGCACGTCATAGTTGAAAGTAGCGCTAAACAACATCGTTTGTCGCTGTTCACGCGGTGGCGTAGCACGAACAATGCGGCGCACCTGAGGGATAAAACCCATATCGAGCATACGGTCGGCCTCATCGAGCACCAACACCTCAACCTGCGCCAGAGAAATATCACCACGGGTAATAAAATCGATCAAACGCCCCGGCGTTGCCGCCACGATATCCACATAACCTCTTTGTATGCGCTGCAACTGCTTTCCGTAATCCATACCGCCTACCAGCGTATGCACCTGCAGATCGGTATGCTTGGCAAGATCCACTGCATCGGTACCAATTTGCATGACTAACTCACGAGTCGGCGCTAGCACAACAACTCTGGGCTCCGCCAAAAAGCGCTCGCCTTCGACAGGATTAATCAGTAATTCATTCATCGCCGCCAATAAAAAAGCAGCGGTTTTTCCAGTACCGGTTTGCGCCTTACCGACTGCGTCGTAACCATCGAGGGTATGGGGCAACACTTCGGCTTGAATGGATGAGCAATATTCAAAACCTAGGTCCGCTATAGCCCGCATCAGCTCTGTTGGCAGATCAAGGTCATGAAAGCGAACTTTACCCTCTAGCTCCGGCACTGCAAACTGATCGATACTCCAAGCCTTGGCGGTGCGCGAACGGCCGCGCTTGCGTGACGAGCTCGGCTTATCCGGCTGGCTTTGTGTGGCCTCCGAATCGCTTTGAGCCTCGGCCACGGCTTGGGGTTCAGCAGTATCGCTAGGCGTTGGATCGGCTTGTATTTCGGCTGGACTATCGCCGGCATGAACCTGGGTTGAATCTATCGTGCTATCGACTGACACATCATCTGCAATTGTTTTAGACAAGCTAATTTTACTCACTTTCATTTCTGTCATTTTATGTGGTGGGTATTCTAGGCTATTTGACGTAATTACCCTAACCCTACCCGCATTGATTTGTTTACAGGACGACACAGCCGCCAACCGATCAATTGGAAGACTACCCAAGCACCAGCCGATCAAATATCACTCAATATTCGATGGCCCCCATTGATTGGCCTAGGGTTATTGCTGCTCTACCGATTCCGAATGATCCTCAAAAATGGTTCAAATGATCGCATTCAGTAGATATAGAGCGTAGAATAACCAATAAGCCGATTTTTGAACCATAAAGACAAAAAATTAACCAAAATTCGGTCAAAATGCAGGCAAATCAATTAGTTAAAATGTAGTCAATGCGCTTAGAATACAACCGAAAAGTGAGCGGGCGTACAAGCGGAGCTGCTTTGCCAATAGCCAGATTGGTGCACCAAATAATAATGACATGCCAAGACCCTAATCAAAGCGAGTGAAATTAATGAGCCAGGGCAATCTGACTCTAGATTCAGGCACAAACTTATCTAAGCTATCGGCGGCCATATTGTCTGACGACAGTAGCCTCTGCACGATGCTCCAACACATGCTGGGCATGAGCCGCGCACCCACTTTTGCACTGCAAATAATTTCACCCGTCAACTGCTCAGCGGCGACCTTCGCCCAACATGACGTTGTATTCTTTGACCGCAGCTATGGCGCACAACCGTTCATTCAAACCATCACGCAGCTTTACAACTCCAATGCTAGGCAGCGTAAACCCCTAATGATTATGGTGCTCGATGAGCATGAGCTCAATCGGGACCTATCACTATTTTCCGCCGCCATAAAAAACGGCATCGACGCGTTAATCTTGCGATCAGAACTTTCACAAAAAACTATTCTTCAGCTTATCAATGAGCATGGTTTAGAAGCGCTCGCCAGTGAGCAGAATAATCAGCTCGTGCCAAGGCAACCGCCGAGCGCACCAGCCAACCAACCATTTAATCGCCACACGCATGAAACTGTGCCGCATCATGTGTCTCAAGAGGCTGACAGGCGGTCGATCAATATCGCGCATGAAAATATCCCTACGCCATCAAGCGCGAGCCAGCAGTCAACATACGTTATCTGCCGCCACACGCTGAGCATCGACTTCGAAAATCAATTCATCCATATTGCAGCTGTGGTCAATTCGCCGCTCTTTAACCAGTCGGATACTCAACTCAGCCTAACAGACTGGCAGACCAAGCTGAATACAGAAGGCGCCGCGCAATTTGCCGACCTACTGCGTGGAATTTCTGAATATAGATCGATACCACGTACGATTGACTGCACCATAGCCGATGAAAATGGCCATGCCCATACTGCAGAGATCACCGATATACAGATAGAAAATAATGGACAAGGGCGCGCAACGAGCGCACGCGCTGAGCTCGCAATAAAATCTAATGCGCTTGAGCCGTTGCCAGAACAGCCAAATACGGTACGACCTGGATTTGATAATCTATTTGAATCTGTCGATGTAATGGCTCATGAAAAAGTCTGGGAACATGTTGCTCAATCACTGCCTGCGCTGTGCTTCTTATTAGATGAAAGCGGCCGTATCGCTAGGGTCATCAGCAATGATGTGCATTTAACGCAACACTTACCAGCGGCGGCCCCTGGCATTCGACTAGCCGAAATACTGGAAGTAGACGCACTCGACAATTTAGTTGAAAACATTCAGCGCACACTCAACACTGGCAAAGAACACCAACAAACCATCACCTACGCCAGTAACCAAGGCTTGCGCTGGCTAGATACTTACATTACTAAATTGAAGGGTGATGCGGGCTTATCGCGGCAGGTAGTTTGGAGCGCGGTAGATATCACGGCTACTCGGCATGCCTATCAAGAATTACTAAAAAATCACGATGCAATTAGGCAGTTGCTTGACGACGCGCCTGTTATGTTTTTTCAAAAAGACAGCTCTGGTCGATTCTTGCAGGCTAATAAGCAGTTTTGCCAATACTTCAACGTACGCGCCGACATTATTTCTGGCCGCGACGATGATGAGGTTTTTCGTGATTCCATGCCTAAATTTAAACAGCTGACTAACCTGATTTTAAAAAATCCGGGGACTGGCGTCACCCATCACTATGAAGACGACCACAAAACACAGAGCGCTGAACCCAAGCACCATGTATCCTGGCAAGGTTTTGCATTGACTCAGCCTGATGGCAGCCAAGTCGAATCGATTGTAGGATACGGCTTTATCAGTGACACCGCTGTTAACAATAACGCCAATACAGCCACAGCAAACAACCTCGAGCAGGATGTCGACGACAACGTCACCAAAATTAATACTGAGAATGATCTAGACAGCGAAGCGATGGGCATCGCCATGACGGGAGCGCTAGGCCGCGACTTTAAAGAAATTTTAAGCGGCATTGTCAACTATACCGAAGTCGCACTGTCTCAGAAAAACCAAGCGCGAGAACAACGCATAGCCGACCACCTTGAAGAAGTCTTAAAAACAGCCGCACACGCATACGAGCTAGTCGCGCACAAAAGCAGTAGGCAAGTCGATAAAAAAAGAACCACCGGCACAGCTCTACGACCACTGGTAACTGAAATTCTCGATATGATGCGGCCCACCATGCCGGCTTCTTTAACGCTTAAAACCGAAATTGATGAGACGACTGGCAGTGCTCTAATTGCAGAAACGCCTTTTAAGCAGATTGTTATGCAGCTCTTAGTCAGCGCGCGCAATACAGCGCTAGCGGCTCAACAAGATGATCGACCTCTGGGTGAAGACCAACAAATTGTTTTGTCACTGAGCAATAAAAAACTGCCCGCCACTGAGTGCAGCGCATGCACCGACATCCTTGAAGGTGATTATATTGTTTTGTCAGTGCACACAAAGACAGCTGACCTCAGCACCGTAGACTTACAAAAGCTACTCAAAGCAGCTAAATCGGCCACCCATCAAAATTCTGCTGACAATGTTGTGGCCATGGCTCACAACAACAGCGGTCACGCGGTTATTGAGCAGTTAAATGATGGACTAGCTCTACAATTGGTATTCAAAAAGGCTTAACACTCTAGCGCCGATCAAAAAAACACCGCTCGCTCCCACATGCCCGAAACAACGCAAATAAATCCAAATAAAGATTTCAATGTCAAGGTTGTGCCGGCAAAAAAATAACTCTAAAATCCCGCGCATCCGGTCTTCTGTTTTGTATCAGAAAGGTATCAAGCCAGCGGCTTGCAATACCCACCCAATTTGCACCACGCGACAACCAACACCACAATACAAAAGCTGGTCACATCGAACTGACAGGCTGAATATAAAATAAAAGGATTAAGATACATGCCTAATAGGTCTCGACTTATTGTTGCCGAAACTGAGCCTTACTTGCAGGTTATTCTCGATGCTGCTCTTGGCGAATCTGCCAAAGTCGAACATATAAGTCAATCAAAAGAATGCCTAGCGGAGCTTGAAAATGTGGACGCGGTTTTTGTCGACTTAATGCTCGATGACCTTGACGGCCTTTCGCTAATCGAGACGATACGATTGCGAGATCGTGAACTTCCCATCATCGCATTTGTCACCCAAAATGAAATCGTTTCGCTCAATATTCAAGAATCAGCAACTCGAGCAATGGCAGAACACAGCGGCGCTGATGCGGTTTTTTTCGCCCCGTTTAATCTTGGCGAAATTCTTCATGCTACCAATCGACTATTACTACCGGTTGCAGAAATCGCTTAATCTACGAATGGCTTTGGGCAACGACATAACGCGGTAACCCAGCCAAGTCCCTACCTAACTCTTTAACCTCAAAGCCAGCGCCCTCAACTATTCCAACAACCTGCTGCTGCTGAGCATAGCCATGCTCCAAAGCTAAATAACCCCCTAGCTTTAAACTTCTGCGAGCCTGCTTCGCAATACATCGAATATCGCCAAGCCCGTCTGCACCGCTGGCCAATGCTGAGCGCGGCTCAAAGCGAAGATCGCCCCTATCAAGATACGGATCGGCATCTTCTATATACGGCGGATTAGAAATCACTAAATCAAAACAAGCTTCAGCACAGGCAGACAGCCATTCGGCCTGCAGCAACATAGGCAACCGTGCTGGCATACCATTATCTGGAGCCTGCGCACCGAGTAAATCATCAATATTTTTTTTAACCACCTGTAATGGTTCGGCGAACCGGTCACTCGCCAGACAAACCCATGCCGGCCGCTCAACAGCTAACGCCATGACTATGGCGCCACTGCCAGACCCTAAGTCAACAGCAACGCAATCATCAGGCAAGCTTAGCTGCAACACAGCTTCAACCATGCACTCCGTTTCCGGACGTGGAATCAACACCTGCTCATTAACATAAAGGGGCAACGACCAAAAATCACGCTCCTGCACGAGATAGGCAATAGGACGACCCGCAACGCGCTCATCGATTAATGCATTCACTTGCTGACAGTGCATGTCAGACACCACAACCTCGGGGTAAGCATAGAGATAACTTCGTGGCTTTTTAAATACAAAAGCTATCAATACTTCAGCTTCAAGGCGCGCACTCGCCTGACCCGCTGCCGCGAGTGCAGCGGTGCTCTGAACAAGCAATTGCGTTAATGTAATATCAAACATGACGTAGATTCGTCTAAAGAAGGAGGCGACTGGCGCTCAATTTCAAACTATTCGTCACCCAAATCGGACAACAAGTCGGCCTGGTATTCTTGTAAAAGTGGCTGCACAACCGAGTCGAGCTGCCCCTCCATCACCTCGCTGAGCTTATATAAGGTTAGATTAATACGATGATCGGTGAGGCGCCCCTGCGGGAAATTGTAAGTGCGGATTCGCTCTGAACGATCGCCACTACCCACTAAGTTGCGGCGTTCACTCGCCTGCGCAGCATCAGCTGCCGATTGAGCGGCATCGTTTAAACGAGCTTGCAACAACGACATAGCGCGCGCTTTATTTTTGTGTTGCGAGCGCTCATCCTGACACTCAACCACAATACCTGTAGGCAAATGGGTTAAGCGAATAGCGGAATCAGTTTTGTTAACATGCTGACCGCCGGCCCCTGACGCCCTGAACGTATCGATGCGCAAATCGCCTTTGTTGAGTTCGATAGCCTCAAGCGCATCAGCCTCTGGCATGATAGCCACAGTGCAGGCCGAGGTATGAATCCGCCCCTGCGATTCCGTTTCAGGTACACGCTGCACCCTGTGTGCACCCGATTCAAATTTGAGATTGCCGTAGACATCGCTACCGGCGATACGTGAAATGATTTCTTTGTAACCACCATGCTCGCCCATGCGCTCATTCAGAATCTCAACGCGCCAACCTCGCGATTCGGCATAGCGGCTGTACATGCGAAATAAATCGCCAGCAAAAATAGCTGCCTCGTCTCCGCCGGTACCCGCTCGAACCTCTAAAAAGACATTATTTTTATCGTTGGGATCACGCGGCAATAACAGACTTTGCAGGTCTGCCGATAAGATTTCTAGTGAGGCTTTGCCAGCGGCTAAATCGTCCTCGGCCAATTCGCGCATATCAGGATCATCATCTTTAAGCAGGCTCTCAGCTTCTGCGATTTGCTCTTGCGCGGCACTGTACTTGTGATAGCAAAGTACAACCGCCTCCAGCTCGGCATACTCTTGAGACAAAGCGCGAAATTTATTTTGATCGCTAATAACTTCGGCATCACCGAGCAAGGCACTAATTTCTTCGTAGCGCTCGGCAATCACGTCGAGCTTGGCAAACAAACTGGGTTTCATGCAATAGTTTCCGTGAGCTTCTCGCCCATATTAATTATTTCTAATGATGCAATACAAAGAAGGGCCGCAATGTACTAGTTCACCCACACGCTGACCAGCTGCGCACTGCTCCAATACATACAGTTCAGTATATACAGTTCCAATATATACAGTTTCAATGCACACAGCTTAGACAGACACTGTGCGTCACATAAATTTACCCATGAAATTACAACGCCACTATGGCTCATCCATCGGGCCAGATTCAGGCAGATCGAACAATATACGTGCGGCATCTAGCAGGTTTTTATCTGCAGCAGCCGCCGCATTACGCATTTCAACAGTAGGTGTGTGCATCATTTTTCGCGCCAGTGAGCGTGCAAAACTTTCTAACACCGCCTCAGGCGATTCGCCACTGGCCAATAATTGTCTCGCTTTGTGTAGTTGTTCATCACACATAATTTGCGTCGCATCGCGGTAGGCGACCACTAAATCTGAGGCATCTCGACTGCGCACCCACGACTGATATTGCTCAACACCGCCTGCAATAATTTCCTGAGCCTTGCCAGCCTCTTCCTGCCTAAGCTTCACGTTTTGGTCGATGATGCCTTTTAAATCATCAACAGAATACAAGTAAGCATCAGGGAGTTCAGCCACTTGAGGCTCAATATCGCGTGGCACAGCAATATCGACCATAAACATAGGTTTATGCTTACGAGCCTTCATTGCCTGCTCAACCATGCCTTTGCCAATAATAGGCAACTGGCTAGCTGTTGAGGTAATCACAATATCAAAATCAGATAAGTTTTCAGGCAACTCAGCCAACAACATTGCCCTACTGCCAAGCGCGCTGGCCAGAATATGGGCTTTCTCCAGCGTCCTGTTGGCCACGGTAATCTGATCAGCACCCGCATCGCGCATATGCTTGGCAACCAATTCAATGGTAGCTCCGGCCCCCACCAACAGCACTCGTGCCTGAGCAAGCTCGCTAAATAAACGCTGAGCCATAGCGACTGCTGCGTAGGCAACTGACACCGGATTTTCACCAATTGCTGTGCCGCTGCGAACCTTCTTAGCGACCGCAAAGACATGCTCTAGCGCCGGCCCCAGCTCAGCACCCAAAGCATTAACACCTCGCGACACTGCAAAGGCTGATTTCATTTGCCCGAATATTTGCGGCTCACCAAGCACCATAGAGTCGAGTCCGCTAGCCACTCTTATTAAGTGATTGAGCGCATCGCGGCCGCGATGGGTATAAACATGCTCAATGAACTCAGCACGTGCGACGCCACAATAAGAAGCCAGCCATTCCAGCACCACCGATTCCGCCTGCAAACCACCCACCACTATTTCGGTGCGATTGCAGGTAGACAAAATAAGCGCCTCACCTGTGCTGTCGCCCGCGGCCGCTGTAAGCTGCGCAGCCAACTCGACCACTGCAGCGGCCTGTGCCTCGGGGGCAATAGCCAACTTTTCGCGCAACGCCACGCTTGCAGTCGCGTAGTTGATACCGATAGCCATTAACTGCATAAATTAGAAGTTCGCTGAAACGATTGATGTGTAGCGGATAGGCGCCCGCACGGCCGTGAATCTGCTGCTGGGCGGGAGTTTAGCAATATACCCTCCTAGCGCCTATGGATATCCTGCTAGCAAACTCACGATTAGGCAAGTTTAAACAGCAAACTCGCCTGCCTCACCGTTTAAATTCGCCCCGCGCTAAGTAGGATTGTGCGTTATTCTATGCGATTATAGGATTTTGGTGGCCGGCCAGCTTGACGATCTGCAAATAATTGCCAGCGCCAAGCTTTAGAAACAAGCTAGGATTAAAAAAGCCTGTTTTACCCCAAGTTCAATAATGTTGACAATACGTCCAAGCATTCCGCATACGCAGAAAAATTGCATGATCCCACACCAGTTAATAGCACTCTTGAGTAGTTACTCAGCGAAACAGCCCGCGCACAGTCGTTCGCTATGGAACATGCTTTTAGCCGCTTTAATCACTATTTATATCGGTGGCTGCGCCTCCCTAGGCAATCAATCGTCAAGCCAACCGATCACCGATCAAACGCATCATTCTGATGCGGTGATAACTGAGGCGATGCAAGCCGAGGCAACGCCGTCTAGTAATCGCCCATTCGAGACCGACACTCTCTTTAATTTACTGGTTGGAGAGCTCTCAGTTTACAACGGTGACATCGAGACCGCCGCTAAAAATTATTATCGCGAGGCACTCAACACACAAGATCCGCAGGTAGTGGCCCGTGCTGCGCGTTTAGCTCGGTACTTGCGCGATGCTAATGCGGCTATTGAAATGGCTGAACTTTGGCATGAGGTCGATCCATCCAACCCAAAAGCATCAGAAAATCTTGCCGACATGCTGGCACGAACCAATCAGCCCCTGCGCGCCCTGCAAATTTTAGAGCGGCAACTCGATGCCGGTGAAGCCGCTGAATTCGGCGTCTTGCGAAATAGCAACTTACCCACCGGCAGCGCACAGCTTCGTGAAGTACTAATGCAGCTAGAACGCCTCTCGGACCAAGACCGCTCAGAAAACTTTAGTCTTCTGTTAACGTATACACTGCTCTTACAAAAAAATGGCGACCATGAAAACGCACTTGCACAAATTCAAAGATTACGTAATTTCGACGGTGATCCGGTACAGCTAGCCATCATTGAATCGCAATTACAAACAGAGCTTGGCCAACATCAAGCAGCGGCTAAAGTACTGCGCAAGGCTCTAAAAAAACGCCCTGACGAACGCAGCCTAAAAATAGCTTATGCGCGAAAACTCACCCAAACAAACCTTGTGCTTGCAGAAAAAATATTTGCCGAGCTACTTCAAGACACGCCATCTGATACTACATTACTGAAACCTCACAGCTTAATTGCGGCTGAAAATAATAATTTTCTGGCGGCAAAAAAAAGCCTCCAAACACTGCTTGATAATAACCGCGAAACATCCTTTGCCTGGTTTAACTTGGGCTTAATTGCTGCCGCCGAAAAAGATACCGACGCCGCCCTAAATTTTTATGAGCAAGTCCAGCCAGGCGACTACTATCTCTCGGCTGTGCAAAAAACTGTGGCGCTACTGGCCGCACAGGGGCAATTGCACGGGGCGCGCAGCTACCTAGCTGCACTGCGTCAAAAGCACCCTCAACAGGCCCCCCTCTTCTGGAATGCCGAGGCCGAAATACTCAGCGACAGCGGTGAACTAGTCGACGCACATAGCGTACTAAGCGAAGCTATTGAGCAATATCCCGATCAAATCGCTTTGCGGCTCGAGCGCTCTTTCTTATCTGAACAACTCGATGACATTGGCTTAGTCGAAGTCGACTTGCGTCATGTGTTAGCAATAGATCCGCAAAATATCATCGCGCTTAATGCGTTAGGCTACGTACTAGCCGACCGAACCAATCGCTATAACGAAGCGTTAGACCTTATTGAAAAAGCGCTTGCCCTCAAACCCGATGACGCCGCAATTATGGACAGTCTTGGCTGGGTTCAATTTCATATGGGTCGCTTAGATGCCGCCGAAGAAAACCTACAAAAAGCGTATAAAAAATTCTCCGACGATGAAATTGCCGCTCATTTAATAGAGCTCTACTGGACCTCAGGCCAATCTAAAAAAGCGGCAAAAATTTATAAATCTATTCACAAATCAACGCCCGATCACCCCAAGGTAGACCGCACGCTACTGCGCCTAAATATTCCTTTTAAATAACCGTCGCTCCGGCAGGTACTTCGCTCTTGCTACACCATCGCATCCAACAAGCAGTCACAGTAACAATGTTTTTTTGTTCGCTCATTTTCATAAGCGGATGCACGCAGCTAAGCTCATACAAAATCGATAGCACAGACGCTAACGCCCCAGTAAGTAGCTGGCCCTCCAACTGGCAGACTAAAGGTAAGATTGCCATCCGCGTGCAGGCACAAACAAGTAATGAGAAAACATCAACCCATGTGCTGCGCTATGACTGGGCACAAAGTGGCGAGAACTACACTATCGGTTTGAGCGGAGCATTTGGTTTGGGCTCAATGATCATCCAGCGAAATGATGAGCGCATCACCCTCTCACGCGGGCAACAACTTTTAGCTGAAGCCGGCCATGCTGACCAGCTGTTCTACCAGCACACCGGCTTAACGCTGCCGGTTTCGCTGCTGCGCCACTGGATTACCGGGGTACCTGGCCCCGACCTTCCCACGATGCCCGCCCATAACTTTTCGGCGTCGGCTTCCGATGCGACAGCCTTGCCTGAGCTGAAGGGCTTTGCGCAGGCAGGCTGGACGGTGCGCTACACCAAAACTGAACGACACGGCAACCTTACGCTGCCAAGAAAAATGATGGCTCAGGGCCCCAGAGAGAGCCTGAGCGTGGCTGTGGCCAGCTGGCACCTCGGCCCGCGCGAGTGATGACTACTCGATGAACCCCACTAATCATAATTCAACCCACTTGGCAGCGGCTTCTAGCCCTACTACCTTGGCGCCCGATAACATCCTGCATTTGCCAGCGCCGGCTAAACTCAATTTGTTTTTGCATATCACTGGGCAGCGCGCGGATGGCTACCACAATTTACAAACGCTCTTCCAGTTGCTGGATTACGGTGACCAACTGACGCTCGAGGCGACCACAACGCCAGAGATCGCCATGAAAACCAAATTATCTGGCCTGGCCGATGAAGACAATATCGCTTGGCGCGCAGCGAAACTGCTGCAAAAGCACGCTCAAATAACGCGCGGAGCCATCATTAGTATTGAAAAAAACCTACCGATGGGCGGCGGTCTAGGCGGCGGTAGCTCCAATGCCGCAAGCACCTTACTTGGTCTCAACAAGCTCTGGGATCTCAATTTACCTCTAAATGAGCTCGCCAGCTTGGGTCTGACACTGGGCGCAGACGTGCCCGTGTTTGTTCAGGGCCAAAATAGCCTTGCCGAGGGCGTAGGCGAGCAGTTATATCCCATCGATTTACCCGACTGCTGGTATCTGGTGGTCCAGCCACACGTGAATATTTCTACTCAGGCAATATTTAGCCACCCGCAATTGACACGGGACACCCTTCCGATCAGAATAGCCGCCTTTTTTAGCACAGCACAAAGATCGATTTCGCTCAACGAGCTATTAATAGCCAACGGGGCTGCTGCCGCGGATATGCACAACGATTGTGAAGCATTAATACGATCGAACTATGTGCAGATAGACGAGGCGCTCAAGTGGCTTGGCCAATTTGGTGAGGCAGCTTTGACCGGAACCGGAAGTTGTATCTTTGCAAAGTTTAACGATGAAGCCGGTGCGCAAGCAGTTCTGCGCGACTTACCGGATACGCTGACGGGGTTTGTCAGCCGAGCAAGTCAGGTTTCAACAGCGCATAAGGCGCTGCGGCTATAGAGCCACTGCAAACAAAAGTTTTTTTGGGGCGTCGCCAAGCGGCAAGGCACGGGGTTTTGATCTCCGCATTCGAAGGTTCGAATCCTTCCGCCCCAGCCATATTACGATCGGAGCTGTATGATTAAATACAGCCCGAGCTGGAACTGTCAACACCATCTGCCATAGTCAGCACAGCTGATAGACCTCTTGATCGTGCGACTACCACCGGAGACGCCGCCGTGTCCAAAAATCTGATGCTTTTCACTGGCAATGCCAATCCTGAACTAGCCGCTAATGTGGCAGGGCAATTGGGAGAAAAAATAGGCCAAGCTGAAGTCAAAAAATTCAGCGACGGTGAGGTGAGCGTAGAAATTCAAGAAAACGTGCGCGGCAAAGACGTCTTTGTTATTCAATCTACCTGTGCACCTACTAACGATAACTTTGTGGAACTTCTGGTCCTCGTCGACGCACTGCGCAGAGCCTCCGCTCAGCGTATTACAGCAGTTGTGCCCTACTTCGGCTACGCCAGGCAAGATCGACGTGTGCGCTCTGCTCGCGTACCTATTACCGCGAAGGTCGTAGCCGATTGCATGGTTCGCGTTGGGGTTGATCGCGTGCTTACCGTTGATTTACATGCCGAACAGATTCAGGGCTTTTTTGATTGCCCGGTAGATAATGTCTATGGGTCGCCGGTGTTGATTGGGGATATCGAAAAACAACGCTACCCCGATCTTATTATTGTATCGCCCGACATTGGCGGCGTAGTGCGAGCTAGAGCGGTTGCCAAACAACTGGACACTGACCTTGCCATCATCGACAAGCGACGCCCACAGGCCAATGTGGCCGAAGTGATGAACCTAATAGGCGACGTTGATGGTAAAACCTGCGTACTGGTCGATGATATTGTCGACACCGCCGGAACCCTGTGCACAGCTGCCGCCGCATTAAAGACAGAAGGTGCGTCTAGAGTGATCTCGTACTGCACGCATCCAGTGCTATCGGGGCCAGCTATCGAGCGACTTAACAATTCCGAGCTTGATGAGTTGGTGGTTACCGACACCATTCCGCTATCGGCTGAAGCAAGAACATGTACCAAGATCAGAACGCTCAGCATGTCGCGAATATTGGCTGAGTCTATTCGCCGCGTGAGTAATGAAGAATCCATCAGCGCGATGTTTCGTTAACGTGTGTTACGACCCATCGCACTGATTCAACCGTTGAACTATTTAAGTTCGACTTTTTAAACCTCGATGAAAATCCGGTCGCAGGAGTCATCGATAACAGACTGAGGTAAATATTATGTCTGATGCATTTGAGCTCGAAGCCACTAGCCGAGCCGACGTAGGGAAAGGTGCGAGCCGCCGCCTGCGTCGTCTTGAAAAGAAAATCCCCGCCATTGTTTATGGCGGCGGCAAAGACCCAAGCAGTATCACATTGGGTCACGACGACCTTTGGCACCATCTAGAAAATGAAGCATTTTTCTCGCATATCATCACGCTAAAAATCGATGGTACTGCCGAAGACGTGCTTCTCAAAGATCTGCAGCGTCACCCCGCCAAAGACCTGCTTATGCACGCAGACTTTTTGCGTGTTGATAAGAACCAGCCCATCGTGGTCAACGTTCCTTTGCACTTCACCAACGAAGAAGCCTGCATCGGTGTTAAAGTTCAGGGCGGACGTATTTCTCACTTTGCGAACGACATTGAAATCCGCTGCCTACCCAAAGACCTGCCCGAGTACATTGAAGTCGATATGCTCGAAGTTGAGTCTGGTATGGTGCTGCACATTTCAGATGTAGTGCTTCCGACTGGCGTTGAGAGCGTGGCGTTGAGCCATGGCGCTGAGCACGATTTGGCTATTGCCAACATCGCTCAACCTAAAGGTATTGTCGATGAAGATGCTGCAGAAGGTGATGCAGCTGACGAGCCTAAAGACGAAGACAGCAGCGAGAGCTAGTGCACACTGGAGATTGCCCACTTACGGGTGAGCAATCTCCGCATAGCTGCGCTCCCAGATGAAAGACATTGCTCCTGTGCGTCTTATTGTTGGCTTGGGCAACCCAGGCCCTGAATATGCCCTTACGCGACATAATGCTGGCGTCTGGTTCATTGACGCCCTGCTGCAGCGCTTCCCCACAACAATGCCGCTACTCGAAGAAACTAAGTTCAAAGGCCTGACCGGGCAAATTAATATTGCCGGACACAGCGTGCGCTTATTGGTCCCAACCACTTTCATGAATTTGAGTGGCCAATCGGTTGCAGCCCTAATGAATTTTTACAAGATTGAACCTGATGCTATTTTGGTAGCACACGATGAATTAGATATTGATCCTGGTCTCGTTCGCCTCAAACAAGGTGGCGGACACGGCGGCCACAACGGCTTGCGCGATATTATTAGCAGTTTAGGCAATCAAAAGAATTTTGGCCGACTGCGCATAGGCATTGGCCACCCAGGCAACGCTAAGCAGGTCAGTAATTTTGTTCTAAAAAAAGCGCCTAATGCCGAAACAGTGCTTACCGAGGCAGCCATTAATGAAACGGTCAGCCATATTGAAGGCATTGTAAAAGGCGACTGGCAGCTCGTCATGAATGAGCTGCACAGTTTTAATGCTGGCAAGCCAGACACCCAACCACCATCTGTATAGAGACACACATTCCATGGGCTTTAATTGCGGTATCGTCGGACTCCCTAATGTAGGTAAATCAACGCTGTTTAATGCGCTAACCAAAGCAGGTATCGATGCAGAAAACTTTCCGTTTTGCACCATCGAACCCAACACAGGCATAGTCCCTGTGCCCGACTTACGCCTAGATAAACTCAAAGCCATTGTCATACCGCAGAAAGTCATACCCACCACCATGGAGTTTGTTGATATCGCTGGGTTGGTAGCCGGCGCCTCAAAAGGCGAAGGGCTGGGCAACCAATTTTTAGGCAATATCCGCGAAACAGATGCCATTGCTCATGTCGTGCGCTGCTTTGATGACGAAAATGTTGTACACGTTGATGGCGCCATTAATCCTGCGGCTGATATCGAGGTCATCAATACAGAGCTAGCGCTAGCAGATCTTGATAGCGTTGAAAAAGCACACCAACGCTTTTCTAAAGCAGCTAGAGGTCAAGATAAAGAGGCTGCTGTGCTGGTTACACTGCTAGAAAAAATCTTACCGCATCTCAACGAAGCCAAGCCGCTCCGCTCGCTGGGACTGTGCGAAGATGAACTACAGCTACTCAAGCCGCTAGGCTTACTGACCGTAAAACCAACAATGTACATTGCCAATGTCGACGAAGAAGGCTTTGAAAACAACTCACACCTCGACGCGGTAAGAGCTTTTGCCGAAGCCGAAGGTGCTGTAGTGGTGGCCATATGCAATAAACTCGAAGCAGAAATTGCTGAGCTAGAGGATGAAGAACGCGACGAGTTCTTAGCGGACTTAGGCATGGCCGAAGCGGGCCTCAACCGAGTCATTCGCGCCGGCTATGAATTGCTAGGCCTACACACCTATTTTACCGCCGGCGTCAAAGAAGTGCGCGCATGGACTGTTCCGGTGGGTTCTTCAGCCCCACAAGCCGCCGGTAAAATACACACCGATTTTGAAAAAGGTTTTATTCGCGCTGAAATTATTGGTTACGAAGATTATGTCGCTAGCAATGGTGAGCAAGGCGCTAAAGATGCGGGCAAATGGCGATTAGAAGGCAAAGATTACATTGTACAAGATGGCGATGTTATTCATTTTCGCTTCAATGTGTAGCTTTAACGCCCCGAGCACGCTCAAGACGGCTTGAGCTGCTTGACAACAAACAAGGCAATCGGGAGAATGCGCCTCCTGCGTAAAGGTACGAAATAAAAAACGCCTGTGCGGCAACAATGATTTAGGTTTATGGCAAGGTAGCTCAGTTGGTTAGAGCACATCACTCATAATGATGGGGTCGGCAGTTCGAATCTGCCCCTTGCTACCAGATAAAAGACCCTCCCTAGTGGAGGGTTTTTTATTCCTAGGCCAATAGAGTCACCTGCCATGGCTCTCGCTGTAAAACGCCGCAATGCTGAAGCCAAGGCAGTGAGAATTGAACGTCCAACAAAAAACGCCCCCTCAACAGTTTTGTCATAAATCCTCAAAGCGTGCATGACTGACAAGCACCGAGCCACATTAAAAAGACTTTCCAAACTTCTCTTAGCGCATTATTTATGCACACCGCTATTAAACATATGATTTTCCATATATAGTGTCGCGCATGACAATATCTCCGCTACAGCTCTACAAATGCCTCTCTGATGCTACGCGACTCAGTTGTGTTTTGCTAATCCATCAAGAGGTTGAACTGTGCGTTTGCGAATTAACCCAAGCACTTGATGTAAGCCAACCAAAAATATCACGCCATCTAGCTCAATTGAGACGTTGTGGGTTACTGCAAGATCGTCGCGAAGGCCAATGGATTTTCTATCGCATTGATCCCAGCCTCCCTGCATGGTCCATAGAGATTATCGCCATAACGCTGAAAAACAATGAAGACATCCTGCGGCCACTGCAACGGCGACTCGCCGACATGGGTAACCGTCCACTAAGACAAGACCAATACTGTTAGATTGAACTATGAAGCTATTATTTATTTGCACACATAATCGCTGCAGAAGCATTTTATCTGAAGCTGTCACCAATTTTTATGGCCAAGACGTTCTGACCGCCAGATCTGCTGGCAGCCAACCGGTGGGAGAGGTTCACCCGTTGTCATTAAAATATCTTCAAGCGCGGGGGATTCCCACCGAAGGCTTGTGCAGCCAGTCGTGGGATGAGCATGAAAGCTGGCAACCCGATGTAGTCATTACAGTATGCGATTCCGCTGCCAAAGAAACATGCCCCGTGTGGTTTGGACAATCTATCCATATTCACTGGAGCCTCGCAGACCCCTCGGCGCTGGATGGTGACGATACCGAGGTCGCTGCCGCTTTTAACACGACCATCAATATGCTCAAGCATCGCATCGAAAAACTTTTACAATTGACTGCATCAACAACAAGCCATGCAGAATTAGCGAGACTTTTTAATGAGGTTGCAAAAGCATAATGGGCATATTCGAACGCTATTTAAGCCTTTGGGTGGGGCTGTGCATACTCCTAGGGATGGCACTGGGCAATCTTTTTCCTGCGGCTTTTGCTTTGATTGCCAGCTTAGAATATGCACATGTGAATTTATGCATCGCCATACTAATCTGGCTAATGATCTACCCCATGATGATTCAAGTAGATTTCTCCTCAATAAAAACTATTCGTAAAAAACCTCAAGGCTTACTGCTAACACTTACGGTTAATTGGCTTATCAAGCCTTTCACCATGGCTGCGCTGGGATGGCTATTCTTTCGAATTATTTTTGCCGACTTAGTTGAGCCAGAAACCGCCACAGAATATATCGCAGGTATGATTTTATTGGGCGTGGCACCTTGCACAGCAATGGTTTTTGTTTGGAGCCAGCTCACCAAAGGCGATCCTAACTATACGCTTGTGCAAGTATCCGTTAACGACATCATTATGATATTTGCCTTTGCGCCTATCGCCGCATTGCTCTTGGGCATATCAAATATCACGGTTCCATGGGAGACATTACTTTTGTCGGTTGCCCTGTACGTAGTACTGCCATTGATTGCCGGATTTTTTACCCGAAAATATTTGCGCGGTCACGTTAAAGGGGTGGTCGATCGCTTAAAGCCTTTATCGATTATTGGCCTACTCGCCACGGTAGTTTTGCTATTTGGATTTCAGGCAGAGACTATTATCAACAAGCCTCAAAGTATTCTCTTAATAGCCATCCCTTTAATTATTCAAAGCTACGGGATTTTCTTTATTGCCTATTACATGGCAAAGCGCCTCAAGCTTGCACATGCTATTGCTGCGCCCGCCGCGTTAATAGGCACCAGTAATTTTTTTGAGCTAGCCGTTGCTGTGGCGATTTCATTATTTGGCCTGCACTCAGGTGCAGCGCTCGCCACGGTGGTGGGCGTATTGGTTGAAGTGCCCGTTATGCTGTCATTGGTTAAGTTTGCCAACCACACTCGCGATTCATTTGAATAAATGGCCAGTTAGCTCTCATTTTAAAGCGACAACAAACCATTAAAATAGATAAAGAAACGCCCTTCATTTTATTTTTAAATGGCTAGCGCAGGTAAAACCACCTAGGTATTTACTCGTATTGACCAGAAGTAACCCTGTTGCTAGATTGAAAGCGTGCCTTAATTGGCAGCTAATTGAATACTCCAGGTCTACTTTCTTGGCGGCATCTTCGGATGCCGTTTTTTTATCGCAGCTAAAACAATCTTGAGCCTGCAAAAAAACGTCTAATAATTGCCTAACTCCAATTTTTTCGCCACCACAAAATAACATGGGTCTGATTTAAAAAAGCCGACCTGCCAGCCAGTCAGAGAAGAAGACGATACTAGTAACCGGAACGGTCGTACCTACCAGCGTGCCTATAAGATGCTGCCGGTTGGTCACTGATGAAAGAGCAAAGCCGTAATTAAGACCGGGCGCAGTCGAAAAGAAAAACCGTGAAATAATAATGGTGCGGATGGGGTAGACTTCAAGGCCGTGTAATAACCGCTTTAAATATTTATTGACTATATCTTCAGATTCAAAACCTGCCCCATTAAAACGGCGTACAACAGCGAAAGAAAAGATAATCGCTAAGTTTGCGCCTACCCAAGCGACTAAAGTGCCGTAAAAACCGCCCCACGCTAAACCACTAGCAACCATAAAAATGATGCCAGGCACCGAAAGCACCAACCCTGCACAAAACAGCAGCAGATAAATAAGCACGCCTAGCCAACCTGTCTCGCCCACTACAACCCGTAACGCCTGCGGGTCAAAGCGCTCGGCGATACCGAAATACCGACCAACCAAATATAAAATAAATAGCAGCGCAAGCAGCATTAATAGGCGCGCGCGCCGCTTTGGGGGGATAGGACGACTAGATTGCGGGGGGGATATCATCGCGGCAAGCGGAGTGGATCCTGTGAGTGACTATAAGGGCCTAAGATGCTCGAAAAAGCCTGCCCCACTTACACCAAAGCTCGATAAGTGCGGCCCCAATCATAACGACAAAAGGCTGTTGACGCCTAATTATTTTTAATTGATCACACTCCACATCAACTAAGCACCACAACCCTACTCAACGAAGTCGCGTCATCGTCACTGGCAGCTTATCGCTGGGCAAAGGGATAGGCAGCAAATCAATTGAGAATTTTTTGCCTTTTTTCGCTTCAATCTTATAATTTCGCAACAAGTGGAATAAAAATATTTTAACCTGCATGTCAGCAAACTTAAAACCAAGGCATTTATGTGCTCCACCGCCAAAAGGTATCCATTGAAAAGGATGTCCTTTATTCTCGGCTCGCTCGGGTAGCCATCGATCGGGATCAAATTGATTCGGATTGGTCCAATATTTTTCTGAACGATGAATCTGATCGATACCAACATGAATCAAAGTATTGGCTGGAATTTTATGGCCTTGATACTCAAAAGCGCGAATAGATCGCCTTGGAATCATAAAGACAGCGGGAAAGCAGCGCAACGTCTCACGAAAGACTCGGTCGGTGACAGGCAAATCGGCTACTTGCTGAAACGACAAACTATCACCCTCAACTGCCAACATTTCCTCACGGACTGCTTCCTGCCATTGAGGATGTTCAGCCATCACCGACATCATAGTACTGAGAGTGCTGGTAGTTGTATCATGCGCGGCAAATAAAATAAGCAGTGTATGCCCAACAACATCTTGGGCTGACATGCCATTCTCCGGATCGTCAGCCAAGTGACACAGCGAGGTAAAGATATCGGTTGCACTGCTACTTCTGCGCTCATCAATGCGCTCATGCAGCCAATCTTTGAGATACTCAGATCCACGCATCGCTCGATCAAACTTCGTGCCCGGAATGCGCCTGTGCATAAATATCACTATGCCGCCAATCAAATCGACAAAGGCCCGATTCAATTTCTTTGATTCTTCGCCTAATTCAGCACCCAAAAAAACAGTGGCCGCATTGTCCAGTAATAACGATTTTATGTGGTCTTGAAATAAGAATTCCTTATCGGTGGGCCACTCCTCAAGGCCTTCCTGGATGAGTCTATTGAGGCGATCGCCATAAGCCGCCATCACCTGACTTTTAAACGCCAACTGTAAGGGGCGCCGGTGCTTGCGATGATTAGCAAAATCACGCACCAAAATGCCACCTGGTAACAAGTGCTTAAGCATGAACCAGCCTTTACTACTGGAAAAATTTTGCTCTTTGTCCATTAAGGCATACTGCGCCGCATCGGCATCAGCAAAGACAACCACTCGGCTAAAAAATGCAGAAGAACGATAAACCGTGCCAAACTTAGCTTGCATGCGATGATTGAAAGCTCGCGCATTTTTTAAGATTGCAAAACTGTTGCCAAAGACGGGCATGCCGTAATCGCCTGGCAAATGGTCTAATTTTTTGGTTGGTCGAGTCGATAGCTCGGCAATAGACTCTAAAAGTGGGTCGTTAGCAGTGTCGCTACTAGTCATCGTCATTACAGGGGCTCTTAGGTATCTAAAACAATATAATCAAAAAAATATAAACTCAATTTCGGCGATAGTATAAGCACACACCAAGGCTAAAAGTGCTTCAGGACATTAAAGTTTGGTTATTTAGGCCATGAAGGATCTATAATCCATCACTCCCAACATATATCTACAGTAGCGGGATTCAATCTACTATGAAAAAAATCAAAAATGAAAAAGAGCTCATCAAAAAAGCTATTGAAGAAGGGGTTAAATACGGTGAGCAGCGCGGCGTAGTTGAATTTGAGGCGACCGATTCAGCGCATGAAAAAATACTGTATATATATCGCTTGTTAGTTCACGATAAAGTTATTCAGCCTATTCCAGAAGATCAAGTGTCACAAAAATCGATGGCGCATAAGCTTGCTATATGGGCATCAAAAATCAAATAGTCCCTAGGCCATATAACTTCGCGCACAAAAAAAGCCCGACTACAAAGCCGGGCTTTTTAAACGCTACGGCAATTACCAGCCCGTAATTTCAGCCATCGCTGAGCCAATTTCAGCTAGGCTTCGCACGGTTTTAACACCAGCATCTTCCAACGCTTCAAATTTCTCATCGGCCGTGCCTGTGCCGCCAGAAATAATAGCGCCTGCATGCCCCATGCGCTTACCCTTGGGGGCAGTCACACCAGCAATGTAAGAGACGACTGGCTTGGTGACATTCGCTTTAATGAACGCTGCAGCCTCCTCTTCGGCCGTACCACCAATTTCACCAATCATTACAATAGCTTCAGTCTTAGGATCATTTTGAAACAATTCTAAAACATCAATAAAGTTCGTACCTGGAATCGGGTCACCGCCAATACCTACGCAGGTTGACTGGCCAAATCCTGCATCGGTAGTTTGCTTAACTGCCTCATAAGTTAATGTGCCAGAGCGTGAAACAATACCCACTTTACCGGGCAGGTGTATTTGCCCAGGCATAATGCCAATTTTGCATTCGCCTGGTGTAATTACACCGGGGCAATTTGGACCCACCAAACGCACACCCAATTCATCGCAGCGTATCTTAGCCTCGAGCATATCGAGAGTAGGAATACCCTCGGTAATGGCAACAATTAATTTAACACCGCTATTAGCGGCCTCCAGGATAGAGTCTTTACAAAACGCCGCTGGCACATAAATCACGGAGGCATCAGCACCGGTGACTTCGACAGCCTCGGCCATAGTATTGAATACCGGCAGCTCTAAATGAGTGGTGCCGCCTTTGCCAGGCGTTACACCACCCACCATTTTTGTACCGTACTCAATGGCTTGAGTCGTGTGGAAAGTACCCTGCCCGCCGGTAAGACCCTGACATAAAACTTTAGTATTTCGATCGATTAATACAGCCATTTTCTAATTCCCCGCCGCTTTAACTGCTTGAACAGCAGCGTCTGTTAAACTTTCGGCCGCAATAATATCCAGCCCAGATTCATCAAGTACTTTTTTGCCAAGCTCTGAATTAGTACCTTCAAGACGCACGACTACAGGTACTTTTACACCCACTTCTTTAACCGCATCGACAATACCGTGAGCAATCATATCGCAACGGACTATGCCGCCAAAAATGTTAACTAACACGGCCTTAACATTTTCATCCGACAAAATCAGCTTAAAAGCATGGGCTACGCGTTCTTTAGTTGCGCCGCCCCCTACATCAAGGAAATTGGCTGGAAAGCCACCATGCAAAGCAACAATATCCATGGTACCCATAGCAAGGCCAGCGCCATTGACCATGCAACCGATATTACCATCTAGCGCAACGTAATTAAGGTCCCACTTAGCCGCCTCAGCTTCACGGGCATCTTCTTGCGAGGGATCTTCCATCGCTTGCAAATCTTTGTGTCGATATAACGCATTACCATCAACGCCTAGCTTCGCATCTAAGCAATGTAAATCGCCGTCTTCTTTAATAACTAATGGGTTGATTTCTATTAATGCCAAATCTTTTTCTACAAACAGCTTGGCTAGACCCAAAAATATTTTTGTAAACTGTTTGATCTGTACGCCCTGCAAACCCATTTTAAAAGCCAGCTCACGAGCCTGATAGGGCTGTGCGCCGACCAATGGATCGATTTCGGCTCGAAGAATTTTTTCTGGCGTTTCATGGGCCACTTTCTCTATTTCAACACCACCTTCAGTTGATGCCATAAAAACAATACGGCGACTAGAGCGATCAACCACCGCGCCTAAATACAACTCATCAGCGATGTCGGTGCATGATTCCACCAAAATTTTAGTCACTGGCTGACCGTTCGCATCGGTCTGATAAGTCACCAAATTTTTGCCTAGCCATTGCTGTGCAAACGCTTTAGCTTCATCGGCTGACTTAATCAACTTCACACCACCAGCCTTACCGCGACCACCAGCATGTACCTGAGCTTTAACTACCCACATATCGCCGCCAATTTTTTTAACTGCCGCAACAGTTTCTTCGGGTGTGTCACAGGCATAACCTGTAGATACGGGCAAACCGTATTCGGCAAACAGTTGTTTACCTTGATATTCATGCAAGTTCATCGCTTGATTTCCGTGTTGGTCATTAATAGATTAGATTTCATCTAAGCGGGTAGCCCTAAGGGCCGGCAGAGCAGATTTGGCGCGAGCGAATTCTCTCAAATACAGCGTGATAATAGCAAGGCCACCCCACTACCCATAGGGACAATTAAGTACACTCCCCTGCACCGGACTCGTCAGCCCAAGCAGACGAAGCACGCTCAAGAACGCGCTTTACGAGGCGGTTTATTAGGGATGTGGATCGCATGCCCAGCCACTGCTAAGGCTGCCTCATGGACAGCTTCTGACAGTGTTGGGTGACTAAACACTGTCAGCGCTAGGTCCTCAGCAGAAGAACCAAACTCTATAGCAATAACCACCTGCTGAACCAAATCGGCCGCACTAGGCCCAATAACATGACAGCCTAAGATGCGGTCGGTCTCTGCATCAGCAATCATCTTGACCATTCCAGTGGTGTCATTCGACGCTAATGCGCGCCCACTGGCTGCAAAAGGAAACACGCCCACGTTGTATTTTTGACCGCTGGCTTTAAGTTCTTGCTCGGTTTTACCAACCCACGCAATCTCGGGGTGGGTATAGATAACCGAAGGAATATTTTCATAGTTAATTTGCGTCTTCTTACCAGCAATACGCTCGGCGACCATTACTGCTTCTTCCATACCTTTATGTGCCAACATTGGCCCGCGGACAATGTCGCCCACAGCATAAATATCACGAGCGTCCGTTTGGCATTGGTCATTCACAAAAACAAAACCACGCTCATCGAGGTTAACGCCACAATCAGGCGCAAGGAGTTGCTCGCTAAGCGGGCGTCTACCCACACAAACAATTAAGTTATCAAACTCTTCCGTCTTCGTTCCCTCGGCATCGGTATATTCAACGCTTACCTTACGCTTTTTGCCCTTGCCCGTTACGGTGCTGCCGGTGACACGCGTACCTAAACGAATATCAAGGCCTTGCTTGCGGAATACTTTTTTAGTCTCTTTAGCAATGGTTTCATCAACTGCCGGCAAGAAATCGTCAAGTGCTTCAAGTACTACCACTTCTGCACCTAAACGTGCCCAAACACTACCCAACTCCAAGCCTATAACACCGGCACCAATAACGCCGAGTTTTTTAGGCACCGCTTCAAATTCAAGCGCGCCAGTCGAATCTACAATCACATCATCAAGCAAAGGCGTGGGCGGAATATCGATAGGCACAGAGCCTGCCGCAATAATGATTTTATCGGCTTGATAAATCGTTTTTATTCCATCGTTGCCCGTTACTTCGACTTGCTTATTTGCCAATACCTTAGCCGTGCCCACAATTGAATCAACGCTATTAGCTTTAAACAAACCGCCAATACCGCCGGTAAGCTGATTCACTATTTTATTTTTACGCGCCAACATCTTGCTCACGTCCATAGAGACCGACGAGGCTGAAATACCATGTACATCAAAGTCATCGCGAGCCTCTTTATATTTGTGACTCGAATCTAGTAGCGCCTTAGAAGGAATGCAACCGACATTTAAACAAGTGCCGCCAAGCTTAACAGCGCCCTTTTCATCAACCCATTTCTCAACACAAGCCGTTTTCATACCCAACTGAGCGCAGCGAATCGCAGCCACATACCCACCTGGACCTGCACCTATTACAATAACTTCAAAATCTTGATTTACTTGATCTGACATACTTTTTTCCAATAAACAGTAGTGTTGCCTGTGAATGATTTAAGTTGAAACAACCGGTACTTTTTGCGCGTTATATTTCAAGCAATACGCGCGCAGGGTCTTCGATCATATTCTTGATCGCCACCAAAAATTGCACTGCATCTTTACCATCAACTAAGCGATGATCATAAGACAAAGCCAAATACATCATAGGCAGTATTTTAATTTCACCGTCAACCACCATAGCTCGCTCGTTAATAGCGTGCATACCCAATATGCCGGTTTGCGGCGGGTTAAGAATAGGCGTCGACAACATCGAACCAAACACACCGCCATTGGTTACCGTGAACGTGCCGCCGCTCATATCTTCAATGCTCAGCTTACCGCTCTGCGCCTTGCCACCGTATTCACGAATTTTACTTTCAATACTAGCGAGACTCATGCCATCGGCATCACGCAAGACCGGCACAACTAAACCGCGCTCACTAGATACCGCTACGCCAACATCGTAGTAGCCGTGGTAGACAACATCTTGGCCGTCAATAGAGGCATTCACTACTGGGAAGCGCTTTAAAGCCTCGATAGAAGCCTTAATAAAAAATGACATAAAGCCCAAGCGTGTGCCGTTATGTGTCTTTTCAAATTGTTCTTTGTACTTCTTGCGCAGCTCCATAACTGGCTGCATATTGACTTCATTAAACGTGGTAAGCATGGCTGTAGTTTGCGTGGCACTCAACAAGCGCTCGGCAACTCGTGCTCGCAATCGCGTCATTGGCACACGCCGCTCATTGCGCTGCGTTGGATCAACGGCCACATCAGCTCGTACCGCAGGAGCAGATGCACCCACGGCATGGGCAACCACCGGCGCCTGTTGTGGGCTGCCATCAATAGCACGCTGAACATCTTCTTTGGTCACGCGACCATCTTTACCTGTGCCATTAATCTGGCCGAGGTCAATGTTATTCTCTGCCATCATTTTCTTGGCCGCCGGGCTGATAATCGCCTCTTCGGCAAGCACCGGCTGGCTTTCTACCGCGGGTGCGGCAGGCGCTGCCGCACCCGCAGCTGGCGCGGCTTCAACTACCCCTGCTTCGAAGCGAGCAATCAATTCGTTGCTCAACACCACATCACCTTCTTGCTTGAGAATTTCCAGTAACGTACCCGCATTAGGGGCGTTAACTTCGATGACAACCTTATCCGTTTCGATATCAGCAATCAGCTCGTCGCGGGCGCAGGTATCACCCGGGCGCTTATGCCAAGTAGCTACCGTGCCATCAGCCACCGACTCAGGAAAAGAAGGTGCTTTTATTTCTATACTCATAGATGATTCCACTCTTTAATTTTTATACGCAAGCGCGCATGTCGTTCAAATATTTTTAAATCTACGCCGACTCAATTGACACTTCTTCATTGACCCAATTAATTGGCTAGAATCGTTCATCAATTAATTTTACAAAGTCTACTCACTCAAACCTAAAGCCTCTGCAATAAGTTGCGATTGTTCTTTTAAATGCAGTGCCATGTAACCGGCCGCGGGCGAAGCCGATGGCTGCCTACCGGCAAAAGTTATTGGCAAACCATCATCGATCAAATCGATTACTGCGCGAAAATGGTGCTGGCTGTGGTACCAAGCGCCCTGATTGCGCGGTTCTTCTTGGCACCACACCACCGACTCAAGATGCTGATAATCTGCAATTGCTTTAAAAAGCTCTGCATCGGGAAATGGATAGAGTTGCTCGATGCGTACAATCGCAACATCGGCCAACTCATGCTCAGCCCTGGCATCACACAAGTCGTAATAAACTTTGCCGCTGCACAACACCAAACGTTTCATTTTGCTTGCATCAACGTCATTCGTCTCAGCAATGACATTTTGAAAGTGTCCTTCAGAGAAGTCTTCCAGCGTTGATGCTGCATGCTTGTGTCGAAGCAAACTTTTAGGCGACATAACAATTAATGGACGACGCAGTGGCCTGATAGCTTGTCGACGCAATAGATGAAAAATCTGTGCCGCAGTCGTCGGTACGCAAACTTGGATGTTTTGCTCGGCACACATCTGTAAAAATCGCTCGAGCCGCGCAGAGGAGTGCTCTGGACCCTGCCCTTCATAACCATGCGGTAACAACATCGTTAGACCGCATAAGCGCCCCCACTTGTGCTCACCGCTAGTAATAAACTGGTCAATAACCACTTGTGCGCCATTGGCAAAGTCGCCAAACTGAGCTTCCCATATGACCAACCCATTTGGGCTCGTGGTTGAATAGCCATATTCAAAACCAAGCACTGCCATTTCTGAAAGTAGCGAATCAAAAATTTCGAATTCGGCCTGCTCGCCACTTATATTTTTTAATGGCACATAAGTTTCAGACGTTTTTTGATCGTGCAGCACAGCATGTCGATGAGAGAACGTACCACGACCAACATCCTGACCGGTGAGCCGCACAGGATAACCCTGCTCAACTAACGACGCATAGGCAAGCGTTTCGCCAAAGCCCCAGTTACCAGCCATCGCCCCAACCGCCATCTTTTTTCGGTCTTCAATAATTTTCGCCACTTGTCGCTGCACGACAAAGCCACTTGGCGATTCATTAAAAGAATGCGCCAAAGCTTGTAATTTATCTAACGGGTACGTAGTGTCGCCTCGCACCTGCCAGTCATGCGCCAAATACGGCGTCCAATCAACAAACAGCTCTTCATTGGGCTTCTTAACCAAACTTTTTACAACGTGCTCGCCACGCTCTAGGGCCTCACGATAGTTATTTTCCATCGCTTCAGTTTGCGCAGCGCTAAGCACGCCTTCCGCAACTAATTGATTGGCATAAATCTCGCGGGCACTCGGATGCTGTTTGATTGCTGCATACATCAGTGGCTGAGTGCCCGAAGGCTCATCGGCTTCGTTGTGCCCACGGCGACGGTAACAAACAAGATCAATCACTACATCGCGGCTAAATTGCTGACGGTAATCAAACGCCATTTGCGTGACGAACAACACCGCTTCAGGATCATCACCGTTAACATGGAAAATGGGAGCCTGGACCATCTTCGCGCAGTCGGTACAGTATTCAGTCGAGCGCATATCCTCAGGTTTAGACGTGGTAAAGCCAACTTGATTGTTGATAACAATGTGGACCGAGCCGCCCGTTGTGTAGGCGCGAGTTTGTGACATCTGGAACGTTTCCATGACCACGCCCTGGCCAGCAAAAGCAGCGTCACCGTGCATAATGATAGGAATCACTTGATCACGCTCAGCATTTTTACGACGATCTTGACGAGCGCGAACAGAGCCCTCAACGACGGGTGATGCAATTTCAAGGTGGGATGGATTAAAGGCTAGCGCCAGGTGGATTTCACCACCAGAAGTCATCACATTAGACGAAAAACCTTGATGATATTTGACGTCACCAGAGGTATTGAAGGTTGCTTTACCTTCAAACTCATCAAAAAGATCAGCGGGTTGCTTGCCAAAGGTGTTCACTAACACATTCAAGCGGCCGCGGTGAGCCATACCAATGACCACTTCTTTAGCCTGATAAGAACCGGCACGCTGAATCAGCTCATCGACCATCGGGATTAAACTCTCACCGCCCTCTAGCCCAAAGCGCTTGGTGCCTGGATAGCGTGAGCCAAGATATTTCTCTAAGCCTTCAGCGGCCGTTAAGCGTTCTAAAAGATGCTCTTTCGTTTCGGCGCTGTACTCTGGTGCCGACCGCACACTGTCCATACGGCTTTGAATCCAAACACGCTGCTCGGTATCGACGATGTGCATAAACTCTGCACCGATTGAGCCGCAATAGGTCCGCTTCAATGCATCGATGATTTCACCCAGTGGAGCCACATCTTTGCCAATATAAAATACACCCGTTTGAAATTCGGTATCGTAATCAGCCGCGCTCAAATGATGATAAGCCGGATCTAGATCGGGTACCTGCTCGCGCGCCATGAGACCCAGCGGATCAATATTGGCGTTTTGATGCCCGCGCTGACGGTAGGCGCTAATTAATTGCACAACCCGAATTTGCTTGCGCTCATGCTCAGTCGCCAAACTATCAGAGACGGTAGCCCGCACAGCGCCGCGCTGCTGTCGCGCTAACTCTAAGAAATGTGCACGCACGGTAGCGTGAGGGATATCAGGTTGGATATTGCCCTCGACACGCGGCAAACGATCAAAAAAATCGCGCCACTCGGGGTCAACATCATTGGGGGCAGCTAAATACTCTTCATAGAGCGCTTCCACATAGTCGGCGTTACCGCCGGCAATATGAGAAGAGCGCAACCAATCGGCCATTGGTTGCTGTTCAGCCAATGTAAAAGGCGTGTTTTGGGACATGAGGGACTCGATACAGGTCGTGGAGCTTTTAAATACTTACTCAACAAGTGTAGCGATTAGGCGGCGGCGGGCAATGGGAGAGCTGTAAAATTCACTTATGAAAATATAGATTTAGCGATCTATATCAAAATATTTCAATATAGTGAGTGGTATTGCTGGTGTACCAGTCAAGCGCACGGCATATGAGCCAAGGTAGCCAATAGCCAACTTCGCACCCCAAGCCAAGTGACTTGCGCACCAGCCCCGAGGTGGCGTTAAAGCCCCTCAGCCTAGGGATTACTGCCTAAGCGTTGAGCAGCATACCTCGAATATGGCCAATCGCTTTGGTCGGGTTCAAGCCTTTGGGGCACACTGAAACACAGTTTTGAATACCCTGGCAGCGAAAAACACTAAAAGGATCAGACAAATCTTTTAGCCGTTCAGCCTGTTGCGTATCGCGACTATCGGCTAAAAATCGATAGGCCTGTAACAGACCAGCCGGGCCGATAAATTTATCGGGGTTCCACCAAAATGAGGGGCAACTCGTAGAACAACAAGCGCACAAAATGCACTCATATAAGCCATCCAGCTTTTCACGCTCTTCAGGCGATTGCAGGCGCTCAATACCCGTCGTTGGCGCTTCCGCTTGAAGATACGGCTTCACTTTTTCATATTGAGCATAAAACTGCTCCATATCAATCACTAGATCGCGAATAACCGGCAGGCCTGGCAGCGGTCGCAAGACCAGCTTATTGCGAGGCGCAGCCTCAGACAAAGGCTTGATGCAGGCCAGGCCATTTTTGCCGTTGATATTCATACCATCAGAACCACAAACGCCTTCACGACATGAGCGCCGGTAGGCCAACGAGGGGTCCTGAGCTTTAAGCATCTCGAGCACATCAAGCACCATGACGTCTTTACCGCCGGTATCGAGGTTATAGTCCTGCATATAAGGCGCAGCATCTTTAGCCGGATCGTAACGATAAACACTAACTTGTAACATCGAGGTAACTCCCAAAAAATTCGTCAAGCATTTCACAATGGACCAAAATGACTACATCGATCGGTCTATGTGAGCGCAGTAATACTTAATAAACGCGCGCCATAGGTTCAAAGGTATCGACCGTAACCGGAGCAAAATTGACTCCACGCTTACCAACACGCTTATCACTTGGAAAATACATAGAGTGGCACAGCCAATTAGTATCATCGCGCTCTTGATAATCATCACGCGCATGCGCGCCGCGACTCTCGGTGCGAACATTGGCTGAGATCGCAGTTGCTTCAGCCACCTCCAGCAAATTATGTAATTCAAGCGCCTCAATACGCGCCGTATTAAATGCCGCGCTTTTATCTTCCAGTGCAGCGCCGGCTATGCGCTCGCGTAGATCTGCCAGCTGCTTAACGCCTTGATCCATGTTTTCGCCGGTGCGAAACACACCAAAATACAACTGCATAATTTTTTGCAGCTCTTTGCGCAACGCAGCAACTTTTTCACCGTTGCCCTTGCGCTCATTGAGGCGAGTCACACGACTAAGCGCCGCATCAATATCTGTCTCGCTAGCATCACGCTGCTCAATACCCTGCTTAAGCGCCTCTTCGATATATAAGCCCGAAGCGCGGCCAAACACCACTAAATCAAGCAGTGAATTACCACCTAGGCGATTAGCGCCATGTACTGAAACGCAGGCAATTTCACCGCACGCATAGAGCCCGTCGATAACCGCATCTTGCCCGTCAGCCGTTTGCGTAAGCGCCTGGCCATTCACGTTAGTGGGAATACCGCCCATCATATAATGGCAAGTAGGCACTACCGGGATCGGCGCATAGACCGGATCAACATGCGCAAAAGTTTCTGACAATTCGCAAATTCCGGGCAAGCGGCTGTGTAAAACGTCTTGACCCAAGTGATCGAGCTTTAACATAACGTGATCGCCTTCGGGGCCGCAGCCACGGCCCTCTAAAATCTCGAGCACCATAGAGCGGGCAACGACATCACGACCTGCCAAATCTTTAGCATTCGGCGCATAACGCTCCATAAAGCGCTCGCCATCTTTATTGATCAAGTAGCCGCCTTCACCTCGACACCCCTCAGTGACCAACGTACCCGCACCGTAAATACCCGTGGGATGAAATTGCCACATCTCCATATCTTGAACAGGCACGTCGGCACGCAAGGCCATACCTACACCATCGCCGGTATTAATGTGCGCGTTGGTAGTTGATGCATAAATTCGGCCTGCACCGCCGGTAGCAAAGACGGTGGCCTTAGACTTCACATAGACCACTTCACCGGTCTCAATACAAATGGCAATGACACCCACCACGCTTCCGTCTTGGTTTTTAACCAGATCGGTGGCATACCACTCATTGAGAAACACCGTATTGTTTTTAAGGTTGGCCTGATACAACGTGTGCAATAACGCATGCCCCGTTCGGTCGGCGGCTGCACAGGTCCTAGCGGCCTGACCACCGGCCCCAAATTCTTTTGATTGCCCCCCAAAAGGACGCTGATAAATACGCCCGCTTTCGGTTCGACTAAAGGGTAAGCCCATGTGCTCTAATTCATAGATCGCTTCTGGGCCAACACTGCACATATACTCGATAGCATCTTGATCGCCGATATAATCCGACCCTTTAACCGTGTCGTACATGTGCCAGCGCCAATCATCATTCGGATCTGAACTGGCGATCGAACAGGTAATCCCGCCCTGCGCTGACACGGTGTGTGAGCGCGTAGGAAATACTTTGGATATAACGGCTGTTTTGTGGCCCGACTGCGCTAACTGGAGTGCAGCCCGCATGCCTGCTCCGCCGCCGCCGACGATCACACCGTCATATTCTAATGTTCTAATATTCGCCATTGAATCGGTCTCTCCAAGTTCCATGGGCGCTGTGCGAGCGGTTATTACTCGCTTGCATAGCGCCTAAAAAAGTAATGATCTAATTAAACCCGCCTGATGGCTTGCTTTGCCTGCCTTGGGAGTTCTTGCCTGAATCGTTCGCGCGGCCAGCTAAAATTTGCTAATGGCAACTTGCCTTGCACCACAGGCTGCGCCACCACTGGCAGCGAGCCGGCTAACGGCGGGCGGATTATAGGCCAGCGCCCCCCCCTTATTCAAATTTACTGACATAACAAACACAATAAAACATCGGCTTGCGCCCTTTAAGGTAATTGTACGGAGCTAACCGAAAAATGGTTGACTCTACATCCACCCCGTCACGGCACTGAGGCTGCAGACAAAACGCGGCTGAGCATTGACAAAACACCCGTTGGCCCTATAGTTGTGCCTTGCACGTCGGCGCTGTTGATAAACATGGCCGAAAAGTAATCCCTTGCTTGGCTTAATGGGTGATTTTCACCACGCAACGGTAAATACCGCTAGGATTAACTGAGCGAGTAGGCCGGAGTATGACACAGCCGCAAGCAGGCTTGCATAGCTCTAATGAGTATTGCAAAAACTCAAACATAGTCGTGAACGCCGCGATCCGCAGTCACAACCTAACAAGTTTAGCCACAAACATAGCGCCTACAATCGTAGCTCTATGGGGCTATCAACGGTTGGCTGCCCAGGCTAAAGCTCAACTTTACAAACTGCGCGGCACTGCCGCGTAAGAAAAATTTCGCCCCACCGAACATCAGGAACAGGAAACTAGGAATGCCCGCAAAATCTGACAAAAAAGCTGTGTTGACGATCGAAGATGGTCCAACCATTGAATTGCCAATCTATGAAGGCACCCTCGGCCAAGACGTCATTGACGTAGGCCAACTAACGAGCAACAATTTTTTCACTTTTGATCCGGGCTTTGTTTCTACGGCAGCTTGTGAATCATCAATTACTTTTATCGACGGCGATAAGGGCGTGCTTCTTCATCGAGGCTACCCCATCGAGCAGCTTGCCGAGCACTCTACTTATCTTGAAACATGCTACTTACTCATTTACGGCGAGCTACCTAGCAAAGCGCAAAAAGAAAAATTTGAATCGACCGTTTACCGTCACACAATGGTTCATGAGCAACTGCGCACTTTCTTTCAGGGCTTTCGTCGCGATGCTCATCCAATGGCTATTCTTTGTGGCGTAGTCGGCGCCTTGTCGGCGTTCTATCACGATTCGCTTGAAGTATCGGACGAAGAGCATCGCGAAATAGCCGCATTTAGACTCATCGCAAAGATGCCAACGCTGGCGGCCATGAGCTATAAGTTCAGTATTGGCCAACCGTTTATGTACCCGCGCAACGACCTCAATTATGCAGAAAACTTTTTGTATATGATGTTCGGTAACCCTTGCGAAAAATACGAAGTCAACCCGGTTATTGCCAAGGCGATGGACCGGATATTCATGCTCCATGCCGACCATGAACAAAACGCATCAACCTCGGCAGTACGCCTAACCGGCTCATCGGGCGCCAATCCCTTTGCCTGTATCGCAGCCGGTATTGCTGCACTTTGGGGGCCATCGCATGGCGGGGCTAACGAAGCTGTATTAGGAATGCTCGAGGAAATTGGTGACGAGTCGCATATTGACTCGTTTGTAGCGCGAGCCAAAGATAAGAACGACCCTTTCAGACTGATGGGGTTTGGCCATCGCGTTTACAAAAACTTTGATCCGCGCGCCAAAGTAATGAAAGAAACCGCTGACGAGGTACTGGCAGAGCTAGGCATCACCAATGATCCGCTGCTCAATATCGCCAAGCGCCTAGAGACCATTGCTTTAGAAGATCCGTATTTTGTCGAGAAAAAACTCTACCCCAACGTAGACTTCTACTCTGGCATTATCCTGAAGGCGATAGGCATTCCCACCAGTATGTTTACGGTTATGTTTGCCGTAGGCCGCACCGTCGGATGGATTGCACACTGGAATGAAATGCATTCGGCGTCGTTTAAAATTGGCCGACCGCGCCAATTGTACACAGGCCACACTGCGCGCGACTATCCTGAGTAAACATCAGCAGATCGCAAGCACAGCATTACTTTTAATTACGTTACGGGGTTTTTAAATGGCAGCCAAAGATACGCGTCCGGTCAACCTAGACCTGACTAAATTTAGCTTTCCAATAACCGCTATCGCTTCAATAATGCATCGCATTTGTGCGGTCATCTCTTGGGTGGGTCTGGGTATTGCTTTATTTGTGGCGCAGCGGGTGCAAAGCTCGCCTGAAGGGGCAGTATGGTTTGCACAACTGATGGCCGATAATTTTTTAGCGCAGTTTATTGCCTGGGGCTTGCTTTCAGCCTTTAGTTACTATTGTGCCGCCACGGTTAAGCATATTGTGCAGGAGCTGGGTTACTGCGAGGATTTTGCAGGCGGCCAACGTATTTCCTGGGCAGCTTTAGCCTTCGGAGCCACCTTCACTGTACTAGCAGGAGTTTACTTATGGGCGTAAAGCAATGGATTTTTCAGCGCGCCAGTAATGCGCTAGTGGTTTTATTCGGTTTGTGGCTGCTCGCCACACTCATCAATGGCGTTACATCGAGTACGCTCAATGATGCGCTCACCGGAGACATCAGCCGCGTATTCTTAGTGCTTGTATTGGTTGCGGCAAGCCTAAATTCAATTTTAGCCGGCTGGCAAATTGCCGGAGACTACGCGCACAAGATCGGCATGAGCGAAAAACTCATGACGGCGGTAGGCGCAGCCATCTCACTGGCTTATCTTGCGCTAGGCTTGAAGCTGATTTTCTAACAACGCCTAGCTAGCGGTAGCTTTTGAATCAGTGCTTGATCGAGAAATTCGCAACGCAAAAAACCATCAACCCATAAAAAAAGCAAGACCAATAGGCCTTGCTTTTTTATGGGGCTCTACCGCGAAACCCTTGCTAATTCGCGGTTGCTACCGCTAAGCTCCACACTAAACCTTTTTTGTGCCCATCATCGATCGACACATAACGCCCCACTTTCGTTGAATCACTAGAGATTCATCTTAGAAATCTCAAGCTCTGCTTCACTAACATTGACCAGATCCGCCAGATAAGTTTTCAACTCTGCCTCCGAGCCAAAATGGCGAGCTTGATCATACTGGCCTTTATAGACATTACCGGACGCGTCGGCAATGCGAGCAAGCTGAAATTTCAAGCCATCATCACCACGACCATGAATGGGGTAGTATTCAATTTTCATACAGAATTACCATGTTGAGCTGCTATTACAGGACGTTTCCTTGCACAGCGCCTAGACTATCATTTTAGGCTATCGAATTCACTCAGAGCTGCAAAATTGCATTCAAAAAACCAACCCAACACCGCCGGCCCAACCAACGGCAAAAATCTGGCGTTTAGTAGTCACTACGACGCCATTGTTATTGGCGGCGGTATTCAAGGCGTTGGCTGCGCACAAGCACTCGCGGCCAAAGGGTTTAGCGTCTTGCTGCTCGAGAAAAACTCACTGGGCTCGGGCACGTCTAGCCGCTCGAGCAAACTGATACACGGCGGGCTACGCTATCTAGAAACCGCTCAAATCTCATTGGTGCGCAAATCGCTTAACGAGCGCGCTGTGCTTTGTAAAGTGGCGCCCAATTTAGTGAAACTCAAAAGTTTTTACCTACCTATTTACCGTTCGCAACGGGTCGGCCCAATTAAAATGGCCGCCGGGCTCGCTTTATATGCGCTGCTGGGTAATTTGCGCCGAGATGCCCGCTTCAGCTATGTGCCCAAATCCAAATGGAGCTCGCTGGGAGGCATCAAACAACAAGATCTCATTTGCGTGTACCACTACTTTGATGCACAAACCGATGACCGGCAACTGACTCAATTGGTTGCTCAATCAGCATCAAAACTGGGGGCAACTATTGTAGAAGACGCTACCTTTCACCAAGCCGATCGCAATACCTTAGGCACGATCGACATCGAATTTTCTTGTACTACCCAAGCCACCCACGAAACCAACTTAAACGCATCGACATCGCATAAGGTAACAGCAAGCGTAGTGGTCAATGCAGCTGGCCCCTGGGTAGAACAAGTACAAAGCAAAATCACTTACGCAGGTAGCGGCCCTAACATTGCCCTCGTACAAGGGACGCATATCGAATTGGACGCACCGCTGAATGACGGCATTTTTTATATTGAAAGCCCTATCGACAAACGTGCGGTATTCGTCATGCCTTGGCAAGGGCATACTATGGTTGGCACCACCGAATCACAGCATACCGGTGACCCCGGTAGCCCGCTAGCCAGTGATGTCGAAGTGGATTACCTCCACAAAACGCTCCTGCATTACTTTCCTAATTACACCGGCAAGCTGATAAAGCGCTGGGCTGGGCTGCGCGTGCTACCGCAACCAGAAGAGCATGCCGCCAGTACTAATCGACCGTTTTCACGTCAGGCACGCGATACCATCGTACACACCGACAATGCTCAGCGCCCGCAAGCAATCAGCCTTTACGGTGGCAAACTTACGGCCTATAGAGTCACCGCCAATGACGTCTTAATGGAAGCGTTAAAAACCTTGGGCCCTGGCAGCGCATCGATCGACACGAAAACTCTGCCTTTGTAATTCTATTGCGCGCCCCGCCATTGAAAAGCGTCACCGGCCTACCACCGGCACGATTACCGTGTAGCCTGGCAAAAAAAAAGGTATATTGGCCGCCCTAATAGCAACCCTTTTTGAGTCTTCAAGTGAACACAACCGCACCGATTTCTCCGCGCCGTATTCTTGTTACCAGCGCGCTGCCCTACGCCAATGGCTCCCTCCATCTTGGCCATTTACTAGAGCATATTCAAACCGATATTTGGGTGCGCTACCAACGCATGCGTGGCAACGAGTGTCACTACGTGTGTGCTGATGACACGCATGGCACTGCAATTATGCTCAAGGCCGAAGAGCAAGGCATCAGCCCTGAACAGCTCATCGAGCAAGTTCGCACCGAACACATTGCCGACTTTAATGATTTCCTTATTAGCCATGACAACTATTATTCAACTCATTCTGATGAGAATCGTAATTTCTCAAATTCAATTTATCTCAAGCTAAAAGAACGCGGCTTTATTGCTGAACGCACTATCACCCAAGCTTTTGACCCTGAAAAACAACTTTTCTTAGCCGATCGCTATATCAAAGGTAGCTGCCCCAAATGTAAAGCCGCTGATCAGTACGGCGATAATTGTGAAGCCTGCGGCGCAACTTATTCACCGGTTGACCTAATCGATCCGTTCTCAACGATTTCCGGCGCAACTCCCGTTGAAAAAGATTCGCTGCATTACTTTTTTAAATTGCCAGAATTTGCAGAATTTTTAGATACCTGGCTCAACAACAAAAAACTTCAGCCTGCAGTGAGTAATAAACTGCGCGAATGGTTAGAAGCCGGTTTAATTGAGTGGGACATCAGCCGTGATGCACCCTACTTTGGCTTTGAAATACCCGAGGCCCCCGACAAGTATTTTTATGTCTGGCTCGACGCGCCCATCGGTTACATGGCAAGTTTTCAAGATTATTGTCAACGCAGCAATATCAACTTTGATGAGTTTTGGGACAAAGAAAGTGCGCAGGCAGCGGGGACCGAGCTGTATCATTTTATTGGCAAAGACATTATCAACTTTCACGGGTTGTTTTGGCCAGCGATTATGGATGCTAGCGACTTACGCCTGCCCTCAGCCATTTTTGCCCACGGATTTTTAAGCGTCGATGGCGCAAAAATGTCAAAGTCGCGAGGCACTTTTATTACTGCTCGTAGCTATCTTGAACATTTTCAGCCTGAGTACCTGCGTTACTTTTTTGCCGCGCGCCTAGGCAACAGTGTGGATGACATCGACCTCAACCTTGAAGAATTCGTACAAAAGTGCAATGCAGACCTAGTGGGCAAGCTTGTCAATATAGCCAGCCGCTGCGCAGGCTTTATCGGCAAGCGCTTTAACAACACGCTAGCTATTCAAGCTGAAAACCTCAACCTAATGGATGAACTAGCCCAAGCGGGCGATGACATAGCCAATGCCTACGAACAAAGAGAGTTCAGTAAAGCTATGCGGCAAATCATGGCGCTTGCCGATAAAGCCAATCAATACATCGACGAGCGCAAGCCCTGGGTGATTGCCAAACAAGATGATAGCGAAGCCGAACTGCAGGCCATTTGCACCACCGGCGTCATGGCTTTCGCACAATTAATTGCCTATCTCAAACCCGTACTGCCGGCGCTAGCCGAAGCATCAGAAGCCTTTTTGAATATACCGCTAGAGTGGCAGGGAAATACCTCTAGACTCAGTGGCGCCACCATTAACAAATTCAAACCCCTACTGCAGCGCCTCGATGTAAAAACCATTACAAGCCTGTTAGACGACAATAAAAAAATAAGCGAGCCTTCTGAAAAGAACAGCCCGAAAAAGACGAAAAAGAAAAAACCAAGTGCAAGTACAGACGCACAAGACATAGCCGATGAAATCGAAATTGATGATTTTTTCAAAGTCGACCTGCGCATCGCACTCATAACAAAAGCCGAGCATGTTGAGGGCGCCGAAAAGCTACTCAAACTCTCGCTTGATTTGGGCACCGAACAGCGTACTGTTTTTTCAGGTATAAAATCGGCTTATGCACCCAGTGACCTTGAGGGAAAACTCACGGTAATGGTTGCCAACCTCAAGCCGCGCAAGATGCGCTTTGGCATGTCTGAAGGTATGGTACTGGCAGCTTCCGATGGTGATGGAATTTTTATTCTTGAGCCTCACGCAGGCGCAGTGCCTGGCATGCGAGTCACCTAATCGCGCGCAGTTTCTCTATGCAACAAAGGCGATGTGAAGGCAGCCATCGATTGCGGCATTGCAGCGTTATGCAAATGAAAAACGGTTCGCTTGTGCAATTGTAATCGCGCTACAACATCACCATGGTGTTTGACAAATAAGCGCTCATGCTCACCGTTAGCCATTATTATCTGCAACCCATCAGCAACGCGCCGAGCCAAATCCGGTTTGGCTCGGTGAATATAAAAAACCAACGGGAACGGATAATAGAGCATGAGGGTTGGCTCAATAAAAACGCCATCTTTAGCAGCTACTCGGGCATCAACAAATTCTTCTATCTCATTGGCGCCTAAAGCCGCGTACTCAAAGGCCTTGCTTTTTAAGCGCGGTAACAACTCCTCGAAGGTTCCATCCTCAACCACAGCATAATCATTATGTCGGAACAGCTCGGCGTCGGACCAAGTTTTTGGGATGCCAATTGAAATTTCTTGAAGCTGCTTAGCTATTTTTATTTGTTTGAAAAAATCGAGCGAATCAGCCCTTACCAATAGCAAACGAAAGCCTAATAAGCCCTTAGCTAGCGGTTGTTCAATTATTATTTTTGGCTTGCTGGAAAATTTCACATTACCGGCAACCGTTACCAAAATATCAGTGCCTTGCTCAAATACAGCGCCTTCATCTTCTGCCAACGGGTAATCGGTATTATCAACATGCAAGTTGCCTGCGCCAAAATCCTTTTCAGTTACACTCAGACACGCCTGTAACAACTCAACCTCATAGCACTGCCTTGCAACGGATTTATTGCCATTCCAAAAATTAATCATCTGCATTTTTATGACCGAACATTATGCAAAAATCACTCGTCCCAAGCAGTACAAGCCAGCAACAATGCTGCCAATTGTGCTCGTCCCATCTGATTCATCAAGGCAATATTACGCGCAGGGATTTCGCTTGCATCAGGATAATCGACAATCGCTTGCGCAAGGCTATCTTCACGCAATAAATGCAGCAAGGGATACGGCGAACGATTGGTAAAGTTCTCAGCATCGTCTACATCAGTGCCAGCGAATTGATAATTAGGATGAAAGCTCGCTATTTGATAAATACCTTCGTACTGCGTCTGCACAAGCAACTCATCAGCCGCGCCTAAAAATTCGTTGTAATCAAAAAAATCCGTTAATACTTGCGGATGGATTAACACAGTTGTTTCAACCGAAGGGTCATGGTCAAGCCGCGCGAGCTCGGCTTGCAAAGCATCGAGTAGTTGCTCGGGAGTCTGCGCATCGGTTGTCACAAAACGAATCCGCTGCCCTACCCATTCACGCTTAGCAAACGGGCATAAATTTAGCCCCACCACCATCTCACTTACCCACCGCTCGACCGCGGTAACAATGTCTTCATTTTTTAGGGGTTTAGGCACAACAGGATACTCATTGCATTTGGATAAGACGCATTAACGACGCATTTCTTGCGTTGAACCCATTAACGGTTAACTTTGTGGCACCCAACACAGCTACCGGTAACTCTGCCGGCGAGATAATAGCGCGGTGGCGACAAGGCCGCAGCATTGCGCGCCTGCCCCACGTCGGCCACGAATTCATCCATAAAATCTTCTAAAAAAGGATGACTCGAACCCGCCTCACCGGCGCTCAAGCTCGACCCGACTTTTTCAATCTGGCGCAGTACCGCTACCACTTGCCGCTGTCGATCCGGCTCGGCACCTGTCGTGTCAAATAAAGCCTGGTCCAACAGCTGGATCTGAGCAGCCATTTGGTTCATACGCGAACGCAAATCCTCGCCACTGACATAGTTAAAATCAGGCGGATAGGTGACTTTGCGAACCATCGGCGCAATATCGCTGCAGCTGGTTACAAATAGGGTACTAAAACACAACCAAGACACACCCAAAATAAAGCAAGATCGTTTGATTCTCATCGGACAAACTCCTTGATAACAGTGATCGCACAGTACAAAAAAGCCACAGCTTTCCCGACCTCAATGGCCTGTATAGGTCAGTGTAAGGATACTCATAACTGACGTGTTTTGCGTGTATTTTTTTGCGCCGGCCTCAGTTATCGCGATTATTATTGCGCCATGACCATCGAGCTCGTCCGTCGCCAAAATGGCAAGCCCAGTGGCGACTGGGTGAGAAGCCGATTTGACGATAAACACCTCATTCATAACCAATACTGCATGCTGCTCTAACTGGCCGCCTATCTATTTCACCCGTATAATGCGCCTCCTTTATAGCGGTTTTTACAAGGCAATTCCTTTTATGCTCGGCGAATATGCTGCGCTGCTCATTGGCGCAATATTTATCAACAATTTCGTGCTAGTCCAGTTTTTGGGCCTGTGCCCGTTCATGGGCGTTTCAAACAAGCTCGAAACTGCTGTGGGTATGTCAGCCGCAACGACCTTTGTGTTAACGCTTGCCTCTATATGTAGCTATCTTACCTATGCCTATATATTGCAGCCGCTCGGGCTAGAATACCTGCGTACCATTGCCTTTATTTTAGTTATAGCCGTAGTGGTTCAGTTCACCGAAATGGTCGTGCACAAATCTAGCCCGCTCCTTTATAAAGTGTTGGGCATCTTTTTGCCGCTTATTACCACCAATTGCGCCGTGTTGGGAGTGGCGCTACTTAACCTAAATAAGCAACATGGTTTTGTCGAGTCGGCCTTGTATGGCTTTGGCGCAGCAGCCGGATTTTCGCTAGTCCTCATTGCATTTTCGGCCATGCGCGAGCGACTCACCGTAGCGAATGTACCAGAGCCTTTTAAGGGCTCTGCCATAGGCATGGTTACTGCGGGCTTAATGTCGCTGGCCTTTATGGGCTTTGCAGGTTTAGTCTAAATGATGCTGATACCCTGTCATGTTTGAATTCATTCTCACCAATCCATTTCTAGCCGCTGTGCTCGCATTACTGGCACTTGGCCTAGTGTTTGGCGCAGTACTGGGGTTTGGTGCCATCACATTCAAGGTGGAAGGCGACCCGATTGTTGATCAAATTAATGCCATCCTTCCGCAAACTCAGTGCGGTCAGTGCGGCTACCCGGGCTGTAAGCCATATGCCGAAGCCATTGCTAACGGCGATCTAATTAACAAGTGCCCGCCTGGTGGCGAAGCAGGCATTCACGCCCTAGCCGATCTGTTAGATGTAGAGGTCATTGCCTTAGATGACGAGCATGGCATGGAAGATAGCCGCAAGATAGCCTACATACGTGAAGATGAGTGCATTGGCTGCACCAAGTGCATTCAAGCATGCCCAGTAGACGCCATACTCGGCGCAGCCAAGCTCATGCATACTGTTATTGTCAGCGAGTGCACCGGTTGCGATCTATGCGTTGAGCCCTGCCCTGTTGACTGTATTGACATGCTACCTGTAGTCACCGGCAAGAATGCGTGGAGCTGGGATTTACCCAATCCCACCATCAACGCCGGCCCAATTATTGCCTCTGATCGTGAGCTTGGGAGAAAAGATGCTGCTGCCTAACAATCAAGTGATGGTCATACTACCCAACCGCAAAGGTCATTCATAAACCATGCGAAAAGTCTGGGACATCCACGGCGGCATTCATCCGCCCGAAAACAAAACTCAATCACTGGAGCATGCAATCGAGTTTGCCGGCATTCCTGCGCAGCTGATTTTGCCCGTTTCACAGCATATTGGCGCCGCCGCCTCACCCGTTGTGCAGGTAGGTGACACTGTTTTGAAAGGTCAGTGCATCGCAGAAGCGGTTGGGGCTGTCAGTGTGCCCATTCATGCACCCAGCTCAGGCACCGTTACTGCTATTGAAGACAGGCCCATTGCCCATCCATCAGGCCTCGATGACTTATGCATTGTGATTGATACCGACGGTAAAGACATATGGCATCAGCCACCTAGCACCCGTGACTTCACCCAACTCGATAAGGCCACGTTGGTTGAATTAATTCGCAATCATGGCATTGCTGGCATGGGCGGCGCAGGCTTCCCTACAAGCATCAAGCTCAATATGCGCGAGCCGAGCAACATTAAAACCTTGATTCTCAATGGCACCGAGTGTGAACCCTACATAACGTCTGACCATGTTCTCATGCGCGAACAGAGCCGCAAGCTAGCTCAAGGCATTGCAATACTCGCAAAACTCGTGCAACCAGAAGAAATTTTACTGGGTGTAGAAGACAACAAAATCGATGTCGTAGCCGGTCTACAAGACGCTCTAAAACAACATGATTTTTCGGCGCTAACTGGCAAGCCTACCTCTGCCGAAGTCATTACTTTCCCCACTAAATATCCGTCAGGCGGCGAGAAGCAGCTGATTGAAATACTCACCGGCAAGCAAGTGCCTACCGGTAGCTTGCCAGCCAGTTTAGGTATCGCTTGCCAAAACTTGGGTACAGCGGTGGCGATTAGCGACGCCGTCATTAATGACCGGCCGCTTATTTCTCGTATCACTACGGTCACCGGGCAGGCTGTCGCACAACCACGCAACTTTGAAGTTCTGTTAGGAACCCCGGTAGAATACCTGCTGGCTCGTAGTGGCTATAACGCCAGCAGCAGCAATCGACTAGTCATGGGCGGGCCAATGATGGGCTTCACCTTGCTCGATATCACTATGCCGGTAGTAAAAACCACTAACTGCATTCTGGCCCCTACCGAAGCCGAGCTGCCTAGCCCGCCTCCGGCACAAGCCTGCATCCGCTGTGGCCTATGTGCCGAAGCCTGCCCCGCCTCACTACTCCCGCAACAATTATTTTGGTTTGCACAAGGCAAAGAGCTCGAAAAACTTGAGCAACACAATATTGCCGACTGCATTGAATGTGGCGCATGCTCTTACGTTTGCCCAAGTAACATCCCATTGGTGCAATACTATCGCGCATCTAAAGCCGAAATTCGCCAGCGCGATGCCGATATGCAACAAGCCGAGCATGCAAAAGTTCGTTTCGACGCTCGACAAGAGCGGCTAGATCGTCTCGAAGCAGAAAAAATTGCTGCGCGCCAAGCACGACAAGCCAAAGCCGCGGCCAATAAGGCAGCGCAAGCCGGGCAGGACCCTAAAGCGGCTGCCGTGGCAGCAGCGCTCGCCCGAGTTGGCGCGAAAAAATCAGCGCTTGAGGCGGCCCAAAACGCCTCGGCACCAGAGCAAATACCTGCCGCTACTCTAGCCACTGACATCGATGACCCCGTACAAAGAGCCCTAGCTAAACGCGCCAAGCAAGAACAGGCAGGCGCGGCAAACCCCGCTGCAGTTTTACAGCGCGCGGTTGAATCGGCCGAAGCACGACTGGAAAAGGCTAGGCTGAAGCTAACCAATGCCGAAACCGTGCAAGACAGCAATGTTGATGCCTTTAAGCTCGCCGTTGACAAGTGCCAGAGTAAACTCAATCAAGCCCGCGCCGCACTCGATGCTCATGATGCTACTTAAAACCTGTAAGGATCAGCTTTAATTTATGCCGTTAGTGCAAATAACTTCGCCGCATGCGCATACAAGCCAATCCACTAGCTCAGTGATGATGCTGGTGGCTATAGCCACCCTGCCTGGGATAGCTGCACTGACCATTGGATTTGGCTGGGGCACCCTCACCAACATCGTGTTATCGATCATTTTTGCGCTCGCATTAGAAGCAGGGGCAGTGCGTCTTCGCAAGCAACCCATCGGATTTTATCTGCGTGACAATAGCGCACTCGTCACTGCCATTTTGCTAGGCATAGCGCTGCCACCCTATGCGTCATGGTGGATTATTTTAACGGGCATGTTTTTCGCGATCATCATCGCCAAACACCTCTATGGTGGCCTCGGTTATAACCCGTTTAATCCAGCGATGGTCGGTTATGTGGTACTACTGATTTCCTTCCCGGTTGAAATGACGCGCTGGGCTGCGCCGCTAGAATTAGTGAGCGAGCTTGGCACCTCAGGCGTCAGCAAGCCCACGCTAATCGAAAGTTTTGGCATTGCGCTGCGGCTCATTGAGCTGCCTACCATCGACGGCTTTACCATGGCGACGCCACTCGATTTATTGCGCCAAAACGACGCACTAATGATTAGCGATTTAAAGCAGACCTACCCCCAGTTTGGTGCCCAAGGAGGCCTAGTTTGGGAGTGGGCTAACCTAGGATTTTTGATCGGCGGGCTGTTCCTGCTGTATAGAAAAATCTACACCTGGCACGGCCCAGTGAGCATGTTAGTCACGCTGAGTTTGTTGGCGGCCATATTTTACGACGGAGGATCGAGTAATAGTGGCGGCTCGCCAATGCTACATTTGTTTAGCGGAGCCACCATGCTCGGCGCATGGTTTATTTTGACCGATCCCGTATCATCGGCTGTTTCAAACAAAGGCCGAATTATTTTTGGCTCTGGCATTGGCGCATTAATTTTTATTATTCGGCAGTGGGGCAATTACCCCGACTCTGTAGCTTTTGCCGTTCTGCTAATGAATTTTGCCGCTCCGCTGATCGACCATTACACCCAACCTAAAACCTACGGGCATTCCTAATCCAATGACCGAAAAATCAACGCCAGAAAAAGATGAAGCCGCTAAAGCAGACACAGCATCGATAGAGATGCGTAGTTATGCCGCAAGACTATGGCTGTCGATTAGCAAAAATGCCTTATTGCTAGGGCTATTCGCGTTAATCTGCACCGGCTTAATTGCCACAACGTTCATTGGCACTGAAGATGAAATTGCTATGCAGCAGCGGGCAGCGCGGCTCAAAGCACTACTTGAAATTATCCCTACTGATCGTCATAACAACGATATGCTGCAAGACAACATCGAAATATTTGAAAACGCACTGGGGCACCGCGAACCACAACCATTATTTTTAGCACGTAACGACGGCAAGCCTGTCGCACTGATTTATCCGGCCACAGCACGCGATGGTTACAGTGGCGATATTCGCTATATAGTAGGCATCAACCTAGCCGATGACACGGTTGCCGGGGTACGCGTACTTAAACACCGCGAAACACCGGGGCTTGGCGATGGCATAGAAGTGCGCAAATCCAATTGGATTAAAAGCTTTAATGGCAAGAGCCTAGGCCAGCCTTCAATCGATCAATGGTCTGTTAAAAAAGATGGCGGTGTATTCGATGGGTTTACTGGAGCAACCATTACGCCCCGCGCATTAGCTAAATCGGTGGCGCAAACGTTACAACACCACCAACAATACGGTAAAGGCTACTTAAAACGTCTTATCCAAAACGCACATAACCTGCAATCAACTGCGGCAGTAAAAACAGCATCAAATTAGCAAACCACTTAATTGCAAAAATGGCAGATCGCCTTGCCAACAACAATCGGTAAGTATTATGGCTAATTATTCCGAACTTACACTGAATGGATTATGGAAAAACAATCCCGCCTTGGTGCAGCTGCTAGGACTGTGCCCACTGCTGGGCGTGACCAATTCAGTCGTCAACTCGTTAGGCCTGGGACTGGCTACAATTTTCGTTTTGTTTGCCTCAAATAGCTGCGTGTCGATGATTCGCAACGTAACGCCCGCCGAAATACGCCTCCCCGCCTTTGTCATGATTATTGCCGCAGCGGTGACATGCACTGAATTATTGATGCAGGCCTATGCCTTTGAGATGTACGAAATACTGGGGATTTTCTTACCTCTCATTACGACCAACTGCGTCATCCTGGGTCGTGCCGACGGCTTTGCATGTAAAAATAGTCTACCTGCAGCGGCCTATGATGGCTTGATTATGGGGCTGGGATTTGCACTGGTATTGTTCTTATTAGGGGCCGCTCGCGAACTCATTGGCACTGGTGCAATATTTGCCAATATGGATTTAATTTTTGGTGCCGGCGCTGCCGAATGGAAGTGGGTGTTAAATAAAGACTACCCTCAATTTTTACTCGCCGTACTGCCACCAGGCGCTTTCATTTTAACGGGCCTATTAATCGCATTGAAAAATATCATTGATAATCGTATTGCGAAAGTACAGTTGGCGCGCAGCGCTCCTGCCGAAAAAACCTCCAAACGTGTGCGTGTTACCGGCACAATAACCTGAGGCGAGCATCGGCGAGAGGCAGCAGCTTATCCGCTTTTTTCAGCAGGGCTATCGTCAGCATCCGCTTGCTTAGGCTGGCCCAACAAAGGCAACCACAACATACGCCACAACGACGTATATTCAGTGCCTATCACCCCCAGCTGCACCTCGGCAATGTCATCTCTAGTGCGATAGCTGCCAAACAATCTATCCCATACTGATAACAAACTCGAATAATTAGAATTGGTTTCGGCGCGAATATTCGAGTGATGAACCCAATGCATGCCCGGGGTCACAATGACCCAGCGCAGTACTCGATCGAGCGAGCTAGGGAGTCGAATATTACTATGGTGAAACAACACCACCGGTAACACCACTAATTCATACATGAGCAAATGCTCGACTTGCACGCCCAATAAAATAAACACAGGCACGCGAATCAGCGTAGACAATGCGGTTTCAACAAAATGAAAACGCAGACCGGTTGTCACATCCATCGTTGTATCGGCATGATGCACCACATGAAAGCGCCACAAAAAGGGCCAACGATGATTCATCACATGCCAGCCATACTGCCAGATATCGATTAACAATAAGGCAGCCAACCAATTAAACGCTACCGGCAGATCTGACCCCGCCAACAGCCCAACACCCTGCTGCTGCGACCATTGCAAAGCGTATAACAACGTCACTAAGGCCAAGCCTCTGCTGACCAACGTACTCACTACAGCCATCATGAAATTATTGACTGCGTGCCGCAATCGCACTTTTAACGCGCGCTCATCACCATGCTGCAGCGGCCGCCATGACTCAAAGCTCCAACCACACAGTAAACAGGCAACTAAAAGCAGAGTTTTAAGTTCAACTAAGGAATCCAATATACAAGCCCATTGTTTTTTTGCTAGCATCGATATGAGGCGTTGGACAATCGATGCCAACAACTATCGCCAGATGAATAACCACTATATCCAATTCTATTTTACTGCTATTCCAACCATTATTGCAGGCTACAAAGTATGACCTTGTTTAGCGAGCCCAACAACATCGCGATTATCATTCAACTTGCGGTAGCTCCGGTGTTCTTGTTAGCTGGCATCGCGGGTTTTTTAGCGGTGATGTCGGGCCGGCTGGGTCGCATCATCGATCGGGAGCGAGTCATCAGCCGCCGTTTAGCTAAGCTTGCCGATCCGACCACTGCTCTTGAATCCCATCAAGAACACCATGTATTAATGAAGCGCGCGTTTATTACCAACCGAGCTATTGGGCTATGTACTTACTCAGCATTGACCGTGTGCACCTTGATAACCGCTTTATTCATTGATGACATTTTTGATCTAGGGTTAGCAATGCTTGTGGCGCTGTTATTCATTTTAACCATGCTATTTTTGATCATTGCGTTAATATTATTTTTGTTAGAAATCCGGCTCGCCACCCGTACGCTCAATTTGGCGCGGGAAGTCGACGATGAAGACTAGGATTTAGCAATTATAATTGAGCCATTAAACATCCACATTAAATACGTACATTAAATACCTGCAGTAGATATAAGGGCTCAAGCGTATTACTACTAACCTGTTAAACGGTCTTTGCCGCGCATGGTGCCATCAAACTTACGCAATTTTTCAAAACAACTAGCATTGCGCATAAGCTTTATTGTTATAGTATTGCTAGTGATTTTGGCACTTTGGCGGCAAGAAGTCGCGCCAAGTACCTCGTCAAAGAATGCGAATACAAACACTCATTTACTCAACCCAACAAGCGATACTATGTCTAACGAATCAATAGAAGTCATCTACAACCCAGCCCAACATGCCAACATCGACCATGCCATTATTTGGCTGCATGGCCTTGGCGCTACCGCCAACGACTTTCCGCCGGTAATTCCCGAGCTCAAACTCAATGAGCAGCTAGCCATACGATTTGTATTTCCACAAGCTCCCAACCGCCCTATTACCATCAACGGCGGCATGTCCATGCCCGGCTGGTATGACATAAAAGGTATGAGCATCGATCAAAAAGAAGATCTGGCCGGCATGACCGAATCACAGCATATGCTCGAAGCTATCATTGCTCAGCAAATTTCACTGGGTGTGCCCAGTGAAAATATTATTATTGCTGGCTTTTCTCAAGGAGGCGCAGTGGCGTATTACACGGCCATTCGCAGCTCACAAAAACTGGCCGGGTTACTGGCACTATCGACCTATATGCCTTTTGCGCAAGTGGCCAAACAAGAGCATAGTGGCATCAACTCCCGTATCGCAGTGCTTGCCTCGCACGGAGAGCACGATCAAGTAGTACCATTGGCGCTGGGTCAATCGAGCGCTGAAGCGCTCCGCGAACTGGGCTATAGCGTCACGTGGCAAACATACCCCATGGAGCACCAGGTTAATCTTGAGCAGCTGCGCGACATCGGCACCTGGATTAACAACACGCTAACTGCGCAGTAAACGCGTTATTGATGCAAGCCGCTATTCAACCTCTGTAGCTGCTTCGCTATTGTCGACCAACACCAAACTCTCAAGCATTTGGTCGATAACGGCGGCATCAATTTGTGCGTTTTCGCTATCGCAATTGTACGTTGCATAGAGCATCGTCGAGCCGTCGGTCAAGTACCACTCTCGCCAAGCCTCACCTTCTTGTTCATACTCAAAATAAATACCCGTCAAACCGGCAATGCCAACGTCTGTGCTCGTCAAGCGCCGCTCAACCAAGTCAGCTGCAAATTCAAGTAACTCAGCTTTATCAATCAAACCATCCTGCTTTTTAATGGCGGTAATGCACAGCTCGCCCAAATCATCGGGGTCGATAATAAGTATGACTTCATCTTCATCATCTTCTTCTGCCTGCCACTCATCGGGCATTTCTATACACCACCAAGGCGCGTGGACGATCGACATTACGCATACTCCTAATTAATTAATAGGCAGCTAAAAAACGGCTGCGCTGCATCAGCAAGCTATGCCGACAGAACCTAACAACAAACTATGTTGAAAAAACATGTTAAACAAACCCTATCGAACAAACATGCCGAACAAACAGACCAAAAAAAGCTAGTGAAAAATGTTCGCTGCTTTACTCACCCACTTGCCAGTTGAGTAATAGCGCGGCCTCACGCCCCGACGGGCTTTGCGTTGAACGATAATAATTGACGCGTTCTCCCACCTGAATAAAGCCGCATTGCTGGTATAGCGCGCGCGCCGGCTCATTACTTTGACGAACCTCCAACATAATAGTTTGCCTACCTACCGCAACCTGCAGTGCTTGCACCAGCTGCCTGGCTAAACCCTGTCGGCGATAACGAGGATCGATAGACAAATAAAGTATCGTCACTTCATCGAGAACACGCTGCGTCAAGATAAAGCCAGCAACGCTCGCCGGCGTGGGCTGACTCACCACACCAGACAACGGCGTAGCATCGGCACACACAACCAGCAAGGAGTCATTATCAGTTTCAATGGCGCGAACAAAATCTTTGACTTGCCAAGAGTTCTCAGCATCAGCACTCAACCAGTGCTCAAAACTCGAAACGTCTGCCTGTACTGCTGGCCGAATTGTGGCTGAGCCGATCACAGGCCCGCTCTACAGACCAGGCTAATTAGGCATCGGCGCATTCGCATAGCCGCGCATAGCATTAGCGCGAACTCTCAACGCTTTGCAGGTGCTGCCAAAACTCACGTTTGAGGAGTGGCTTATTCCATAAACGATTACTGCCGTGCAGTAACAATGCAGACTGTCCACCAAACCGTGGCAAGGCAGCCCATTGCCCCGCTACAATCGCACTCCCCTCAGGCAACAGTAAACGACTAGGCGCAGTGCCCATGACTAAGATTTTTTTAGGCTGCAGGACCTTGCCTGCCTGCTGAAGCTTACGCTGCAACCAGGCATAAAGCATTTCGGATGCGGCTTGCTGAGCTGCAGGCCCGCTCACTGGTTGACCCAGTGCAGTGCTAGGCGGCCAGGTGAGTCGATCGTCCTTGCTCACGCCCGCAGCCTGCAACTGGCCGTCGTTTATGCCAAGCGCATAAAATATACTGTGCAGCCAATCGTTGTAAGCGCTAGGGGTGAATTTTAAACCGGTCGTGTCATCGATCACCAATACTTGCTCGTGCACACGACACATAATTTCAAAATGGAAGCCTGGCGCACGCGCAGCAATAGTCGCATTCGGTGTAGTGCCACCTACCACACGTCTACCAAGTGCCGAATCCACCGCTGTTGGCTTGGCCGCTACCGAATCAGCAGCACCCAATACAGCACCAGCATCGCCTCCGTCTAACTCAGCCATTAACGCACGGCTATTGTTGGGTTTTACAACCTGCGCCATCGTGGCATGCATTGACGGGGAGTCCGCAGCGATACGTGCATCTACCGCCGGCAAGTAAGATGCCGAAGCGGCTTCTAGAGCAACTGCTAGATGGCCTTGCGCGGCGCCGGCAAGGGGCCTGCGAGCAACCCAGGCGTCGATTCCGACCTCATGGCAGTATGCTTGTCGTTGTGCAAAATTCATCGAGCGATTAAAGCACAGCGAGGCGCCGCAGGCCAACCAAGACGCCTCTTGAAGGACAACTTAGTGAACTATCACGAATAAATCAGCCGTGGGGCAGATGCCAAAAACCTGCCGCAAGCTGAGCGCTATTTATGATGCACCTCCAGCCGCCGAGACCTCACTCCAACCAGGCACAGGATGATCCCGCAAATACGTGTTCACCGCAGAGAGTATCGCTTGCAAGGTCGCTGCAACGATATCGGTACTCAGGCCTACACCGCAAAGACGATGACCCTGAATATTCATTTGCACATAACAAGCCGCATCGGAACTCGCGCTGTTAGTCACAGCGTGCTCAGAATAATCAACCAACACAATCTCATTGTTTATAAGCTGTGATAAAGCCGATACAAACGATTCCACCACACCCGCACCTTCGGCGGTAACGGCAACTTCTTTTCCATCATGCAACAACACGGCGTCTAAGTGATCTCGGCTGTTGGCATGCTTCATGTTGAAGGAATTTAATGCCAGAGGCGTTTTCTGCTCAATATACTCTTGCTTAAATATCTCCCAAATTCGAGCAGGCGAAACCTCACTTTCAGAATCCTCGGCATGACGCTGAACCATCGTACTAAAATCAATTTGCAGCCAGCGCGGCAAATGTAAACCATGCGCCTGCTCTAACACATAGGCTATGCCGCCTTTGCCAGACTGGCTATTAATGCGAATCACCTCTTGATAAGAGCGGCCCAAGTCGGCCGGGTCAATGGGCAAGTAAGCGACATCCCAAGGCTCATCATCCTTTTGCAAGGCCAGCGACTTTTTAATGGCGTCTTGATGACTTCCTGAAAAAGCAGTGAATACCAGCTCACCAGCATAAGGATGCCGCGGATGCACTGGCAAGTGCGTAACTGCCTTAACCACCTGAATAATTTCATCTATATTCGAAAAATCGAGCTCAGGATCCACACCGCGACTATAAAGATTCATCGCCATAGTAACGATGTCCATGTTGCCTGTGCGCTCACCATTACCTAGCAATGTACCCTCAACTCGATCAGCACCACCTTGCACAGCAAGCTCTGCAGCAGCCACTGCACAACCGCGATCATTATGTGTATGCAAACTCAAAACAATAGCTTCACGGCGCATAACACGGCGACCAAAATATTCAATTTGATCGGCATAAACGTTAGGCGTAGTCATCTCAACTGTGGCTGGTAAATTAATAATAACTGGGTTATCGCGAGTTGGCTGCCACACCTCGGTCACTGCATCACATACCTCAATAGCGTAATCAATTTCGGTTCCGGTAAAGCTTTCTGGCGAATACTGAAATATCCAATCAGTGCCTGGCTGTTGATCGGCATACTGCTGAACCCATTTTGCACCATTAACTGCGATGGCCTTAATGCCTTCCTTGTCTAACTGAAATACTTTTTCGCGCTGCACAACGGATGTTGAATTATAAACGTGCACGATAGCGCGCTGCGCGCCAACCAGAGACTCGTATGTACGCACAATAAGATCTTCGCGAGCCTGCACTAGCACCTGAATAGTCACATCCTCAGGAATCAATTCATCTTCAATCAACGCACGCACAAAATCGAAATCAGTTTGTGAAGCCGCAGGAAAGCCTACCTCAATTTGCTTAAAACCAACGCGAACCAACAAGTCGAACAAGCGCAATTTTTGCGGCACAGTCATAGGCTCTATTAACGCCTGATTTCCGTCACGCAAATCTACGCTGCACCATAGCGGCGCCTTTTTAATCACCTGATCAGGCCAAGTGCGATCCTTCAAGCTAATCGGCAAGTGTGGTTGATATTTTTTGTGCGTAAAATTGGTCATAAATGTTTGCGCCTGCGGAACAATGTGGTCAATGATCATAAGCCCTGCTAGCCGGCTCGGGCCGGTCAGATAAGGTGATACCTTTGTGGCCTACTTGAAGTTACGACTAACTCGACTCCTAGTATAGTCTTTCCTGACGGGTGAATTGATGCGCATTCATTAAAAAAAGACGTAATTTTAGATCATTTAACTACATATAAATAAAATAATAGCGATATACTTCAACGTAACGGCTTCTATTAATGATAGATGGCCAAAATGCTAGCGAGCCACCAGAGTAGAGCAATGCCACCAACCGAGCTAACACTTGATCGAACCGATAAACGCATTCTTGAACACCTTCAGCACAACGCCCGAGCCAGCAATTTAGAGCTCGCCGAGGCGGTGGGCCTGTCGGCCACACCCTGTGCGCGGCGAGTCAAGCGCCTGGAAGAGAGCGGCGTCATTCGTGGCCATGTCACCCTCCTCGATGAGAAGGCTCTTGGGCTTGCGCTCACCGCCATGATCAGCATCAGCATGGATCGCCACACGCCGGATCGTTTTGAGGGGTTTGAAAGCGCCGTGAGCAAGCTGCCGGAAGTGATTGAATGCAGCATTGTGACCGGTCAAACCGCCGACTACCTGCTAAAAGCCGTGCTGCCAGATATGGCGCACTATGAAGCCTTTTTACTGGGCAAGCTGACCAAAATCAAAGGGGTAACCGGCGTGCACTCTAGCTTTGTGCTGCGCAAAGTGGTGGCCAAAACAGCGCTACCGCTCGACCATTTGCGCTAATAGCTTACACAAAATAAGGCCTGTTTTGTTGCGCTAATTGAGTCGATTATGGGAGATGCGCACCCGAAGGCACTGGCTGCAGGCCCAGGGTTGATGCAGGCATAAAGTCTGCGCAAGTTTGACTCTCTTTGCCTGTCAGCCTAGGATGCGCCGCGTAGCATTTACTAGCGTATCTAACCTCACACGCAACCCGACCCTGAGTGAAAGCTCTTTCGATGCGCCATAATAGATGCCATGCCGTATCGTAAGCGTCAACAATTTTTATTGGATCCAATATCATGCAATCGATTTATGCGCTTGTTGACAAGCAATTTTCAACCGTCAACCAACTCATACTCAACGAACTGCACTCTCATATCGACCTGGTTGAAGATATTAGCCAATACCTCATAACCAGCGGTGGCAAGCGTATTCGCCCGCTAGTGACGCTGCTAGTTGCCGCCGCTCTTGGCGACACCGACAATGCCAAGCAAGCCAAACTGGCGACCGCTATTGAATTTTTACATACCGCCACCCTGCTTCATGATGATGTGGTTGATATGTCATCACTGCGACGCGGCAAGCCGACAGCTAATGCCAACTGGGGCAATGCATCAAGCGTGCTGGTTGGTGATTTTGTATACAGTCGAGCATTTCAGTTAATGGTGGCCGTGGGTAACCTTTCAGTTATGGAGGTTTTAAGCGATACGACCGTGAAAATTGCCGAAGGCGAGGTGCAGCAACTCAGCGAAATAGGCAATATTGACCTTAATGAAGCCGCCTATTTTGAAGTTATTGAGCGTAAAACAGCGCAGCTATTTGCTGGTGCCTGCGAAGCGGCGGCCATTGTAGCCGGTGCAACGCCTGAAATATCCAGTCACATGCGCGCCTTTGGTAAATCGTTGGGGCTCGCCTTCCAACTCATTGATGATTTCCTAGATTATGCTGGTGATCCAGCCCAACTGGGTAAAAATGTAGGTGACGACCTGGCAGAAGGCAAACTAACTCTACCGCTTATTCAGGCACTAAAGATCAGTGCTAAACAAGACAGTGCCCACCACCAAGAGCTTAAAAGTATTATAATAAACAAAGACTTAAATAGAATCACTTCGGTTATCTCAATCGTTCAAGCCACTGGAGCAATGCAGTATACGCGCGACCGCGCCCTTGAAAACATTGTCCTGGCCAACGAATCACTCAGCAAGCTACCCGCCTCGCCGTACAAAACAGCGCTCGCAGAACTAGGCGAATACGTGCTGGCCCGCGCCTCCTAAAGTGTGTCGTAGTTAACAAACCAGAATAACTAACTAGTTTACAACATCGCACAGCCATGAACGCTTGCATCTTGCGCGCACCGCGCTCTATAATCGCCCCCCGTCTATGGTCGTTAGGTGCAGTCAAAACAGCTAATTTTGACCCTTATGCCCCCACCTCGTATTACGCCAAGTCACAATGTAATAACACTGCTCTTGCGCACGCCGATCAACACAGACTGAATCGATGAATGTAAACATACAGCAAGCTCTCCGAAGCATTGTGCTGCTTTTAATTGCCACAGGGCTCACTGCCTGTGGTGGTGGCAGTGGCGGAGGCAATGGCCGCCTAAATAACAACAACAGCCCAGCCGATGATGCGGCCGCCACACTCAACAACCAGCAATCTCAGGTCCAAACCCAAGCCAATCAAGTCACACCACCTGCGCCAGCGCGCGTATCAGCTGATGTTCGCTTAGCGTGGGCGCCGCCACTGGAGCGCACCGACGGAAGTGAACTACCGTTTTCGGATATTAGCGGCTATCAAATCTCCTACGAAGACTCCAAAGGGCGCTTGCGCATAGCCCCTAAAGACACGCTATTATTAGAGCCTGCACAGAGTTCATACATACTTGAAGACCTGCCTGCCGATAACTACCAAATCAACATTTTTACGGTCGACACCAACGGCTTAATATCACCCGCATCAGCGACCATCACCCTGCAAGCCGATCAATTTCCGACCTCATAGCTCTCTTCACCGGTCACCAGCTTCCACGCCTCCAGGCTCAAAAATCAGCTTTTACAAACTCTGCGCATGCACGCACAGAAGTGCGAATATCCATTATAATAAACGCGTCTAAACCTCGGCGACTATCGCTAAACAGCCTCCGCCGACTCGTTAAGTAGTCATTTGTTTAGGAAAAACCGGTATCACGTTGACGATGGCTAGCGTCGCAACGCCAAAGGGCATCTAACACCCATCATCTCATTACAGTTTAAGTGCCAATGAAACCAGCCATTAAGCGCCTCGAAGCCCACGCCAGCACAACACTGCTAGCCTTACTCGATGACATGTTCGCCAGCTGCGACGATTTATTTTTTGACCTCGCATCGCGCGCCCAGAGTAATTTAGAGCAAAACCTGTATTTTGAATCGATGCGCGAGGTCCGTATACGCACCGAAGACTGTCGCGCTAATTTTGAAAAAGGCTTGCACAAAGGCTTTGCAGAAATCGGGCAGCCAGAAGGCGAGCAAAAAAAGTTAGACGACATCCTGATGGAAGATCTGGCGCTGGTTGATGAAGACCAGGCAGAGCTGGATGTGGCGATCAAAAGCATGACCACTCGAGCGCGCGCGGCCTCTAAAAACCCACTTTATGAATTTCATGCCCGCATAGAAACTTTGGTGCCCCATACCCTAAAGGATGAAGAAAACCCTCTTGATGCGGGCGCCCTCATCAAACTATTTGTTACCACCTCGCGCAATGTCCATATTGAAATCAAAGCCAAAATTATTTTACTCAAGCAATTCGAACGCTTTGTGGTTAATCGACTTCCCGAAATATATGTGAGCGCTAATGCACTACTCGAAGAACTCGGCGTAAAATTTATTGACCAAAAGCGCCAAAAAATTAGCCGCGGAACTGCAGCAAAAAGCAGCCAAAGCAACTTTACCGAGGCTGCCGAACAGGGCCTGCTCAATGATAATAGCGAACAGCACTATCTATATAGCAGCCCTGCGCTCGCCGACCTTAGCTCGCTACTCGAGAACTTACGCGGCTCAGCGCAGTTAAATCAGGGGCTGCAACTTGGGCGAGCGCCTCTGTTAGCCGCTAACGAAGGCACGCCCTTATCGAGTGCAGACTTACTAAATATTTTGCAATCGAGCACAATCAACCAAACCACCGAAAAAAATAATTTTGATTTACGCGATTACATGCGGCAGCTATTGAGCCGTGAGCAGGCAGACGATAAAAAGCTGGGTATTGCAAAAATTGATGAGGACATCATCAATCTCGTCGCTATGTTTTTTGACTTTGTGCTCGATGATCACAACATACCCGACAATGTCAAAGCGCTAATTGGCCGCTTACAGATGCCCATTTTAAAGGTCGCTTTAAAAGATAAAAGCTTCTTCACCAATACTGAGCACCCTTGCCGGCACTTTATCAATGAGCTCTCGCGTATCAGTATTGGTGTGGGCCAAAATGATACCAACGCTCATGAGCTACTTGAAAAAATGGAGCAGTGGATACATAACATTCAAAATGAATCTGAAAATATAGCAACCGCTTTTGGTAACGCCGCGGCAGAGCTAAAAACCTATAGTGCCAACGTTGACAAGCGAGCCGAGCTCGTTGAAAAACGCACGAGTGAAGGCGCCCAAGGGCAGGCGCGCAAGCAAATCGCCAAAATGAAAGCACAAAAAGCCATTCAAGATTCTATGGACGGAAAAGTCGTGGCAAAATCAGTGGCCGACTTTATCGTCAACCTCTGGCAACAAGTACTGTATCGAGCACAGATCAAAGAGGGTGACGAAAGCCCTGCTTGGCTGTCTCACCTGCAGACGATGCACGACCTTATTTGGTGCTCGCAACCTCACAATGATGAGAAATCGCGCCAACGGCTCGAACGCATCCGTGAAAACCTCATGAGTAAATTACGCCAAGGGCTCAAAGAGACAACGCTCAACAGCACTCAGATCAATTCGCTGGCTGAAAAAATCGATCAAACGATCGACGCTGTCAGCAGCGCTGCTCAAGACGTCACGCAAGTGAGCGATCTACAGCCATTTCAGGCCGACAAAGAAGTATCGCTCGAAACCCTATCAGAGCAAAAAAACTGGAAAGAAATGAGTGCTCTAGAGCGGCAACAAAAGCAACACCAAGCCCTGACCTATGAATTTATTGAACGCGCCGATTCGGTGCCCGTGGGGAGCTGGCTCGAATTTAAAGTGCCCTCAAGCGGCACCATTATTCGATGCAAACTTGCCGCCAAACTCGAAGGATCAGACACCTATGTGTTTGTGAATCGCCTCGGGTTCAAAGCCATCGAAAAACCGCGTAAAGAATTCGCCTTTGACCTGCAATGCAAGCGGGCCCGACTACTGAAATCAGGGCCGCTATTTGATCGCTCGCTGCATAAAATGGTCAGCGCGCTCAAAAGCACCAAGTGATGTCTAGTGTGGAGGTTGTGTCAACTTCCATGCCTTACCCGAAAGTTATGTATTGATCTATACTTTAATCTTACGCCTGCGCCGCCCTTCTCCGCGCCTTAGATAACCACGTTATGAACGCGCCCATGCCAGCCGACCATTTTTTCACCATTGATTTTGCCAGCCACCTAGCTGCGAGTATTTTGCTTATTGCTAGCATAGCGATATTGCGCAACAAAAAATCGCCGGTACCTACCAATATAGGGTTGCAGCTACTGTGTTTTTCAGCCTTGCTCATGCAAATAGCTACCGCTGCTGCAGTATTAAAAGTTATCTCCCAACCTTTTTATGGAGTGATGTTTTTCCTCAGCAACTCACTTGGGGTAGCGGCTCTCTTTAAGGTCGTTGCGCAAGGTAGTCAGCGCCCCGTATCGGGCTGGCTCCGCCTTGGGGCGATCGGTATTTTGGCTGGTGCAGCTTTTGCACTACTAGCCGGCAACCAAGCCAGCATCACCAGCCAATTCAACATCAACGCACAAGTTTTGCGCTATGGCGCCTACACGCCGCTCATACTTGTTGCCGCACTCAATATTTATGCTTTACGGTTGCGCCACAAACAATTTCAGCATGATTGTCGATTGCTGCTCATTGGCTCTTTGATGTTTCTTGCTGTGCACACCTTGTACCTCCCGGTCATATTAAGCAGGGCCACTGAGCTGCATCTCTTAACTTACTTTCATAGCTTTATCGATGTAACCATTGCCTTACTTTTTCTGGCAGGCAGCATCAAACACCCTCCGGCTCAAGCCATATTTTTATCACGCAAGGTCGTTATATTTGGTTCGGTTGCACTACCGATTATTGTCTTAGCCACCTTTTTCATCATCGTCGGGCTCTTCATTAATCAGGCCGAGCTACGCTGGGGCACAGCTGCTCAAATTGGACTGATAGGACTAGGACTCGCCACAATCTACTCGCTTATCATGTCCAACCAAGTCCGCGACAACATCCGCGTGTCAGTCAATAAACATTTTTTTCGACATAAATATGATTATCGCAGCGTCTGGCTTAATTTAATCCAAACATTATCCAGCATATCTAACGACAGTGAGTTTTTTCGACTCGGCTTAGAATCGGTCGGTAATGTATTCAATGCACATGGCGGCGCCATGTGGCTAAAAAACTCTCGTGGTGAATTTGATTTGGTGAGCAGTTGGAATATCGATAGCATGGCCAACAAAAAATTTACCACTAGCGATGCCTTTATTGAGCCATTAGAAAAAGAAGATTGGATATATGCACTAACGAGCTCAGGAAAAAAAGATCACGATCGCCACCTTAAAAAAATTCCTGATAACATTAATGCCATACCCGATGTCTGGATTATTGCTCCATTGATGATTGGGCAAAAGCTGGTTGGGTTTTTCCTTCTTACCAAAAAAGAACAAAACGAGCCTCTAATTTGGGAAGATATCGACGTTATAAAAAGCGCCGGCAAACAACTGGCGGGTTACATTGTGCGACAGCAATCGGCTGAGCAACTGGCAGAGTCAAAGCAATTTGACACCTACAATAAGCTCACCGCATTTATCATGCACGATTTAAAAAACCTTATTGCACAGCAAGCTTTGGTAGTTGAAAACGCAAAAAAACACAAAGAAAATCCCGCGTTTGTTGAAGATGCAATACGCACTATTGAAAATTCAGTCAACCGCATGAGTCAATTATTAAAGCGCTTGCAACGCAACACTCATCAGCCAGCACGTCGCTCAATCTCCATCAAATCGCTATTGCTTGAAGCAATTCGTAAAAGCTCGGACCGCCAACCCTTACCCACCTTGCGCAGCGAGTCTGATGATGGATTTGTAGTGGCCGATCAAGACCAGCTAGTCATGATTTTAATGCATATCATTCGCAATGCTCAGGACGCCACCGCTAATAATGGCTTCATTGATATCAACGTGCAGCATGAAGAAAAATTTGTAAAAATAGAAGTAGAAGACAACGGTAGCGGCATGGATGAAGACTTTTTAACCAACCGACTGTTTAAGCCCTTCGAATCAACCAAGTCCAGTATGGGCATGGGTATTGGCGCCTATCAAGTTCGAGAATTCATACAGGCTATGGGCGGTGCTATTTTGGTTGCCAGCGAGGTTAATATTGGCACCAGCGTCTCTATTACACTTCCAATAGCCTATGCTGAATCGTAAACTGGCTAGCAGTACCTGAACTTTTTACAGCGCCCCATCAAGCATGGCAAGCTCTGAACAGACTAATGCTGCGATGATATGGCAATAAACTGACACGCGATCAACCCCATAGACAAGCAACGACAGGCCGACAGACAGACAACTATGAACGATAAATTTTTAGACCAAGTGGGCGATGAGAAAAAAACACTACTGATTGTCGAGGATGATGTTGGCCTGCAAAGCCAACTGCGCTGGCACTATGAGGAATATAATGTAGTGGTTGCTTCAAATCGAGCCGATGCGCTGGCCGCATTGCGCCGCGAACAACCCGCGGTAGTTTTACAAGATTTAGGCCTACCCCCAGACGAAGAAGGCGTTGAAGAAGGCTTTGCAACGTTAGAAGAAAGCCTCGCTATAGACCCCAGTGTTAAAGTAGTTGTAGTGACCGGACATGCGGATTACGACAATGCCTTGCGCGCGGTTAGCATGGGGGCCTATGACTTTTACCAAAAGCCTGTCAACACTCAAGTGCTCGACCTCATTGTGCAGCGCGCTTTCCAAATGGCTCGCCTCGAACACGAACTTCGCAAACAACAAGAAGAAGGCAAGTCTCCACTTGAAGGCATCGTTGCCAACAACCCCATGATGGTCAAGCTGTGCCGCTCAATCGAAAAAATTGCACCCACCAATGTCACCACACTGCTACTAGGTGAAAGTGGCACCGGCAAGGAAGTATTTGCCCGCGCCATTCATAACTTAAGCGAATACAAAGATAATTTATTTGTAGCCATCAATTGCGCCGCAGTGCCCGAAACATTAATTGAAAGCGAGCTTTTTGGCTACGAAAAAGGCGCCTTCACCGGTGCTAATAAACAAACATTAGGTAAAATTGAAACGGCCGAAGGCGGCACATTATTTCTTGATGAAATTGGTGACATGCCTTTGCCCGCCCAATCGAAGCTGTTACGCTTTTTACAAGAGCGCGTTATTGAGCGCGTAGGCGGGCGCAAAGAAATCCCAGTAGATGTACGAGTAGTGTGCGCCACTAACAAAGATTTACAAGCCATGGTGAAAGACAACACCTTTAGAGAGGATTTATTTTATCGCATTAGCGAAATTATTGTCGATATCCCTCCACTACGTGAGCGCCAAGGCGATAAAATATTACTGGCTCGCTTTATGCTCGAAAAATTTTCGCAAGAGCACAACAAAAAAATCACTGACTTCACACCCGCAGCTGCCACCGCCATAGAATCTTATGATTGGCCAGGCAATATCCGCGAGCTTGAAAATAAAATAAAACGCGCGGTCATTATGGCTGAAGGAAAAAAGATAGATGCGCTGGACTTAGGACTAGCTGAAGATGATGAACTATCTATTAACCTACGCACTGTTCGACAAAACGCAGAAAAAGGCGCCATTAAAACTGCGCTGGCTATTGCTGATGGAAACATGTCGGCCTGCGCCAAGCTACTCGGGGTCACTCGCCCAACACTATACGATTTAATGAACAAGTATGATTTATCTAACGATTAAAAATAGCATGACTAATTGAATAAAGTTAAATCAACCCCGCTTAAACAGACAAATAAGAGATAAACATATGTTCTGCCCTGACGCACGTGAAATACTCAATGCTCTCTGCGGTCGTTTAATCGCACGAGCTTCAGGCTGGTGTTTTTTCATTTTTCGCTTAAAACTAAATCAACCGATGAACCGTTGGAGCTTGGTTTGTTTAAGCGCAATTTTTTTACTGGCATGCGAACCCTCCAATGAGCGCCGCGCTGAGCTGGTTGATATTCATGTAAAGCAGGCCAATTCGTATTTAAAATCGGGGCAATACCGCGCTGCAAATATTGAAGCAAGAAATGTCATCCAAAAAGCGCCAGAGCAAGCAAAAGGGTTTATTTTGATGGCTAAGATCCTCGTTGATTTAGGCCAGTATAAAAGCGCTCTAGGCGTGTTAGATCAATCACCTGAGCAATCTAACAACAATGAATATATCGCCATACGTCTTGAGGCGTTATTAGGTCGCGGCAAATTCGCTACGGCTATTGCCGAACTTGAAAATAACCCGAGCTTTAGTGATGCCCAACCGATACACGCGAAGTTATTAGAAGCGCGCGCGCTTATTGGCTTAAAAGAAGTTGATCGGGCTCGAGAAATTTATCAAATCCTATCGAATCAAGATGCAAACAATCAAAAAGCGTTACTCGGACTCGCCGATACCGCAATTCTTGCCAATGAGCTTGAAACTGCCGAAAGCCTGTTGCTTAAGGCCGGCGAACTTGATTCTGAAAACATTGATATTGGCCTACTCCAGGCAAAGATCGCAATTGCCAGATTAGACTTTTCTACAGCAGAAGATCATTTATCCGACTCGCTCATCAAGCTGACCAACACTGACACCATCACGCCTGCAAAAGCCACAATCCTAAGCGCACTTGCCGAAGTCTTAGTTAAGCAGGGCCGATCGGCAGAGGCCTTAATTTATACACAAATATTGGCCGAGGCCTTCCCAGGCTTTGAAGTTGCCCAGGAACAATATCGTGTGGCGCTTCAAGCTTTTCAGTTGGGTGAATGGGAAAAAGCCAGTGAAGTCCTAAGCCAGCTATTAGAGGAGTTTCCTAATTTTGAAAATGCCGGGATGCTACTGGCCATTATTCAATACCAACAGGGTGATTTTGACACCGCATCAGACTATCTCAATGAAACCATTGACCCTGAATTGGTTCACCCCGAAATAACTCGCCTAGCGGCATTGTCCAACTTGCGCTCAAACCGACCACAGCAAGTGATGGACATGCTCGAGGCTTTCCCTGCGACTAACAACGACGCTAAGTTGCTCGCCATTTATGGTCAGTCTGCGTTAATGAGGGGCGATACAAGCAAAGGTGTTAATGCCTTAGAGCGCGCCATAGAGCTTGAACCTGCGATCATTCCAGCCTATACAACACTGGCCAGCTATTACACCGAGAAAAGCCCCCCTGAGCCGATCAAAGCTTTAGAGTATTTGCGTGCAGCGTATGTTCATGACAACAGCGACCCCGCACTCTTAACACGCCTCGCGCAGCAACTTATTAGCGTAGGTGAAATCGCCGAAGCCGAACAACTGATCACCGAACAACTCACGAAACGCCAGCGAGATGCGGTATCGTTGCAACTGGCTGGGGGGTTTTATGCCACCCAAAAAGATTACGTGAAAGCCACAGACTTCTATGAAGCTGCGCTGGAAAGCGATCCGCAAAATTATCGGGTAGCCCTGCAACTTGCCGTCATCGCACAACTCAAGCAAGTTGGTTATGCCAGCGTACTCAACGCCTACAGTCGGGCTGCCTCAATAGAGCCTCAGCAAACGAGAGCCTATGAAGGTATGTTACGCACTGCACAAAATACCGAACAAGTCGCCGCTGCTGTTAAGCGCATTGAAACACTGGCTAATGACGAAAACACGGGGGCTGGGGTCGCTGTACTAGCAGCCTATTTTTCATCCGTAGGTGAGATCGATAAAGCAGAAAACTACCTTGGCCAATTAAATGACCAGATTATCGACCCCGCCTTACTAGAGCGCACCCAATTAAATGTGTATTACGCCAGTGCCAATCGTAGTTTTGATAATGCGCAATACGCGCAGGCGAAAGATAAAATATTCGCCGCTCTGCGCCTCAGACCCAAAGCGCTGCGGCTTTTATCAATGCTGACTGAAATTGAAATAATTAATAAGCAGTATTCGGAAGCTGAAAAGCTCATTGCACAAATCGGCAAGCTGAATGAGCCCCTTAGCCTGCAACTGGCCGGCGACCTTTTTACCGCCAAAGCAGAAATTGACAACGCCATTGATGCCTACTCACAAGCCTGGGGAATTCGACCCAACGAATTACTCAGCAAAAGGCTTTATGCATTGCTGAACAAAACCAATGCCCGCCAAGCGGCAACATTTTTACAGCAGTGGCTGACGGCCAACCCTTCTAGCCGTGCTGCAGCGGCTTTGCGCTCACGTGACCTGTTAGTTGCCGGCGATTTTAACCAAGCCATTCCCTTGCTGGAAAGAATTCGTGAAAATACCCCCGATAACGTGACTAACCTGAACAATCTGGCCTGGGCTTATCAGCAGGTAGGCGATGCGCGCGCGGCATCTGTGGCGGCTAAAGCTTACCAGTTGGCGCCTGACACAGCAGCTGTAGCCGATACCTATGGCTGGATTCTCTATCAAAATGGAGAGCGCGAACAGGCTATTGAACTACTAGAGCGAGCCGTTGAGCTTGATAGTAGCAACGCCGAGATAGCGGCGCATTTGAACGAGGCGAAAAATGGCGCTTAAAAAGTGCGGCCTAATAAAGCATCGAGCTTGTGCGCTGGGCTCGTAATGGAAAGACGCATCGCCACCATGAGCTAATAAATACTGAACCACTGATAACGGACTGCTATGCAAAATGCCATCACCATTGATGTCGAAGACTACTTTCAAGTTGCGGCACTAGCTAATTGGGCGCCCACTAAAAGCTGGGATGATTTTGAGCTGCGCGTTGAACGCAATACCGATAAAATATTACAGCGCTTTGATGAACATTCAATTAAGGGCACCTTTTTTGTACTGGGCTGGATTGCTGAGAAATGCCCACAGGTGGTCAAAAATATTGTGGAAGCCGGGCATGAGCTTGCCAGCCACGGTTATAGCCATCAATTAATTTACAATCAAACGCCCGACGTATTTAGACAAGAAACGATTCGTAGCAAAAAACTGTTAGAAGATATTAGTGGCGTAGCCGTTAACGGCTATCGAGCGGCCAGTTATTCCATTACCAAAAAATCGCTATGGGCGCTCGACACGATTGCCGAAGCCGGCTTTACGTATGACTCAAGTATTTTTCCGGTGAAGCACGACCGCTACGGCATTCCTGATGCGGTTGAGGTTCCTCATACGCTCACTACCCCAGCTGGGCACAAGATCACTGAGTTCCCTATCACTGCATTAAAACTTGCCGGCTACAAACTGCCTATTGCCGGTGGCGGGTATTTTAGGTTGTTCCCTTACTGGTTTAGTCGCTGGGGTTTGCAGCGCGTGAACACAGCACAAAAGCAGCCCTTTGTGTTTTATTTGCATCCATGGGAAATAGACCCCGAGCAACCCAAGTTAGCGGCCACTGGATTATCGAAGTTCAGGCATTACAATAATTTAGAGGTGTGTGAGCAGCGCTTCGAACAATTGCTGGCTGATTTTGAATTTACAACCGTTGCCAATGTGTTGCGT